>CADANQ010000066.1 GCA_902789365.1 uncultured Eubacteriales bacterium
TTCCCTTCCCCGGACTCCGTTCTTCGCCCGGGGGGTTCGCGGGGGGTACGGGTACCCCCCGCGGTATCTGTTCTGTCCGCAGGACTGAACAGATACCGTACGCTTATGATATCCGGGCAAAGGTGAAGGCGGGAAAACCTTCCCAGGGACTTCGTTTTTCGCCGGGGTATGCTCCCCCCCCCCCCGCGCCCGCTTATTCGACGGGGATCTCCCTGCCCAGGGACAGGGAATACAAAAGCGTCTGCCGCACCCCGCGGCCCGTGATGTCCTCCAGGGCCTTTTTGTACAGTTCCAGCTGTCCCCGGTACCTTTCCTTCAGTTCGTTCCCGGAGACGCGGTCGGTTTTGTAATCGCACAGCACCCATTCGCCGTCTTCGATGAAGCACAGGTCGATAACGCCCTGCACGTATTCCGCCAGGCTGCTTTTCAGGTGCAGGTCAAAGGCCCATTCCCGGCGGACAGCGGGGCTTTGAAGCATCCGGCGTCCCAGGGGCGATAAAAAGAATCCCGACATGCTGCCAAGCGCGGCGGGGGAGAGGGCCTCCCGCGCCTCCCGGGCGGAGAAAAAGCCTTTTTGCGCCAGCTTTTCCACCGCGCCCCGCACATCCCCGGCGCGGACCATGTCCAGGTCCACCGAGCCCAGGCACCGGTGGATCAGCGTGCCCCGCTCCTGCCCGGTCAGCCCGGTGTCCTCCATCAAAAAGCGCGGGCGCGCGTCGGGGCGGGACAGCATTTCCCGCCGCTTGTTTTCGTAGGTCTCGGTATCGTCCCCGCTCTCCTTCATCTGCCGCGCCAGGGCGGTGACGGAGGTCTTCAGCGGGACGCGGGGCCTGTCCTCCCGTATAAAGGCCGCGGGCACGGGCCCGTCCCGAAGGTCCATGAGGGGCGGCGCGGGCATCCTGTCCCGCTCCCGGGCCTGAAGGCCCTTCAGCTCCGGGAAGGAGATCAGGAACCGTTCGCCGCCGGGGAAAAGGACTTCCCCCTCGCTTTTGAGGGCGTCCTCGCCCAGGGCGTCCAGCACCCAGTCCAGCATGGAATTCGCCCGCAGGGCGTTCCCGGCCGTGGGACGCCGCCCGGCGAGGGCTTTTTCGGTATTCCGCGGGGAGCCCATGAGGTACAGGCGCTTTTTGGCGCGGGTCATGCCCACGTACATCAGCCGGGCCTCCTCGGATTTCTGCTTCAGCACGTTCTTTTCCCGCACCGCCGCCAGGGCCGGATTGGGAAGCTCCGCCCGGTCCGGGCTCAGGACGCGCAGGGCGACGCCCAGGTCCGTGTCCCACTGGACGCCGTCGTTGCTTCCGGTCTTGAACCTCGCGGCCAGCCCCGGCATAAACACCACCGGGAACTGCAGGCCCTTGGATTTGTGCATCGTCATGATCCGCACCACGTCGTCCCGGTCGGACAGGGTGCGGGCCGCGGAACGCTCCCCGGCGCGGCGTTCGTTTTCCCTCAGCGTCAGGAATTCCTTCAGGTCCAGGCGGGCGTTTTCGCCCCGGGCCTGCTCGGCGAACAGCCTCAGCCGCGCCCGGGCGTCCTCGGGAAAGGGATCGGCCCCGGCCCGGAGGTACAACCCGCTTTCCCGGATCAGCTTCCACAAAAAGGTGTCCAGCGGGACGGAGCGGGAATAAAAGCGCCACTCCTCCAGGCGTTTGAGCACCCCGGCGCATTTCCTGCCCAGGGGGTCGTCCGTTTCCGCGCGGGCGAAGAACACCCGGTGGAAGGGGGCCTTCCTGTCCCCCAGGCGAATAAGGGCCAGTTCCTCCGACGAAAAGCCGAAGGCCGGGCAGCGCAGGACGCCCATCAGGGCGATGTCGTCGCAGGGATTGACCACCGCCCGGCACAGGAGGGTGGTATCCCGCACCTCCGGCAGTTCCCAGTACCGGGCGTCGGCCTCGGAATACACCGGGATGCCGCTGTCCTCCAGCGCCTTCGCCAGGTCCCCGGAGCGGTTCACCGCGCCCCGCAGCAGCACCACGATGTCGCGCCAGCGTACGGGCTCCCCGTCGACGCGCATTTTTTCCCCGTCGTGAAGGCTGCGGATCTCCTTTGCGATCCAGGCGCATTCCTTCTGCCAGACGGTCAGTTCTTCCTCCTCGGTTTCCTCCTCATCCTCGGACGTTTCCGGGGCGTCCCGCCTGAAAACCACCACGCGGATGGGGTCGCCGCCCCTTGTCTCCGGGCCGGTCAGCCCCGGGACCAGGGCGTTTTCGGCATCGTATTCAATCTCGGTGACCGAGCGCCGCATGGCGTGGCGGAAAACCAGGTTGATCCCGGCGATCAGAACGGGATCCGAACGGAAATTGGCGTTGAGCAGAATCTTCCTTTCCGCACCGTCCTTGTCCGTTGGGAAGGAAAAGAACTTGCGCATGAACAGCGTGGGATCGGCGGCCCGGAAGCGGTAGATGGACTGCTTGACGTCCCCCACCATGAACAGGGTGTTCACCCCCGGGAAATGCAGGCGGGATACGATGCTCTCCTGAATGCCGGACACGTCCTGGTATTCGTCCACGAACAGGTGGTCGAACCGGGCGCTGGCCTCCCGGGCCACGGCGTCGTCGGAGAGCACCCGGAGGGTAAGGTGCTCCAGGTCGCTGAACTCCAGGCGGTTTTTGCGCTGCTTTTTGTCGAAATACTTCAGGTCGGCGTTTTCACACAGGGCGATCAGCCCCCGCAGGGCGGGGAGCGACGCCTGATACGCCTTTTCCATGGCCTCCCGCGTGCCGGGCCAGCCTTTGGCCGCGTCGTTCAGCGCCTTGCGGAAGGCGTCCCGCAGGGCCCGGTAATTTTCCGTCAGGGCGGGGTCCTCGTCGGGAGGCGCTTTTTTGCGGGAGAGCATCACCAGCTTTACCGTACCGGAGGAGGCGTGGTCCCTCAGGACCGCTTCGTAGGTCGCCCGGTCGCTCCGCAGGTTTTCCAGAAACCTTTCCGGCAGGCGTCCGGCGGTCTCCAGGGCTTCCATGTCCTCAAGAAGCTCCTCCGCGGCGATCAGCCTCAGGTCCGCGCACCGCTCCAGTTCCGCCATCATCAGGGCGCTGCCCGCCGCGGCCCGCTCCCTGGCCCAGGCGAAGGGATTCGCCCGGGACATCAGCGCCTGCCGCAGGGCGGGGACAAGGTCCTCCAGTTCCTCGTAATCGAACTGGTTCCGCAGGGCCGCGGAGTCCGGATTCGGGTCGGTCCAGGTTTCGGCCAGGGCCTCGGAAAGGGCCTCCTCCCACAGGGGCAGCAGCTCGCTGTCGGCGGACAGGCGGAAGGCCGGGTCGATGCCCGCCCGGCTGAAATGATCCTTCAGAAAGCGCTGGCAGAAGGAATGCAGGGTGGATATATAGGCGCGCCCCACCCGGGCGGCCTGCCGCCTGAGAGCGGAGGAACTCCCTTCCCGGCTCAGCGCCGCCTCGATGCGCTCCCGCATTTCGGCGGCGGCGGCGCGGGTGAAGGTGACGATCAGCATCCGGTCGATGTCGCAGCCCTCCCGCAATAGCCGGATGACGCGCTCCACCAGCACCGCCGTTTTGCCGCTGCCGGCGGCGGCGCTGATCAGCACGGAGCTGTTGTCGGCCCCGATGGCCTCGGTCTGGGCCGGTGTCCAGGGCATGGCGTTCCCTCCCCAACGGAATTTGAAATATTATAACACGCTTTCGGGGAAAACACAAAAAGGAAGGGAGGAAAGCGGAGAGCGGAGCGGAGAGTGGAGAGCGAAGCGGAGAGTTGAGAGTTGAGAGTTGAGAGCGGAGAGTGAAGAGTGGAGAGTGAAGAGTGAAGTTTTGGAATGGTCTGACTGTACAAATGCCCATCCGCTGCATCCGCTGAATGAAGCAGAACGGGGAACCTGTTATGAAGTGACCCGTGTCAAGAGGGGGATGAAAAAAATTTCAGTTTCTTGAAAGGTCAAGATAATTCGATCTCGACAGCACTTGGAAGGAGCTGAGATTTAACAGTTTCCGGCATTGGCCACTCTGTTATTCGTGGATTGGATACCAACAGGCTAATGGTCCGCCGAGAGCCCTGCGATCTCATCGCGTGGATCATGGTTGCCCATGCCGACAGAGGTTCCGCGCAGATGACTCAAACCTTACAGTGATCACAGCTCCTTCCAAGTACTGTCGGGAAGGAATTCAGTCAGACAAAACGATCTTGCTGAGGGTAAAGGTTCCGAGCCTGTTCGCCCCGGAGCCAAAGTATCAGGCTGCACTCAAGCCTGCCGGCAGGATCGAAGATGTCATGCCGCATTTCCGCGGATATTGTCCGTCACCATTCCCCATATGAAGCACGCAAGTTCTCTGGCCACAGCCGCTACCGCCACATTCCGTTTCTTTCCGTGCCTGATCATCCTGTAGTATTTGCTCCGAAGCCTGATGTTCGCCTTGTCTGCATATGCGATAACTTCCGTCAGGTTCCCCTTCTGACGTGCAGCCAGGTCCTTGGATTTCTTCCCGATGGCACCTTTACAGATTCCTCCCGCCGCTTCGATCAGCAATCGTCTCAGGTGTGAATTGCCGGCTTTTGTTATACCGAGTTTCCCGCCGCTTTCAGCGCTGGAGTGTTCTCCCGGTGCCAGCCCAAGGTATGCCGCGTAGATATTTCCCTTCCGGAACCGCTTGAAATCTCCTGTTTCGACGATCAATGCCATCGCCGTATGTGTTTTGATCCCCAGAAAACACTCCAGCTTCCTGGCTTTCTCCTGATACTCACTCTGATCTGAGATCTCACGGATCCGCTCATCATATCTTTCGATCTTTGCCGTCAGTTCGTTGTACGTCAGCAGATACTCATTCAGTGTTTCCCGGATCAATTCAGACATCTTCAGTCCCTCAAGCCATTTCAGATGCCTTCCGCTCCAGTAGGTCCCGTCGTAGCTGAATCCGAACCGTGTACACAGGGCATTTATCTGCTGCTTGATCTTTTTCAGTGCCTGCTTGTGATCATCCCGCATCCGAATATATTCCTTCACGGCATTATCCTGCGCAGTTGGTATATATACCGCCTTAAACCCGCCGTTGGAAAGGCAATCCGCTATAAGTTTGGCGTCCCTCTTATCCGTCTTGATCCGGGGCCCGCGTTCTGTACGCATCGTCGTCGGGGCAAGTATTTTGCATTTCACGTTGCAGGCTGTCAACTGTTGATACAGTGAATACCCCAAACACCCCGCTTCATATCCGCATTCCACTTCGATATTATCCTGTCCCTTTGGATCCATCTTTTCTTTGATCTTCCTGATGAAATCCAGCACATTCTTATAATCCGGCCCGACTTTGATGATCGCCAGAGTATGATCTCCTCCAAGCTTGCTCTCCAGAGCGCACAGAGTGTAATTTGTGGTATGGACATCCATCCCGATTTTTAGTATCCTATACATGAAGTGACCTCCTTTTGCATGCGGTAAGCCCCGCTGCTGGCGTGATTTGGCATCTCACAGTATACGGGTAAATCCACGTTCCTGCAATTGCCGGGGTCACTTCATATTATCTCATCCGTCATCGCGCTTAAGGCGCGATGCCACCTTCCCCAAATGGGGAAGGCTTTGTATGTGGCCCTGCGACGCCGCGCGGGATGGTTGGGGCTGTCGGTCGGATGTCGGGACCTACGAAAGATTTCTTCGCTCATGAGGGAAGCGGTCCGTGGTGCCGGACGCGGCATTTCATTTTTCTCGTTTGCTTCCCTTTGGCGATTGTCTCAGGGAAGACCCTGTAAGCCTTCCCCTCAGGGCTTGTCATGAGGTGTCAACCGCCAGGCTGACGGAGTGTCTCATGACGTGGCAGCCGCCAGGCTGACGGATGAAGTTTCCCGTTTTCCCCGTCCATTTCCATTTTAGCGATTGTTTCAGGGAAGACCCCGTAAGCCTTCCCCTCAGGGGAAGGTGGCAGCCGTCAGGCTGACGGATGAGGTTCTCCGTCCCCGTTCCGCCGTTTACACGCGGGGCGGGCGGCAGGGCAAGCGCTTACGAAAAAAACCTCCCGGAAATACCGAACGGACAAGCGGACAAACTGTTTAAAACGATCCGCAGACCGGGTTCATATTATTCCGGATTGACTTTCTCGGAAGGGGGTCCGGGGGAAACCGCTCTTTGGTCACAAAGAGCGGTTTCCCCCGGCTCCGTAAACGTTTTCCCGCGAGGCGGGCGGCGGTCCCGCTTGCCAAAGCGCTTGCGGCGTAGTAAGATAATGACAGATGCCGGCCCTGCCGGCGGACGAGTTGAAAACAGGCGCGCGGCGCCGACATATCGGGAGAGAAAATATGATCACCTTCAAATGCAAAATGTGCGGCGGGGACCTTCGTTTTGAGGAAGGGGCCAGGACCTGCGAATGCGAATACTGCGGCTCGGTGCAGACCCTGCCGAAACTGGACAGCGGCCGCCGGGCGAATCTCTATGACCGGGCGAACCATTTCCGGCGGGCCAACGAATATGACAAGGCCATGGGCATCTACGAGCAGATTCTGCAGGAGGACCGCACCGACGCGGAGGCCTACTGGTCCCTGGTGCTGTGCCGCTACGGCATCGAATACGTGGAGGACCCGGACACGGGGAAGCGGGTGCCGACGGTGAACCGCACCCAGTTTTCCTCCATCCTGGCGGACGAGGATTACAAGTCCGCCCTGGAATACGCCGACGGCGTCCAGCGGGGCATCTACGAAAACGAGGCGAAGGCCATTGACACCATCCAGAAGGGCATCCTGGACATCTCCCGGAAGGAAGAGCCCTTCGACGTGTTCATCTGCTATAAGGAGACGGACGCGGACGGCCGCCGCACCCCGGACAGCGTGCTGGCCAACGACCTTTACCACGCCCTCACCCGGGAAGGCTTCAAGGTGTTCTTCAGCCGCATCACCCTGGAGGACAAGCTGGGTCAGCAGTACGAGCCCTATATCTTCGCGGCGCTGAACAGCGCCAAGGTGATGGTGGCGCTGGGGACGAAGGCGGAATATTTCAACGCCGTCTGGGTCAAGAACGAGTGGAGCCGCTATCTTTCCCTGATCCGGGCGGGGCAGGACAAAACGCTGGTGCCGGCCTACAAGGACATGGACCCCTATGACCTGCCGGAGGAATTCAGCCACCTGCAGGCGCTGGACATGGGCAAATTGGGCTTTGTGCAGGACCTGATCCACGGCATCAAAAAGCTGGCGCGGAAGGACGAAAAGAAAGCGGACCCCCGCACCGCGGCGCAGCTGGCGGCCGCGGCGGAGGCGGCGCCGCTGCTCAAGCGGGCCTATATCTTCATGGAGGACGGGGACTGGGAGCAGGCGTCAGCCTACCTTGAGCGGGTGCTGGACAAGGACCCGGAAAACGCCGACGCCTATGTGGGGCAGGTGCTGGTGACTAACCGCATGAAGCGGGAGGAGGAGCTGGGGGAGTGCCTTGCGCCTTATGAGGAATCCCCCGGCTGGCAGAAGGCCTTGCGCTTCGCGTCCCCGGAAAGGCGGAAGGAACTGGACAAGCTGGTCGCCGGGGCCAAGGCGGCCCGGGAGCGCGCCCGGCAGGAAAAGGTGTACCAGGGCGCGGTGTCCCGCTTCAACGCCCAGGCCTACGACCAGGCGCTGGCGGAATTCAAAAGCATCCCGAAGTATAAGGACGCGGCGGACTGGATCGCCGTATGCGAGGCCCGGCTGAAGGAGATCGCCGACAAAAAGGAACGGGAGCGGAAAAACGGTGTCTATCGGGAGGCGGAGAGCCTGGCCGCCGCAAAAAATGATTTTAAAAGCCAGCAGAAGGCCGCCGAACTTTTTGAAAGCCTGGGGGATTTCGGCGACGCGCCGCTTCGGTCCGAACAGTGCTGGGACCTGACCGAAAAACTGTTCCAAACAGCCTTGAAGACCAAAAGAAACGAACTGGACGCCTTGAGTTCCAGCACAGAGATCAGGAGTTTCATTAGGAGCCTCACCGGGTCCATATTTGAAGGTTATGACGAAGGAGACAAATTGCGCCGTGACGCCGAAAAACGACTGAATTCGGCGCTGGAAGAGGAGAAAAAGCGCAAAGCCCTGGAGGAAGAAGAAAAAAGACAGCGGGAAATGATCCTGAAGCGTCAGCAGGAGGCCGCGAAACGCAAAAAGAAGCGGCTGACGGCGATTGCGGTCGCTGCTGTTCTTGTGCTGTCAGCCGGGGGGTTCGGGTATTTCAAACTGCTGAAGCCGAAGATGGATTACGGCCGGGCGGTAAAGCTGACGGCCGAAGGTAAATTCGACGAGGCGATGGAGATTTTCACAGCGCTTGGTGATTACGAAGACAGCGCCGACAGGCGGAAGCAGATCTCCGCGGACCGGTTGTACGCTGCCGGAAATCACAAGGTAGCTTATAGCATATACGCCGCCCTGCCTCAGGGTTATAAGACCCATGCGGGCGACTATGCAGCCAAGTTGTCCGAAGCGGAGCGCCTGCTTGCCGCGTGCAGCTATGACGAAGCCCTTGCGGTCTGCAATGAATACGGCTATTTGCCCGGGGCGGATGCGCTGTCGCAAAAAATCCAATATCAGAAGGCGGCTTTTCTGGTGGCAAACGGCGATTACGACGGGGCTATTGCCCTGTATGAAGCTCTGAATCCATATGAGGACAGCGGCAGCCGTTCACTGCAGGCACAGGCGGACCGGGCTTATGCCCGGGGAGACCTTGCCGGAGCTGCGGACCTGTATGCGCAGCTGGATGTAAAGTACCATACCCATGCCGAAGAGTACGCCGCGAAATATGCCGCGGCGGAGGAGAGCCTGAAGACCGGGAAATATGATGAAGCCATTGCCGGGTTCTCGGCGTTGGGGAGATATAGCAACTCAGCTAATCGCGTAAAGGAAGCGAAGTACGCCAAGGCGGAATATCTGCGGGCATCCGGGTCGTATGCGGATGCCATCAGGCTTTTTACGGAACTCGGGACATACACGGACAGTACGATCAGGGTAAAACAGGCCGGCGCGGACAATCTGTATGCTTCCGGTGATTTCGCGGGAGCGTACGAAGTATACGCTTCGCTGGATGAAAAATATCATACCCATGCCGATGAGTACGCTGCGATGTATTCCGCGGCGGGGGAGAGTCTGAAGGCCGGGAAATATGACGAAGCCATTGCCGGGTTCACGGCGCTGAGCGGGTACAAGGATTCGACCGAACGCTCTATGGAAGCGACATACGCCAAGGCGGATTCCCTCTGTGCCGCTGGAGAATATGAAGCCGCTGTAGATATTTTTAATGGCTTGGGCACGTATTCCGACAGTGCTGACAGGGCGGATCAAGCCAAGGCGGACGGGTTGTTTGCATCAGGCGACTATGCCGGAGCTTATAAGATTTATGCGGCTTTGGGTAAGAAATATCATACCCATGCAAATGAATATGCAGCGATGTATGCAACGTCTAAGGAATGCCTTGATGCAGGGAAATACGACGAAGCCATTGCCGGGTTTGCGGCCCTGGGTGCGTATAGCGGCGCGCCAGCCCGTGTGAAAGAGGCGACATATGCCAAAGCGGAATCCCTGCGCGCGGCGGGAGAGTATGATGCCTCTATAGAAATATTCACAGGTCTTGTTACGTATTCCGACAGCGCAGTCAAGGTAAAGCAGGCCGAAGCAGATAAGGTATACGCGTCTGGCGACTATGCCGGGGCTTATAGGCAATATGCAGCTTTGGATGAGGAATACCGGACGCATTCGTCCGATTACGCGGCCATGTATGCCGCGGCTGAAGAAGACAGGATATCGGGGAAATATGACGAGGCCATTGCCGGGTTTGCGGCGTTGGGGGAATACGACGACAGCGCGGAAAAAACGAAACAGGCCGTCGCTGACAAGCTGTTTGCTGCTGGAGACTATGCGGGGGCATATACAGTTTATTCTGCTATGGATGATTCCTATCGGACACACGGGGCCGATTATGCGGATATGTATGCCGCGGCGGAAAAGGAACTTGCCGAAGGCAAATATGACGAAGCCATCGCGGGATTCACTGCCCTGGGCGGATACAGCGACGCCGGTGATAGAGTCAAAGACGCAGTTTACAGGAAGGCCGCCATGTTGACGGAACAGGGCCAATATGAGGACGCCCTTGAGGCATACATCTCGCTGGACGATTACAGGGACAGCAGGGAACAGGCTAACAGCTTGCACCGGCAGATTGCTGACGCAGCGTTCACAAATGGCGATTACGCAAAAGCGCTTGACCATTATATCTGGCTTGAACAGACCGATGAACTGAAAGCCCGGGAATATAGCCTGGCCCAGGCCTGCTATGAAAACGGGCATTATGAACTGGCAGTGCAGATTTATGAACTGTTGGGGCAGTATCAGTTAAGTGTCAGCCGATGCCATGTTGCAAGGTATGCATGGGCGAATCAGTTGTACGAAAACGGGGAGTATGAAAAGGCTGCGGAACAGTTTGCTTTGTTGGGCGATATGTCCGACAGCTCAGAGCGGGCTAAGAAATCCATGTATATGCGAGGCATGGAACTGTTGGATAGTGGTAGGTATGATGAGGCGAAGACGGTTTTTGTTAATAAGCTTAAGGGCTATGGCGATTCATCCGACAAGGCAAAGGAATGCGACTACCGCAAAGCGAAAACTCTGATGGAAAACGGCGATTATCAGGCTGCGATTCCTTTGTTTGACTCACTGGGCGGATACAGTGACAGCAAAAAATGTGCGAACGACTGCCGTTACACATTGGCAATGGAAACTTTGAATGCGGGGGACTATATCCAGGCTGCGGAACGATTTCAGGCCATTAGCGGATACAAAGACAGCACACAGCAAGCCCGGAAGTGTCTGTACCTCCAGGCTGAAAGGTTGTTCGGTGACAAACGGTATCAGGAAGCGCTGACTTATTACCAAAAGGCTGCCGAATACGGGGAGAGCACGGCAAGAATATCGGAATGCCGCTATCAGTTGGCGGATGAAGCCTACAGACAGGGAGATTATGCATTCGCCCTGTCCCTGCTGGAAAACGAAACGGAAGAGAGGTCCCTTGCACTGGTGCGTAGATGCCATTTTGCGATGGGCGAAGAGGAAGCCGTGAAGGGAAACATTCCCGGCGCGGTCGCGCACTATGCCGAAGCCGTGCCGGATACTGACGCGCAGCAGCAGCTGTTTGCCATCGGCGCAGATTTCGCCGCGGTGAACGAAAATGAAAAGGCCATCGAGGTGCTGTGGCTTAGCGGGGACTATGAGCCGTCAATTGCGATGCTGAAGGAATTAGCTGAGCTGTTAGATGTATCTGGAAGATGGTCGGATGCCATCATGGGGTATTTGGCTTTGGGAGATGATGAAAAAACTGTGGAACTAATCAGTAAAGTAACAAAGGAAGTATGGAATGCATCACTTGAGAAATATAAGTTTTATCCGGAAGGGAAATTCGGGAAAGAAATAAGATACCGTTATGCCGAAATGCTTCTGAAACATGGAATGTACGATGAAGCATATGCGGAATATAAAATGATAGTCGGATATAAGGACGTTGACAGCATTCTTACGAATAATAAAAATCTTCTTGCAGCAGCAGAAAAAGCATGGCAAGCGAATGTTGAACCATTCAAAAGAGTTGGTAGTTATGTGATGTTTGGCCAATATGAGCAAGACAATATTAGCGGAAATGGAAAAGAACCTATCGAATGGAAGGTATTGACCGTACAGGGGAATAAAGTTCTGCTGATCAGTCGGTATGTACTTGATTGTAAAGAGTATCATGGCCGTAGGACAAATGTGACGTGGAAGACGTGCAATATGCGGACATGGCTGAACGGGACCTTCATGAACAATGCGTTCACATCACGGGAACAAGAAGGGATTGTCTATAAGGCAGACTTGGATCGTGTCTTCCTGCTGAGTTACGACGAAGCAAAATATTATCTCGGCAGTGACGAACAGCAACGATGCCAACCAACAATATATGCAAGATCCCAAAGAGTACGGATAAACGGCGATGGGTCATGCTGGTGGTGGCAGCGAGCGGAGGGTATGGGAGAGATAGCTCCATGTGTAGGCATACGCGGTAGCGTCGATGTCAGCGCCGATGGGATTGGTGTCCGCCCTGCTTTGTGGCTGAATCTAGAATCTGATTTCTTCTGGCCATAAACAGTAAACTGTTAATACTTGTATGACATGAGTAAAAGGATCTTCCGTCAAAAGATTATTACAGTCCAAACAATATATTGATTTGCTACATGGAAGGTTTACCTACCCCTTGCGAATCACAGACTCACTACTTCTTGAATTGATAAGGATACCGGACGCATAATCGTACACTGCCTGATATGAAATGAACGGGAGGTTTATTCTTCATGAGTATATTGCTGCTTGGAAACGGGATCAATCTGCAGGAAAGACTGGCTCCGAGTTGGGGAGAGCTACTGCAGGAAATCGCAAAAGTGTACGGTTGTACATCGGAAGACTCCCTTTCGAATACACTCGGTTATGAAATGTTTGAAAACCGGATCCTGAAGGGCAATGACGGTGAAAAGGAACTGACGATACACCGGAAGATCGCCAATGGAGTGGAAACTGAAGAACTTAAGCACAAAAATGACTGGAGTAGCACAATTCATGCCAAATTGCTGTCGCTGCCTGTCAAAACCATCCTGACCACCAATTACGACTATGCCCTGGAACGCGCGGCGGAAACGGGCTTTAAACATAAGCAGAACACCAAAGAGACGATCTACAGCCTTCGCCGCTATCAGGATGCGGGAGGAAAGCGTTTCTTCCATATTCACGGCGAATGCGGGTATCCGCGGTCCATCTGCCTCGGTTTTGAGCAATACGCCGGCACTCTTCAGAACATACGGCAGAGCATCGTGCAGAGCACGAGCTCCGAAGGAGACGGGCGCACCTATCTGCTGGCGGACATCATGAACGGGATCACGGAAAAACCGGCAGAAAGCTGGGTGTACGATTTCTTTACGGAGAATGTGTATATCCTTGGTTTCGGCATGGACGTTTCCGAAATGGATCTGTGGTGGCTGCTGTCGTACCGATCCAAACAGATGACCTCCAATCGCCTGCCGATTACAAACCGCATTGTATATCTGGATACCGGCTTTGACGACGCAGAGGATAAACAGCCGGACTGTGACCGGACGAAATGCAAGTACAGGATTGAGGCAAACGAACAGAAGAAGAGAGCGCGGGGACAGAGAAAGAAACTGCTGGAGACATTCGACGTGGAATACAGAATGTGCCGCGGTAAGACATATGACGATCAGTATGCGGACGCGCTTCGATATCTTTCGAAAGAAATGAGGTAAAAAGGGGTTCCGGGACTTGGAGAAATGATATGTAATAAAATGGGTTTTCTGATAATTTGTCCGTTCGGGGTTTTTATCTGGCCGAAGGGAAAACATAAACGGAAAATCTGTTTTTACATGTCCCGATAAGTGGCAGGCGGGGAGGGGCAACAACCTCATCCGTCACCTCACTACGCTCGGTGTTACCTTCCCCCGATTGGGAAGGCTTACGAGGTATCTTTTGTCGATTGGTGGGTTTGAGGCAGAGCTACGGGTTGACGACACTTCCGGCACAAACGCAACCCCGGCAAAGTGGCGGCCCAGGGGCTGCCGCTACGGGTGTCCCGTAAAAAAATCGCACGAACATAAGCTGCGGAAAAAGTCACGGTATGCTCACGGATTATATCAGGACGGCTCCACGAACTGTCGGGGATAATGAAAAACACCTCCTTTTCCCGCAGACAAGAGCGTGCAGGCCGCACAGCGGTTCCCATCCCGTCATCAATCCCCATACGCAAACGAGGCGCGGGTTTCCCCGCGCCTCGCGCCGTTATTCGCATTGTTTCGTCTGTCAGTGGATCGGCTGGTCCCGGAACAGCTCGTAGGAACTGCCGGTCGGGTAGACCTGGACCTGCTGGGTATCCCCGTAATTGCCGAAGGGCCTGTTGTCCCCGACGGAGCTGATGTAGGAGAACAGCTCGTTCAGTGTCAGGACGCCGTTTCGGTCGGAATCCGCGGGCATGCGGCCGGAGGTGCCGACGCCGTCGGTGAGCCACTGGGTGAAATAGTTGCGGGCGGGCGGGCCTTCGGTGCCCCAGGAATCCTGCAGGTAACGGGCGGCGCAGAGCACATAGAACTTGTCCGGCTTGCGGAATTCGCCGATGCGGCTCTGGATGATCTGCCCGTTGCCGTTTTCGTCAAAAATGTAGATTACGTCGTCCGCACGGTCCAGCTTTTCAGAGGGGAAGGCGTTGACGATGCCGTCGGCGGAGAGGCGGGAGGCGGCGTTCTGCTCCTCGGGATGAGCGGGGTCGTAGACCGCGGCGCCGGAGCCGCAGGATTCGATGACCACGATCACCTCGCCGGGGACCGCTTCCAGCGCGTCGGCAAGCTGATACAGGTCCAGCCAGCTTTCCTGCCCGTTGGAATTCACGCAGTTGAGGCTTCCGGGGGCGTCTTCCCAATCCTCGTATGTGGTGACGGAATCGCCGTGGGTGGCGATGAAGAACAGGGAAACGTCGTCATTGTCCGCGCCGGCGAATTCGCTGCCGATCAGCCCGAGGATCTGGTTAGCCGACCGGTCGGTGTATTTCGCGGGAGTCATGTACTGGGTGCCGATGGGGGTGAAGCGGGAGGTGAGCATGGAAACCATCAGGTTGCAGTCGCCCTCGTTGCGGGTGCAATAAGCCGGTTTTCCATATTCGTCAAGAAAATGGACCTCGCCGATGAGCAGTGCGCGGTAATTGATGCCGCGGACCCGGGCCTGGGCGTGGGGGGACATGGCGGTCTCATAATTGCCGACGGAGGCAGTCACCGAAAAGATATAGTCAGTCTTGAAAGTAAGGCCCGCCAGGTCGATGTTGGTGTCGGTGATGCCGGAGATCCGGCCGCCGGACATCAGGGCGCCGTCCTCCGCTTCTGTATAATACAGGGTGTAGCCGGAGGCCCCGGGCACGGCGGACCAGGTGATGCTGACGGAACCGTCCCGGTGGGCCACGATCTGGGTAATCTGCGGGGTGAGCGGGCCGGGAGTAACCGTAATCTGCACATCACCGGAGGGGGAGAATGCGCCGGTGTACAGCCGGTTTACCATCTGTCCGCGGAGAGGCGCGGTAAAGCCGCCGGAATACCGCGGGGGGACGCCCACATGGTTTGCGTCCGGATCGGCGCCGACCACGCCCAGGCGGGGGTTCGTGCCGCCGATCTGAGCCCACTCGCCGCTTACGAGGCGGGAAAGGGCATCGACCGCCGTGACGCCGACGAATTTCATGGCGCTGGTGACCGTCCTTGAACAGGTAACGGAGCAGTCGGCGTCCGTGCCGATGACGTATTTATTGTTATCGTCGGCGGCCTGAGCGATGGAATCGATGATGCCGCCGCCGCAGGACATGATCACTTCCACGCCGTTCTCATACCACAGATCGGCCTCGGCGTATACATCCGGCTCGGCGGAGAAGGTGCCGGTATAGGTATAGGCGACGGTCACGTCGTCCGAAATGCCGAGCTCCAGGGCGGCGGTGTTCGCGCCCCGGATGAAGCCCTGGCCGCAGGAAACCACTTCGTTTGTTTCCATGCCGCCCATGAAGCCAAGGGAACGGTAACCCATGTACACTGCGGCGTAGCCCGCCATGAAGCCCGCCTGGTCCATGCTGTAAAGGGAGGCGAAAACATTGTCCGCCGGGCTGCTGATTTCGGCATCCAGGCAGATAAAACGCGCGTCCGGGTTGGCCGCGGCGGCGGCGGGCACGTCCATTGCCTGCAGGAAGCCCACCGTGACGATTACGTTATAGCCGTACCGGAGCGGGGAGTCGATATCGCCGCCGTACCAGGCGCAGGGCAGGCCGCGGTCCGCGCACCAGGCGGAGACCGCCTGCCAGGCGTCGCCGTCCAGGGTGCCGTCGACGGGCTCGGAGCCGTCCCCGACCACGGCCACGCGGTATTCCGCGTTTGTCAGGATAAGGCCCGGGCATCCTGCGAAGGCCGTTTCGTCCACGTTCGCGTTTTCCGGCAGGCAAAGAAAGCCGGAAAGCCCCGTGCAGCCGTCGAAGGCGTGGGCGCCGATGCGCAGCACGCTGTCGGGAATCCGGGGGACGCCCGTAAGGCCCGTGCAGCCGGCGAAAGCATAATCGCCGATCTCCGTCACGCCGTCCGGAATGACAAGAACGCCTGTAAAGCCCGCGCATCCGCGGAAAGCCTCGCTTTCGATTACCTGCGTTCCGGCGGGAAGGAACGGCGCGTCCGCCGCGGCGAACGCGGGAAAGGCAAGCGCCAGGCAGGCGAGAAGGACCGGGAGGATCAGGGATTTTTTCATTCGTCGGCTCCTTAAAAACGGGCTGCCGCGCTCAAACCGCAGCAGCCCGGTCTATGGCTTCTCAGGTGGATCAGCGGGCGGGAACCTCGCTCATGATGGGCTGCAGGCCGTTGCGGTAGGTGACCCATTCGGGGGAGTTCTTCCAGTAATCGGTGAAAGCGTAGGTGACCTCGACATATTCGTCCAGATCCTTGTCGTAGATCTTGGACTTGCGGATGTCCAGGTTGTAGGTGACCATGCCGTTCAGGTTCACGAGTACGGCCTGGGCGCCGCCCAGCTCGCCGGCGATGTCAACGGGCTGGTAGGGCATCACGGTAAGCCCGCGCTGGGACTTGGCCTGCTCCCTGGTGGTGAAGACGGTGAAGGAGGGGTTCTCCTTGTAGTACACATTGCCGCCGGCGTCCCTCAGGGCCATGTTCAGCCGCAGGGTGCCGCCGCGGACGGTGGCCCACATCACGCCAACGATCTGCAGCGTGGTGGTGACGACGGGATAAACCAGGGTGACGTCACGGGTGAGGGGAACGGGGACCACGGTGTAGCGGTCGCTGCCGGCCTCGAAGCCGGCGACCATGAAGTGGGCGATCTTCCATTTGTCGCCCAGCTCCTTGTAGTGCTCATAGCGGGTGATCATCTTCCAGGTGGGGTTGTACTTGTGGTCGGTGATCTGGGGGATGGTCAGGAAATAGTCATAGGTCAGGGTATAATCGGAGGGAATGGCAGGGGCCCATTCGTCCACCGAGGCCATGGCGGGCACGCAGGCCAGCAGCAGGCAGAAAATCATCAGAAGGGCTACGGTCTTTTTCATGGAATAATCTCTCCTTCCTTTCGGCAGGGGGGCCTGCCGGGAAACTTAATGCCGTTACGCAAATATTATAACACATATATTGATAAAATCAAGGCTTGCTCCGCGGCCGCGCGGGGAAAAACGGGGCGGGCGGTATCTGCTCAGTCCTGCGGACAGTTTAGATACGAGTTTGACAGAGGGAAAAATGGGATAAGAAGCATGAAAAGCAAGAAAACAGAAGTATAGAGTGCAAAAAGTACAAAAAAGAGGTTACAACAAGAAGATTTACCAACTAACAGCAGGTAAATCTTCTGTTTTTTGCTATTTCGAGTTGACAAACGGAAGAGTATATAGTATAATAATGGTAGTACATAGCTACATATTGTAGCGAATGGAGGATCAGGATGTTTCTCGAAATCGCAAGCAACAACGGAACAAAATATATACGAGTCTGTGAGTCTGTAAGAATCACAGACGAAAAGACGGGAAAGTCAGTTCCCAAGAAGAAGACGGTGAAAAATATCGGTCCTGTCACCAAGTTTGACGATGGAAAGCCCAACTTCATCGAAAGACTGAAAGCGTCCTATACTGCCGGGAATCCGATACTTGACGAATTGAAACCATATGTGAATGCAAAGCAACCCCAAGAAATATACAATATCCGGCTCTGCGAAGGAAGTGACGAGTGTATTGCCCATCCCAGGCTGATTTCAAACCTGTTATTAGAGAAAATATTGGAAGAATTGGATGTTTCACAATTGATACGGTCATACAAAAGCCACTATGACGTCGGCTTTGATGTATATGGCTTTTTTAAGCTGCTTCTCTTCGGACGGATCATCAATCCGGCATCCAAATGGGCGACGGTAAAACAAAACGGTGATTACGCGATCCCAATACTTAAGGGAGATTTCCTGGAGTATAACGTATACAAAACACTGGATTTCATTTATGACCATCGAAAAGCAATATTCAACAGGATAAATACATCCATGACGAAGCGCTTCGGCAGAACAACGGAAAGGATCTATTATGACGTAACAAATTTCTTTTTTGAAACTGAAGAACCTGACGGAGATGAACTGTACCCGGACGGTACTGAAGGACCGGGGCTGAGACAAAAAGGCGTGTCAAAAGAAAAGAAAGATACGCCTATCGTCCAAATGGGATTATTAATGGATGAACAGGGCATCCCGATCTCCATAGAATGCTTTCCGGGAAACACACTGGACCACCAGACGCTTGCCCGGTCTTTCCGCAATTCTGTGGATTCCGTTACTGACAGGAAGAACCGTTTTATCTATGTTTGTGACAAAGGGATCGGGAAAGGCGAAAGCATCGTATATGCGACCTCCAATGGGATCGGTTATCTGACAAGCCGCACTGTAAGGGGCGCTTCCGGGAAAGAAAAGGACTGGATCGCCGCCCCCGAAGGGTATGTTGCTGTAAATGACAGCTTCAAATATAAAACAAAAATCGTAAAGAAAAGCACCACTACGCCGGATGGTGCCGTACTGGAATACTCTGAAAAAGTCCTCGTCTATTGGAGCAGAAAGTATTTTGAAAAGGAAGCAGCCGAAAAAAGCAGCTTCTATGCCTTTGTTCAGGAATATTTAAAAGACCCGCACTCCTTCCGGATCAGTACCACTCAAATCCCGCTGGTAAAAAAATATCTTAGGAAAGATGTTTTGAACACAAAAACAGGAGAAATCCTGAAATCTTCTGAATTGACCGCGATACTTGATGTGAATAAGCTTAAAATGGATTACGATCTTATGGGCTATTACATGCTCGCCACATCAGAAATCAACATGGATGATCGCCAAATGATCAATACTTATGGAAATCTCGTAGAAATAGAAGAACAGTTTCGGATCATGAAAAGCACCCTTGATGTCAGGCCCATCTTTGTCAGAACAAGAAAACACATCATAGCCCATCTTACAGTTTGCACGGTTGCTCTGATCACCCTTCGCCTTATACAGCGGCAAATCAAGGAAACCCATCCGGAACAGGTTGACCAGGATCTTCTTTTTTGCAATGTACTTTCCGCTGACCGAATACAGTCCGCTTTACAAAAACTCAAAGTGGAAAAAATCGGTGATGTATACTATCGCTTCTGTGATATTGACGATCCCGATCTGTCTCTTATCCTGCACTCCTTTGGTATTGATATTCCCAGTAAATGTTTCAAAATCGGCGAGATTCTGCAGCTGAAAGCCAAACTCAATTTGTCAATGTAGGGCATATTCGTAGTACATATTGTCAACTTCCTTTTCAGC
>CADANQ010000067.1 GCA_902789365.1 uncultured Eubacteriales bacterium
GGTATTTTCCAAGGTGAAGATTCTGCGGTAAATCGGATTTACCCAAACTATTTTCCGAAAACTGCAACAGGCTTTATCGGGGAATGTTTGGGTAAACGTAGGACAAAGCTTCTGGGGTTCAGATCGCTCCTGTACCCATATATTTCAGGCCAATCTGCAACAGGCTTTATCGAGCATTGTTTGGGTAAACACAAGATTTACTGAGGAGGATTTCACTATGAAAAACATGACTGCCGAACTGAATCAAAACGGTATTCACTACACTCTGCACGGAGACTATTACCTTCCTGATCTAGGGCTCCCAGAAAAGGCATCCGCTCCCATTGGCCACTATGGCAGAATGCGGAAGACGTACCTCGAGGAGCACCGCCCCGGGCTGTATGAACGGTTGCTTTTGTCCGGGAAGCTGTACGAGCATCTGGTGGAAATTGATGCCTGCTGCGCTGAACGGATAGATCGGATGGTCCGTCGGCTGGCAGAGGCAGAAGGCATCACTGAAGACCTGAAAGCAAAAGATCAAACGGCCTGGGTTGGCCGGATGAACAACGTCCGGCAGCGGGCAGAGGAGATCGTCCTTGAAGAAATTGTTTACGCCTGATTACTGATGATGCGCCATCCCCTGCGGATCGAAAGGTTCTCAAGGGATGGCGCTTTCATATGCCGCTGTGTCCAAAAAACTAACTGTCAGTTAGCTCCGTGTCCAAAATCCGAACGACTTGTTTGTGGTGTTCCCTTTCAATATGCGTTATGATAGGAATGGCTGCCGGGAAAAAATTTTTTCATCCGGAATTGAATCGTGTAGCGTTTTCAAGTATAATATTGATGTCACCTGTACACCATACCGGAGGGATCAATTATGCCGAGAGCCAAGAAAGATTATCTGTGCCTTAACGTGAAGATAGATGCCGAAATCTGTCATAGGCTGACGGAGGTCAGCACAGAGGCTGGGCAGACCAAAACCGTGATCGTAGAGCGCGCCTTGCAGGCATATTTTGCCGATTATGACACCAAGCAGCGGATTCTGCGCCAGGCAGAGGCCGGGCAGCTTGTTCCTGTGGGAGAGGTGGACAGAAATGACGCTTGAAGAGCTGAAAAAGGGCGAGCATGTGACGGTGGAGTATAAACTGGATATTCCACAGGAGCGGGAAAAGTATCTGAAATCCGCTGTTGCCTTTGCCAATGGAGCGGGCGGCAGGCTTATTTTCGGCGTGAAAAATCAGACGTGGGATGTGATTGGCTTCCCGGATGATGAGGTGTTCCAGAAATACGACGCCATTGCGAACAGCATCTATGACGCCTGCACCCCATCCCTTGTCCCAGTCATGGAAATCGAAGAGGTTGACGGGAAGAAGATCATTGTCGCCAACATTCTTCCCGGCATGGATAAGCCGTATTATCTGCGGGCAGACGGCATGATGGAGGGCACGTATATCCGTATCGCCGGGGTGACTCGCAAGGCGGAGCCGTATTTGATCAAAGAGCTTCAGCTGGAAGGAACCAATAAGAGCTACGATGCCACCCAGGTGGCCGGAGAAGAAGTCACGCCGGATGAGATCAACGCACTGTGTGAAAGAATGTATCAACACGCGCTTGATCTATGCAAAAATGACGAGCAGCGGCACTCTCAGAAAAAAGTAACCGCCAGCCAGCTGATACAATGGAGAATCCTTGTGCACTCCCAGGATAAATACTTCCCAACCTATGCTTGGAAACTGCTTACAGGTGACATAGATACGCTGTTCCCGGATGCTTTTATCCAGATGGCGGTTTTCAAAGGGAATACGCGCGCTGTTTTCCTGGACAGGAAGGAAGCAAAAGGGCCCATCGATCAGCAGATCGAAGATGCCATGGTGTTCGTCAAAAAGCACATCAACCTGGGCTCCCGCATTGCGGATGTCTATCGGGAGGACATTTACGAGCTGCCGATGGACAGCGTCCGTGAGCTCATCTCCAACGCCGTATGTCACAGATCCTATTTGTCTCCCGGCTCCATCCAGGTGGCGATCTATGATGACCGTTTGGAGGTCACTTCCCCCGGCAGGCTGAGCCCTGACCTGACCATTGAGCATCTGATCGAAGGCAATTCCCGCGTCCGCAACATTGCCATCGGCGCGGCGTTCCAGTATATGCACATCATTGAGCGATGGGGCAGCGGTATTCCCCGCGTATTTGAAGACGCCCGCATGTATGGTCTTGGCGATCCCGAAATTAAGGATTTCGGCACTTCTTTCCGCATCAGCCTTCACCGCAAGCCCTTTGAGACCGATCCGTTCGGTGTGGTCATTCCCTCAAAAGAGGCTGAAAATGATGTTCAGCATCACGGTTCAGCATCAAATGAGGCTGAACATGATGCTATGGTAATCCCGTTGTTAGAATCCACTGTCCACTGTTCGGGTGCGTTTAAGGCGGAAGTACAAAGATCTGGGAGACCTGTACCCCATACTTTGAGACCAGAAACATCCATTTCTACGTCAACAAATGCGGGTTCCATATCGTAGAATTCTTCAACCGATTTCATCCAGATCCTCATGATCCCGAAACCGGAGAAACAAACAGTTATGATGGTGAAAATGCTTTCAACGGCATGTTCCGCTTTGAAAAAGCAATGAAATAACTCCAGCAGGGAACAATATCAGGCTAATGATCGTCTTATTAAGTGTGGGCAATTGTGCATATATGCCCCGGGAAAGGAAGGAACCAAAATGAAAAAACTGATTGCCTTGTTACTCGCCATTATGTTGGCAATAGCTTCTTCCGCTGCCTTTGCCGACACGAAGATCACCGTGAAAGGCACCGGCGAAGTGCGGGTGAGTGCGGACACGGCTGTCATCTCATTGGGCGTGAATGCCCGCGATAAGGATGTGCTGACAGCACAGCAGAAGGTCAATGAATCGATTGCCGCGATTCGTCAGGCGCTTATTGACCATGGCGTGAAAGAAGAAAACATCAATACGGAGTTTATCAATATCTATGCCATATACGACTACAATAACGACCAGGAACAGCTTGCTGCCTATAATGCCAGTTCAACACTGGCCATTAGAGTTACAGATATGGAAAGCGTGGGCACCCTAATCGACATCTGCTTTGCTGCCGGAGCCAATACACTGAACGGTATATCCTTTTCAGCTTCAGACACCGAGGAAGCAAACACAGAAGCACTGAAGAAAGCTGTTGCAGATGCAACAAAGAAAGCGGAAATCATGGCTGAATCGGCTGGATTGAAGGTCACTGGAATCGAAGTGATTTCAGAGGGCGGCGTAGTGAGCTATGAGAACAGTGTTGGAAATGTTTATGCGAAAGGATTTGAGATGTCAGAATCTGAAGAAGATGCTGGCACAGTCGTTCAGGCTGCTAAACTGATAATCACTGCTTCAGTAAGTATCACTTTCACGGCAGAGTAATATCTTTTGAACAACAAATCCCAACCAGGCAAAAAGGATATTGTTTTCCGGCGTCTCTTCGGAGGCGCTTTTCTTTTGTGCCAAGAGAAAATACATGACACTATTTGAATCAGTCAAAGATTGCGTGACCACCCACCAGGCCGCGGAACGGTACGTCCTGCATGTCGGTCACGAGAAATGCGCAGATGTTAATTTTCACAGTGACCGGGATCATTGAAGCTCTGATTTTGAATCCCAAATAGATTGACGTGCTTAAATATTTATAGTAAACTGATTCTGCCTATGAAGAGTGCGCGAGAGACAAGCTCGTTGACCGCACAGCAACCTGCCGGGAAGGCAAGGTGCTCCAGCTTGACCGATGGGCAGGATAAGGTGTATGAGTCCATCGGTAACGATGGGCTTTTTTCGTTCCTCTTTATCGGCAATAATAATAAGGAGGGACGTTGTTATGCGTACCGTAAGCAAACTCTTAAATCTGGATGGCTATGTGTATGTCTATCTGAGAGGGAAGAACGTCATCAATCTCTTCCTGAAAAACGCTGAGGCTGAAGGCTTTACCTACGGAGACGGGGTAAAACCCACAGAGCGGCAAGGCGATGATATTATGGCGCTTAAACGGGACTGGACGATATGTTTCGTCGGAATGGCAGGCCGTTTGGCATTCCGCAGTTTCGACATGCACAGTGATGTAAAGATCTTCCGGGTAGACTATGGCAAGTATCTGTCCGGAGCAAAAAGCTATCTGATACTGAGCAAATCAGAAATGAACAAATGACTGAATTTGGGCAAAAACAACATAGCATAGAACATACTTAGCGACTGGCGTCTCTTTGGAGGCGCTTTTCTTTTGCGCGCAAGGAGATAAAACATGACTCTATTTGAGGTGAGGATCGTGTCAGCATTGTGCTTGCGGCGACCGTTCAGGTGAAGGCCTGGGACGGCCGTTTTTCTTCTGCCAACAAAGATTGGGCGTTCACCTTTGACTTCCCGGAACCCGTGAACGAGGCCGGGTTTGACCGGCGGGACAGCTATGCGATCACTACCCATCCGGCGGTCCTGGACGGATTCATCAACCTGGTACGGCAGAAGATCAGGGAAAGAATGGTTCCGGTCGAGAAAACGGAAGCCGCCGCGGAACCAGCGCTTCCGAAGAAACCCGATGATCCCATCGTGGGCAACGCGATGGCCGTCAGGGCCGGCGACGAACAGTTGGAACTGCTGACAGAGGATGAGGCAAAACGGCTTGCCTCCGCTTTGGAGCGGAAACGGGACAGGGCTATCGAAAAAGTTTCCCGCGCGTTCGGCCTTGCTCCCGTGCATAAGGCGGACCTGGAAACACCCGATCCGCACCGGCGACAGCCTTGCGGGAAAGATCATATGGAGAGATAATCAGGATGACGAAGGAGAAAAGGCTGATCCAGCACAACTTCAGGACCACGGAAGCTGAAGACAACGTGATCCGGCAGAAGATGAAAACCTTCGGCATCAGAACCCGGGCTTCATTCTATCGGGCAATGATCCTGAACGGCTATCTCCTTAAGCTGGATCTTCCGGAGATCCGGGAACTGCTTCGCCTGATGAAGAACCTGACCAACAATGTCAACCAGATCGCAAAGCGGCTCAACGAGCGTGGTTCGATCTACGATACCGAGATTGATGAGATCCTTGAAAGTCAGAAAGAGCTTAGGACCATTCTAAACACGATACTTACCAAACTCGAACACCCCAATGAATAGGAGGGAATAAAGATGACGAAGGTTTTCCCAATCTGGTGTTTACAGAACCTGACGGACGCCACTTTAAGCAGTGGACGGTTTGCCGTATACTGCAAAAAGAGCTGGCGGAAGCAGGACTTGAAAAACACAGATTCCATGATCTGCGACATACATATGTCGTGAACGCTTTCCGGGCGGGAGATGATGTAAAAACAGTACAGCAGAATGCCGGGCACTATTCCGCGGCGTTTACATTGGACCGATATGCTCATGTTACGGAGACAATGAGGAAAGAAAGTGCGGACCGCATGCAAAGATTTTTCGAGGCACTCTGATAAGGCCTCAAAAACCCGGTTGGGGTCAAGTTGGGGTCAGAAGGGCCAAAAAGAAGAGGAAACCCTTGATTTTACAAGGGTTTCCTTGGTGGTCGCAACAGGGCTCGAACCTGTGGTCTCGCTGTGCTCGGTCAGGTTCGCAATAGTCGCCTCGCTTCGCTGCTGCTCGCGACGCTCCTTTGCTCACCACGCTTCCGCGTCGCTTTCGCCTGCGGCGAACAGCCCACAGGGCTGACGCTCCGCTTCGCGCCCCCGCGATGTTTCACATCGCGTGTTCCACAGGTTCGGAGCCTGCAGAGAAACACCAAATGAAAAACCCACCCTGTTGGGTGGGCTTTCATTTGGTGGTCGCAACAGGGCTCGAACCTGTGACCCCCGCGATGTGAACACGGTGCTCTACCAACTGAGCCATGCGACCGTAACCGGTTCGAACAGTGATATATTACCACCGCAAAGCGGACGTGTCAAGAGAAAAATGATCGTTATGCAGCGAATGGAAAAAGATGGATTTGCAGAGAGGGTGAACGGGATATAACGAACCGGCGGTTGCGCGCTGTACGGGGGCGTGGTACAATGCTCTTTGTTCTGTTATATATCCTGTGTGGAGAATCTGATCCGGAGGGAGTATGTACGATAAGGCGGGCCGGGAGAGCGGCTTGAAAAAATACATCGGCGACAGGGCTTTTTACAGGATGCTCGGCGCGGTGGTGATCCCCGTGATGCTGCAGAACGCCCTGAGCACCTTTGTGAATCTGCTGGACAATGTGATGGTGGGCGCGGTGGGCACCGAACAGATGAGCGGGGTGTCCATCGTCAACCAATTGCTGTTCGTTTTCAACCTGTGCCTGTTCGGGGGCATGGGGGGCGTGGGCATTTTTACGGCCCAATACTATGGACGGAAGGACCGGGAGGGGATCAGGAATACCTTCCGGTTCAAAATGATGCTGTCCGTGGTCCTGCTTTTGGGGGGACTGGGCGTGTTTGTTTTTGCGGGCGGGGACCTGGTGGCCCTGTTCCTGCACGAGGGCGGCGAAACGGGGGACATCGCCCTGACACAGATGTACGCCGGCCGGTATATGCGGATGATGCTCTGGGGGCTTCTGCCTTTTGCGATGCAGCAGGCCTATGCCTCCACCCTCAGGGAATGCGGCGAGACCCTGCTTCCGATGAAGGCCGGGATTGCCGCCATCCTTCTGAACCTGGCGGGAAACTGGATCCTGATCTTCGGGCGTTTCGGCGCGCCGGCCATGGGAGCGGAGGGCGCGGCCCTGGCCACCGTGATCAGCCGGTGGGCGGAATGCCTGATCATCGTTGTCTGGACCCACAGGCACTCCGGACAGATGCCCTTCATCCGGGACGCCTACCGGGGGCTCAGGGTGCCGCTTCCCCTGGTGAAGCAGATCATGCTCAAGGGCATGCCCCTTCTGATCAACGAGCTTCTGTGGAGCTCCGGCACGACCGCCGTCAACCAGTGCTATTCCACCCGGGGCCTGATGGCGGTGGCCGCGATGAATATTTCATCCACCATCGCCAACCTTTTCAATATCCTGTGGATCTCCATGGGCACGGCGGTGTCCATCATTGTGGGGCAGCAGCTGGGCGCCGGGGAATTTGACAGGGTGCGGGTCACCGTACGCAGGCTGATCGCCTTTTCCATGGCTTTGGCTCTGGCCGCGGGCCTGGTGCTGTTCGCCGCGGCGCCCCTGTTCCCGCGGCTGTACAACACCACCGACGAGGTGCGCGCCCTGGCGGTACAGTTGATGCGGGTGACCGCCTGCGCCGGGATGCTCTACGCCTTCTGCCACAGCGCGTATTTCGTGCTGCGCTCCGGGGGACGCACCTGGATCACATTTCTGTTCGATTCCGCTTATCTGTGGGTGCTGAAGGTCCCCGTCACCCGCCTTCTGATATCCGACGCGGCGCTTCAGGTGGCCGCGGTGTTCGCCCTGTGCGAGGCCATTGATTTTCTCAAGTGCGCCGTCGGGTATATCCTGATCAAAAAAGGCGTGTGGATGCGGAACATCGTCGACTGACCCGAGAAACCATAAAAAACAGGGGACCGGCTTCCGCCATGGGGCAGAAGCCGGTCCGTTTTTTCGGCGTTTTCTTCCTGGTCAGGCATATTTCCAGCCGCCGAACATCTTTTTTTTGTATCGGCCCAGTTCCTTAACCAGGGAGGCTTTCAGGTCTTCGTCGGACACGCCTTCGATGCCTTTGTTCAGCGCGGCGACGGATTTTTCAAGGCTGCCGGTGACCCTCGTCATACCGTTCAAGATCAAACAGACACAAGCCGCACAGCGCCTGTTCCCGGGCCGTATCCATTTTTTCCTCCTTAAAAGCGGGTCGGGTGTGAAAACAGCGGCAGAATTCAGACGCTGACGGACGCCGCGGGCTTGTTCCTTCCGACAGATTCAGCAGACCGGCGGGAAGGGACAAGCCGTAATCCGGTTTTTCACGGAGCGGCGGACGGCACGGAATTACCGGAGCCGTCCCTCCGCGCCGCTTCCTATACGTTCTTTCCGGCCGTGAACGGGGTTCCGGCGGCCGGAATCGCGCCGGATGATACGGATATGATGAAAAAACAGTTTACTTTTGATCGGTATGATGCTATAATTTCGTCAGATGCCCACATTATTTTCATAATTCTATGAAGGAGGCTTTTTACTATGAAGAAAGCTCTGGCATTGTTTTTGACCGCTGTGATGGCGCTGTCGCTGTGCTCCGCGGCGTTCGCGGACGGCTACACCATCCGCATCTACTCCAACTCCAACTCCTCTGAGCGCACCACCTGGCTGATCAAGGCCGCCAAGGAAGCCGGCTTTGACATCTCCATCGACGACAACTCCGTCATCTCCGGCGATTCCGCCGCCGTACAGGCTGCCAACGAGAACAAGGACGCCGATATCATCTTCGGCCTGAACGAGGTTCGCTGGAGCCAGCTGATCAACGGCCAGTACGAGAACCTGACCATTATGGACTGGACTCCCTCCTGGGCGGACAAGGTCGGCGAATACAAGTTTGACGGCAAGGCCTACGGCCTGGTCATCCAGAACATCCTGATGCTCTACCGTACCGACGCCAAGGGCACCAACGGCGAAGCGCTGCATTTTGCCCACTGGGCGGACATTGTGAACTGCGGCTACACCTGGTACCGTCAGGGCAAGGTGGGCGGCACCACCAACATGAACATCAACAACGCCATGCTGTACGCCTTCACCGATCCCACCTCTCCCGCGGGCGGCATCTCCGTGGAAGGCTGGAAGACCCTGTGGGCCTACTGCGCGGGCGGCAACTACACCGGCGACAAGTACGGCCTGGATCCCCTGATCCGCGGTGACGTGCAGGTGTCCACCTTCTATTCCTCCTCCCTGTACGGCAATATCGACGCCGCCCAGGGCACCGTCGACGATCCGCTGGTCGGCACCATGAATCCCGAGAACTGGGCGCTGGCGGACATTGACGACGGCACCTACTACATCGCCGAATACATCGGCGTCGTGGACAACCCCAAACGCTCCGAGGCCGACACCGAGACCGTCAAGGCCTTTGCCGAGTGGTTCGGCTCCGCGGAAGTCCAGATCGCCTGGAGCGAGGAATTCGACAGCTATCCCTGCAACACCGACGCCGTCGCCGAGCTGTATGACGAGGTTCCCGCGATTTATGCCATCCCCAACTGCTCCCTGACCAAGGTCGAGGGCACCGATATGACCTATGCCGAGTATGTCGGCGCGCACTCCAACGAATGGACCAACATCATGACCAACCTTGGCTTCTACTGGGCCGACAATTCCGCCGCTCCCAAAGAGCCCGACTGGGACAACCTGGATTGGGCCACCCTGACCCAGGCGGCCAACTGAGCTTTTCCTGTCCGTGAACGGGCGGGCCTGCGGACTCGCAGGCCCGCCGATTTCTATTTTTTGCGGGAGGCGGTTGCCATATGATCGACCTGAAGGATATCGTCGTCAAATTCGGTGATTTCGAAGCACTGCACAAGATCAGCGTACACGTGAACGAAGGGGAATTCTTTACCTTCCTCGGCCCCTCCGGCTGCGGCAAGACCACCACGCTGCGTACGGTGACCGGCTTTATCGAACCGGTGTCGGGCACCGTTTCCATGCAGGGGCGGGACATCACCCATGTTCCGATCGAAAAAAGGCAGATCGGCATCGTTTTCCAGAGCTACGCGCTGTTCCCCACCATGACGGTGCACGACAACATCGAATTCGGCCTGAAGATCAAGAAGATCCCCAAGCCGGAGCGTGAAAGGAAAGTTTCCGAGATCGCGAAAAAGGTGGATTTGAGCGACGAGCAGCTGAAAAAAGCCGTCGCCCAATTGTCCGGCGGACAGCAGCAGCGCGTCGCCATCGCCCGCGCCCTGGTGACCGAGCCCGCCATCATCTGCATGGACGAGCCGCTGAGCAACCTGGACGCCAAGCTGAGGGTGCAGCTGCGCAACGAGCTTAAAAAGATGCAGCGCGATTTCGGCATCACCTGCATCTACGTGACCCACGACCAGGAGGAAGCCCTGACGCTTTCAGACCGCATTGCGGTGTTCAACAAGGGCTACATCGAGCAGATCGGCACCCCCAACGAGGTGTACAATCACTCCGCCAGCGAGTTTGTGGCCAATTTTATCGGCGACATCAATCCCGTGGAGGCGGGGATTATGCGGAAAATGGGCCTGGATGAAGGCAGGCATCACTTCATCCGCCTGGAGCGGGTGGTGGTCAACCATCCGGCGCGGGAGGGCGAGTGCCGGTTTAAGGGCGTCATCCGGTCCATGGAATACTACGGGCTGTATATCAAGTATTACATCGACTGCATGGGCCAGGTGCTCAAGGTGATTGAAAAGAACGACGGCATCAATATCTATTACGAAGGACAGGAAGTGGACGTGGGGATCCACCCGGCGGACCTGATGTCCTACGAGGCCTGAAGGAGGGGCGTATGCAGAATACGTTGAAGCGCTCCGGCCCGGGGCAGAATAAACTGGGGCTTGATACACTGTGGAAGGTATTCGGCGGGGTGTTGTTCGTCTATTTGTTCCTGGGGTTCATGGTCATTCCCTGCTTCAATACCCTGACCAGCGTGTTTACCACAAAGGACGCCGCCGGCAATACCGATCCGCTGGCGGTCATCCGGTTCTTCTTTGCGGGCTCCATGCCGTCCTTTGTATGGAACAGCGTGAAGCTGGCCCTGTGCCTGGTGATCACGGTGAACCTGGTGGGCATCAGCATCGTGCTTTTGACGGAGTATTTCGACATCAAGGGCGCGAAGATTCTGCGGATGGGTTACATGACCACCCTGATCTATTCCGGCGTGGCGCTGGTCACGGGCTATCAGTTCCTGTACGACAACGACGGCATCGTCACCAGCTGGCTGGCGCAGCAGTTCCCGATGATGAACAAGCAGTGGTTTTCCGGTTTCAGCGCCGTGCTCTTTACGATGACCTTTGCCTGCACGTCCAACCACATGCTGTTTCTGCGCAACGCCATCCGCGGCATCGACTACAACACCGTGGAGGCGGCGCGCAACCTTGGGGCGAAGCCCTTCAGGGTGCTTTGGCAGGTGGTCATGCCCACCCTGCTGCCCACGCTGTTTTCCCTGACGGTCATGACCTTCATCACCGGCCTGTGCGCCATGAGCGCGCCGACGCTGCTGGGTTATAACTCCATCAACCCGGAGATTGTCCGTCTGGCAGGCGTGTCCGGCGGCGAATTCGCCCCCCAGGCCAGGGCGGCCCTGCTGAGCGTGATCCTGGCCATATTCACCATCGCCCTGCTGACAGTCCTTAACCATTACGAGCGCAAGGGACATTACCTGTCGGTATCCAAGACCAAAGCCAAGCTGGTCAAACAGAAGATCCGCAATCCGTGGGTCAACGCGCTGGCCCACATCTATGCCTATGTTCTCTTCCTCATCTACATGACCCCCGTGGTGATGATCGTGCTGTTCTCCTTCCAGAACTGGCAGGCCATCCAGGCCAAGGTGCTGAAAGGCTTTACCTTTATCAATTACTTCGGGACGGAGAACTACAGCTATACCCGGTCCAACGGCAAGGTGAAGGTGGTGGAGGACGCCATTTCGGGCATGTTCTCCAACGAAAAGACCCTGGGCGGCATCCAGCTGAGCTTCATTATGTCGGCGGCTGCGGCAGCCCTGGCCTGTGTGATTGTGGTGGTGGCGGTCAACTATATCTTTAAGAACAAAAACAAGAAACGTTCCAGGGCCGTCGAAGCATGCCTCCTGTTTCCCTGGCTGCTGCCCACCATCCTGATCTGCTATTCCTACCGCATCTATTTCAACGGCAACGTGTGGTATGTGTTCTCCCAGAACCTGTACTACCAGCAGAATGTGAGGCTCCTGATTATCATTGCCTACACGGTGGTGAAGCTGCCGTTTGCTTTGCGCATGATCAAGGCGGCGTTCTATGCCATTGACGACGAACTGGAGGACGCGGCCAGAAACCTGGGGGCCAGCCAGCTGGTGACGTTCCTCAGGGTGAAGCTGCCGATCGTTCTGCCCAGCGTCCTGGCGGTGTTCGCGCTGAACTTCAATTCGCTGTTCACCGAATACGACATGGGCGCCACCTTCCATTCCGGCAGCGGCACCACCTACGCCATGGTCATCCAGTCCATGACCGACGAAGAAGGCCGCAACGGCTTCAACCGCAACGCCACCGGCCGGCGGTGCGCGTCGACGGTGTTCATTATGATCGTTTCCGGCATCATCCTGTACCTGGTCTACGGCGTCGGCGCCCGGGACCTGGCCGAAAGGCTCCAGCGCAGGGAAAAGCGCCGCAGGCGCATCGCCGCCATAAGGGCGAAGCTGGGCGGCGGGAAGGAAGAAGCAAAGAAGACCGCCTGACGCCGGTATTGTTTTATCCGAACAACGCCCGGACCCTTCGCGGTCCGGGCTTTTCACGGGAGAAAGTATGGAAAGTCTGCTGAGGAAAAAAACGGCGGAAAAAGGATGCCTCATCGCGTCCCACCGGGGCGCCTGGGGCGGGAACGTGATCCAGAATACCCTGCGGGCCTTCAGGAACGCGCTTTTGCAGGGGGCGGACGTGCTGGAGACCGACGTGGTCCCCTGCCGGGACGGATCCCTCTGGTGCTTCCATGACGGGAGCGAGGGAAGGGTGTTCGGGGAAAAGGGCGATATTTTCGCCATGACGGAGGAAAAAATCCTGTCACTGGCGCCCGTCAACGCCTACGAGCAGCCCGTCCGGGACCGGACGCCCCGGTTTGAGGATGCGCTGGCCCTCGCCGTAAGGAAAGGCGCGGTATTGAACATCGACCGGGCCTGGGACTGGGCGGACCGGGTGGTCAGGGTGTTGGACGGCGTGCCCGGGGCGGAGGAGGTATGCCTGATCAAGGCGCCGGTTTCAAAGGGACGGGCCGCTATGGAATTCCTCGCCGCCCATCCGGTGAAATATCCCTTTATGGCCATCTGCTATACCTGGGAGGACATGGAGACGGCTCTTCGGGTGAAGGGCCTTCGGCTGGAAGCGGCGGAGATGATCGCCTTTGACGAAAAAAGCCCGCTGTTTGGCTCCGACGCGGTCCGCCGGGCGCACGACATGGGGCTGCTTGCCTGGGTGAACGCCATCCGGCTGGGGGACAGCCCGAGGGACCGGCTGTACGCCGGACTGGACGATGACAGGAGCATCGACCGGTCGCCAGAGGAGGGATGGCTGAAGCTGAGGGATATGGGCTTTGACGTGATCCAGACCGACTGGCCCGCGGCGCTGAAGGCGGCGCTGGAAAGCGGCGGCGGGAAGCGGTGAGGCGTCACTCCGACTTCCCGAAGCCGGCCAGCGCGATGCCGGTAAAGAAAATCCCTAACCCGGCAAAACCCGTCAGGACGGTCAGCAGGCCGTGGTTTTTAAAGGGCGGCCTGTAAGCGGTGATCTTCCCGGCGGTGGGGCCTGTCCTGACCATGTTGGACACAATCCCGTGAACGGCATACAAAAAAACCCGCCGGCGTTATACCGGCGGGACATTTTTATATTCTGTTGTCGGGCTTCGCTTTCGTTACTTGCTTTCATGGAAGGTTCGAGGCAATCGATGTTGAAGAACTTACATTGCGGTCCATACTGATAATCACTGGATTTATCGATACGATACCAAGTCCATCTATCGTTGACTGCCGGGTCCTTGGGTCTGCGGTCAGTGTCTCTTCGTAGGGGATCACTGCCGTTCCCTGCCTTCGCCGCTTCCTGAAAGCGGATCACAGACCGGATTTGCTTTTCCCTGTCTGTCCGATCCCTTATCTTCTCCGGTTGTCCGTTGAAGATCCGCCGCCCGCCTTCCTTTTGCCTGGTCATGTACCTTTTAGGAAGGTGATTCCGCTGATCTGATATCGCGGTTGATGAATGATGCCTTTACGCTTCGGGTTCAAGGCGGGCGGCCTTGAAAAATGTCACCAGCGTTTCCTGATCCAATGGCACCGCCTCCTTTTCGTTGAATTTCGGATGGTTTCCCGGGCCATCTTGTCGACCCCGATGATCCCTGCGCCCGGTTTCTTTTCCCTTCCTCTTTACGGCTTAAGTATAGCAGATGAAAACCGGGATGTCAAGCGTTTTTCTGTAAATTTGGTAAAAAAATTTCCGAATTTCACATTTTAATCCGGGCTCAAATGAATCGCTCCGGATGCTTTCTCTTTTGCCGTTTATCTGGTATAATGCCCTTGGACGCCTCCGTCTGAGGCGGCCGGGACAATGGAATGACGGTTTTCCGGTGAAAGGAGCATGAGTCATGCATAACGCCAGAATGATCAGGGAAGATCTTTATTATGTCGGCGCAAGCGACCGGCGGCTGAACCTGTTTGAAAACGTATACCCGATCCCGATGGGGGTCTCCTATAACAGCTATCTCCTCCTGGACGAAAAAACGGCCCTGCTGGACACCTGCGACCGCAGCGTGCAGGGCGTGTTCATGGAGAACACAGCCCACGCCCTGAAGGGCAGGCCCCTTGATTACCTGATCGTAAACCATATGGAGCCGGACCACGGGGCCACGGTTTTTGCCATGATGGAGAAGCACCCGGAGGCGCAGGTGATCTGCACCGCCGGCGCGGCGAAGATGATCGGCCAGTTCTTTGACGGCGCGCCGCTCGGCAGGATCCGCATGGTCAAGGAAGGGGAAAAGCTGTGCCTGGGGAAGCATACCCTGGCCTTTTACACCGCGCCGATGGTCCACTGGCCGGAGGTGATGGTGACCTATGACGAAACTGACGGCACGCTCTTTTCCGCCGACGCCTTCGGCACCTTCGGCGCGTTGAACGGGGATTTGTACGCCGACGAGGATCAGCCGGACATCGGCGAGATGCGCAGGTATTACGCCAACATCGTCGGCAAATACGGCGCGCAGGTGCAGAACCTTCTGAAAAAGGCTGCCAAACTGGACATCCGGATGATCTGCCCGCTGCACGGCCCCGTCTGGCGGCGGGATCTGGACAAGCTGATCGAAAAATACGATCTGTGGAGCCGCTGGGAAGGCGAGGAAGGCCTGGTGATCTTCTGCGCGTCCGTCTACGGCGGCACCATGAACGCCATGGAACGCCTGGCGTCCATGCTGTCGGAGCGGGGCGTGAAAGGCGTGAAGCTGTACGATATCTCCGCCCAGGACAAATCCTTCCTGGTGGCGGAGGCCTTCCGCTGCAGGGCGGCCGTGCTGGCCTCCGCAAGCTACAACGCCGGCGTGTTCGTCGCGATGGAGGACTTCCTCCACGACCTGAAGGCCCACGATTTCAAGAACCACCGGGTCGCCTATGTGGAGAACGGCTCCTGGGCGCCCAGCGCGGCGAAGACGATGAAGGCCATCCTGGAGGGGCAGGCCCTGGAGACGGTGGGGGAGACGGTGACGCTGCGCTCCGCCGCCCATGAAAAGGACGCCGCAGCCCTGGAGGCCCTGGCGGACGCGCTGTGCGCCGCCATGAAGGAATGACGGCGGAAAAGGCGGACGCGGTCAGCGTCCGCCTTTCGGATGTGCCCTATGAAGTTTTTTATCTTCCCGTGACCGATTCCACCAACACCAGGCTGAAGGCCTGGCGCCGGGGGGAAGCGCCCGCGGGTATTTCCCGCGGCCTGAGGAACGGCGTGTGCCTTGCGGCGGGATGCCAGACGGCGGGCCGGGGGCGGCTGGGGCGGAGCTTTCTTTCGCCCGGGGGCGGGCTGTATTTCAGCCTGTACCTGACATGCGCGTCCCCCGTGGAGGCCATGGGCGTCACCGCTCCGGCTGCGGCGGCGGTGTGCGCCGCCCTTTGGGACCTGGACTTTGAAGGCGCCATGATCAAATGGGTCAACGACATCTGGTACAGGGACAGGAAGGTCTGCGGCATCCTGTGCGAGTATACCGACGGAGGAGTGATCTGCGGCGTCGGCATCAACATGATGCCCCCGGAGGGCGGATATCCCCCGGAGGCCGGACCCGCGGGCGCCCTCGGGCGGGCGGACCTGGAATGGAAGGACCTGCTGAGGGCGGTGCTCCTGCGCCTGGACGCCTTTCTGAAGGACCGCGGCGCCGCGCTGGATTTTTACCGGGCGCATCAGTACCTGCGGGGAAAAAACGTGACGGTGGCCGTGGGCAGCCGCGAAATCCACGGAAAAGCGCTGGACGTGGACGGGGAGTTCCGCCTGGCGCTGCTGACGGAGGACGGAAACATGCTTGCCCTTAACTGCGGCGAGGTGACCCGCGTGAGGATGGCGGACCATGAGGGATGATCTGAGGAGCGCGGCGTTTTTTGATTTTGACGGCACCCTGATTCGCGGGGACAGCATCGTTTCATTCCTGCTGTTTGCCCGCCGCCGGGGTGTTCTGCCTTTTTGGGAATGGGCGGGGACCGCCCTGCACGCCCTTCTGGGAAAGATCGGCGTGGAAAATATGGACGCCGTCAAGACCCGGGCGCTGCGTTTTGAACAGAAGCTGGCCCCCGCCGAAAGGGAAAAGCTGTGCCGGGATTTTGTTGAGGAAAGGCTGATCCCGCGTTTGTATCCCGATGGGAAGCGAACCTGGGAGGCATTGAAAAAAGAAGGCCGGATGATGGTGCTGGTGAGCGCCTCCACCCGGGACTATATGGAATATGTATCCGCCGCCCTGGGGGCGGACGCGCTGATCTGTACGCCGGTGTCTCCCGACGGCGCGGCGGGCCCCAACTGCCGGGGACGGGAAAAGGAGAGGCGTCTGCTTGCGTGGATGGAGGGCCTCCCGAAGGACCGGAGGCCGGACATGGCGGCATCGGACGCCTACGGGGATTCCGGGGGAGACGTCTTCATGCTCCGCATGTGCGGCGGGGCCCACGCCGTCAATCCGCGGAAAAAACTGAAGAGAGAAGCCGAAGAGAAAGGATGGGAGATCCTGCGGTGGAAATGACGCTTTGGGGCCTGCGCGGCCCCAAACCCCGCGGTAGTGGTTTCACCCCTGCACCCCGATTCGGCGAACAGGCGGACGCCGCCAAACGGCAGCGTCCGCCTGTTTGTTGTACGCCCGCCATGGGCAATAGCTTGGTGGTGAAAGTCCACTACACGCTTGGTAGTAGGAAGTGTTAGCCGAACGGCAAGGGTGTCCATCGTGAGGT
>CADANQ010000068.1 GCA_902789365.1 uncultured Eubacteriales bacterium
CCTGCGGGAACGGTTCGGGGTGTCGTTCCGCTTCACCCCTCGCCGGGGCGGCATCGGGACCGTGTACCCGATCAGCCGTTACATGCCGCTGAAACGGATTATAATCGGAGGGAGATCCCTCCGATACCTCCCCGCTGCTGCCATACGTTTGTTCTCCTTCACACACGACTGAACAGTTACCTTTTTCCAAAAACCGCGCGGCTGTCCATGGTTAATTGTGATAAATTCTTTCTTAAATTTGAGAAAATGTTTTTCACGGTATGCTTGAACTTTTCGCCCGGGCGGTGTTATAATTCATACAGTGGCTGAAAAGCCGCCCGTGAAAATTTCATACTTCGAAAGGAGAACCGGATTATGAAAAAGTTGATCGCCCTTGCCCTGACAGCGATGATGCTGCTCTCCCTGACCCCCGTCTTCGCTGAAGACCAGGTCATCACCCTGTGGTGCATCGCCACCGAGAGCGACGCGAACCGTCCCGCCTACGAGGCTGCCATTGCCGCCGTCGAAGCCGCGCACCCCGGCCTCACCATCAAGTGGGAAGCCTTTGAGAACCAGTCCTACAAGACCAAGATCAAGACCGCCATGGCGGATCCGGAAACCCTGCCGGATATCTTCTTCACCTGGGCCGGCGCCTTCTGCGGCGACTTCGTTTCCGCCGGCAATGTGTACTGCCTGAACGACGCCTATAAGCCCTTTGCGGAAGAACTGCCCGAAGTGATGATGCAGAACGCTTCCTACGGCGAGAACGGCGACCACTACGCGGTGCCGCTGACCATGAACATCGTGACCCTGTTCGCCAACATGGACCTGCTGGCCGAGGCCGGCTGGGATCATGTGCCCACCACCTACGAAGACCTGATCGCCTGCTGCGACGCGCTGGTTGCCGCCGGCATCGTTCCCTTCGGCTGCTCCGGCGGTGAGACTTGGTGCGTCACCGAATACCTGGAGCCCATCATCGAGAAGACCATCGGCTACGAAAAGCTGAACGCCATCTTCGCCGGCCAGGAGAGCTGGAACGACGAAGCCATCGCCAAGGCCGTCGATATCTTCCAGGAAATGATCAAGAAGGGCTACTTTGATCCCAACGCGCTGGCTCTGGGCAACGACCAGGTGAAGGCCAACTTCATCGCCGGCGAATATGCCTTCTATCAGAACGGTTCCTGGAACTGCGGTGAGATCAGCGACGCCGAAGGCAACTTCCAGGTCGCCCTGTTCCCCGTGATCGACGGTGAAAAGGCCACCTACGGCCAGGTCATCGGCGGCCCCTCCGATTCTCTCGCCGTTTCCGCCAGCTCCGCCGATCCCGCCTTCGCCGCGCAGATCGCTTTCGAACTGGGCAAGGAAATCTGCCACTACGGTTACCTGGCCGGCTCCGGTCTGCCCGCCTGGACCCCCTACTATGACACCACCGAAGTGAAGCCCCTGGTGGCCGCCGTTGCGGAAATCGTGGCGAATGCGGACGGCATGGTGCTGTTCGGCGATACCGCGATGAGCGCCGAGCCCGCCAACACCTATCTGAGCTATGTGTCCCAGGTTTACGGCTGCGAAATCGACGGCGCCGGGTTTATCACCAGCCTCACCGCCGCGCTGCAGTAATTCAGACGCATAACAAAAGCTAACCACCACGGAGACGGTTCCGCTGAGGATAACCTGAGAGGGACCGTCTCCCTTTTTTAAGGGGATCGCTCAAGATGAACAAATCATGGACTTACCGCCTGAATGTCCTCCTTTTCCTTTTGCCGGCGCTGCTGCTGTTCTGCACCATACTGATCGCGCCGATTTTCCTGTCCGTCAGGGACAGCATGTATTCCTTCAGCAATTTCACCGGGTCGGACCGGGTTTTTGTCGCGTTTGGGGAAAATGACAACTATCTGACGCTGTTTTCCAGATATCTGAAGGACGGCTCTACCCTGAATACGAAATATATCGGCAACGCCCTGGTCACGGCTTTTATCCTGGCGGCGCTCTCCACCTTTGTCCAGCTCCCGCTGGCGATGGGAATCGCCCTGTGCCTGGGCAAGGGGATCCGGGGCGAAAGAGCCTACCTGACCATTTTCTTTATGCCGGTTCTGATCTCGACGGTAATCATCGGCCAGCTGTGGTTCAAAATTTACGATCCGAAAGGCATCCTGAACGCGGCCCTGTCGGCGATGGGGGTGGACAAGAGCATTTTCGGATGGATCCAGTCGGCTTCCGGCTCAAAATGGCCCTTTACCGGGCAGTGGCTTGCCAAGGGCTTTGGCTATACTGCCCTGATCGCTTCCTTTATCCCCGTGCTGTGGCAGTACATCGGGTATCATGCCCTTCTGATGTACGCCGGCGTCAAGGGAGTTCCCGCGGACCTGCTGGAAGCGGGGCGGCTGGACGGTTGCACCGAAGGACAGCTGAACCGCCTGATTATCATTCCGTATATCAAGCCGATCCTCCGGGTCAGCGTGATTTTCGCGGTTACCGGCTCGCTGAAGTCCTTTGATCTGTTCCAGACCATGTTCGGCCGGGACAACGACCCGGCGGTATCCGTGCCCAGCATGCTTCTGTACCGCTTTACTTCCCTCAGCAATGAATATGGCCTTGGCAGCGCGACAGCTGTTATTCTGATTGTTCTGTGCTTTGTTTTCGCGCTGCTGATCAATCTGATTTTCAGGAACAGGGGGGACAAAGTGGCATGAGCACGGCAGTCAACGAGAAAAGGCCGCTCGGCGGCAAAAGAAAACACTCCGCGATCAAACCCTCCAGGATTCTCATTCATCTGATGCTGCTGGTCCTGGTTGTGGTAAACATTTTTCCTCTGTACTGGATGGCCTCCTTCTCCCTGAAAACGACTCCCGAGATTATGGGCCAGGAAAAGGTGCTCAATGAGGAAACGGGCAAATACGTGCGGCTTCCCGCGAACCATGTGGGCCTTCCGCGCCACTGGGAATGGAACAATTACCCCGAGGCGATGAAAACCGCCAACATGGGCAAGCTGTTCCTCAACAGCCTGATCGTGTCCGTCTTTACCATCCTGCTGACCATCATCGCTTCCTTTATGGCCACCTATGCCATGACCCGGCTGGTCTGGAAAGGCCGGAAGCTGATGAACAAGTTCTTTATGCTGGGACTGACCATCCCCATCCATGCCGCCCTGATCCCGGTTTACCTGATCCTGAAAAGAATCGGCCTTCTTACCAGCACCGTGGAGATTATTCCGGGAGTGCTTTATCTGAGCCACCTGTCGCTGATCATCCCCTATGCCGCGTTTTCCCTGGCCATGGGGATCCTCATAAGCGTCGGCTTCATGGGGGACATTCCCTACGACCTGGACGAAGCCGCCTTCCTGGACGGCTGCGGCGTCTGGGGGATCTTCTTCCGGGTGATCCTTCCCCTCATGACCCCCGCCATTTCCACCCTGGGCATCTACACCTTCCTCCAGTGCTGGAATGAACTGCTCTTTGCCACGGTATACATCAGCGATTCCGCCAAGTTTACCCTTCCGGTCGGCATTCAGCAGTTCTTTGGTCAGTACACCACCGACTGGGGAAAGATCGGCGCGGGCCTTGTCATCGCCACCGCCCCGACGCTGATCGTCTACGTCCTTCTGAGCAAGAAGATTCAGGCGGGCTTCATGGCCGGCGCGGTCAAGGGCTGACGCCGGTTATACGCCGCGGGCCGGATTCCGTATGCGGGAGGGTTCCCTTCTGAAAAAGCCTTTGCGCTTTCTGGAAGGGGGCCCTCCCGCTGTTTCATACAGATCATTTTATACGGATCATTTTAAAACAGCCAATGCTGTTTTAACAGCACCGAAGGCGCGTATGAGATCGCATGGGACGTCATGCAGCGCATTGCGCTGCATGGAGCGTACGCAGCACGCGGCATCCTTTGTCTTCGGTTCCGTTCCCCGTTTTTATCCGCCGATATTCAGTCTTGACTTTTACCGTGTTTCGTATCTATAATGCCTATGAAAACGTTTGCACGACCAGCGAAGGAGGACGTACGGATGCAGTTTATTATCGAAGAAAACGCCCTGGTATGCCGCCGCAGGGGGGAAACGCTGCGCATCGAGGCCTGGGGCAGGGATTCCCTGAGGGTCCGGGCCGCCATGGGCCCGGTGGGCGGTCCTGACTGGGCGCTGACCGAAGCGCCTGAGAAGACTTGCCCCGAGGTGACCGTCGGTACGGAGGACCACTGGGTTGGCGACGGCACCGTGGACACAAGGGAATACGGCAAAATCGTCAACGGCCGCGTCAGCGCCGTGGTCAATTTCGTCGGCGTTATTTCCTTTTACAGGGACGACAAGCTGATCCTGAGGGAATACTACCGCATGTACGACGGCACGCTGTCCGACCGTTCCCGGTGCCTCAAGGTAATCAACCGCACATGGAAGGGCGTCATCGGGGGCAGCGAGTACCAGCTTACCGTGCGCTTTGACCCGAACGAGGGCGAAAAGATCTTCGGCATGGGCCAGTACCAGCAGGCGGACACGGACCTGAAGGGCTGCGTTCTGGAACTGGCCCAGCGCAACAGCCAGATCAGCGTCCCCTTTATGGTGTCCAGCCTGGGCTACGGTTTTCTGTGGAACAACCCGGCGGTGGGCAAGGTGACCTTCGGCAAGAACATCACCGAATGGGAGGCGGCCTCCACCCGGCAGATGGACTATTACATTACCGTCGGCGACGGGCCGAAGGAGATCCTGCGCAATTACACCGCCGCCGCGGGCCGCGCCCCCCTCTTCCCGGAGGACATGATGGGCCTGTGGCAGTGCAAGCTGCGCTACCGCACCCAGGAAGAGGTGCTGACCGTGGCCCGCGCCTACAAAAAAGCCGGGATCCATATCGACCTGATCGTCATCGACTTTTTCCACTGGACGGTCCAGGGCGACTGGAAGTTCGACAAAAAATACTGGCCCGATCCCAAGGCCATGGTGGACGAGCTGCACGCGATGGGCGTCAAGGTGATGGTGTCGGTGTGGCCCAGCGTGGACCGGCGCAGCGAAAACTTCGGCCCCATGCTGGAGAGGGGGCTGCTCATCCGCACCGAGCGCGGCGCCGAGCAGACCTACGACTACCAGGGCGACTGCGTGGAGATCGATCCCTTCAATCCGGAAACCCGGCAGTACGTCTGGGACGTATGCCGCAGGAACTACGCGGATCTGGGCATCGATTATTTCTGGCTTGACAACAGCGAACCGGACTACGGCGTATACGATTTCGACCATTACCGCTACTGCGCGGGCCCGGCCCTGAGCTGCTCCAACCTGTACCCGCAGATGTACAGCCGCGCTTTTTACGAGGGCATGACCGCCGACGGGCGGAAGGACCCCATCAACCTTCTGCGCTGCGCCTGGGCCGGAAGCCAGAAATATGGCAATGTGGTGTGGTCCGGCGACGTGCCCTCCACCTTCGCCGCCTTCCGTGACCAATTGCAGGCCGGGCTCAATATGGGCCTTGCGGGCATCCCCTGGTGGACCACCGACATCGGCGGCTTCATGACCGACGACGTAAAGGACCCGGCCTTCCGCCAGCTCCTCATCCGCTGGTTCCAGTTCGCGGTATACAGCGCGGTGCTGCGCCTGCACGGCGACCGGGGCCCCTACAACATCCCGCCCCTGGACGACCGAGACTTCGGCGGCGGTTACCTCCACACCGGCCAGGACAACGAAATGTGGTCCTACGGCGAAGACAACTACGCAATCATGCGGAAATATTACGATATCCGCGTTTCGATGCATGATTACATCGCTTCATTATATAAGGAAGCCCATGAGAACGGCAGCCCCCTGATCCGGCCCATGTTCTATGAGTTCCCGGAGGACAAAAAGTGCTGGGAGACCTTCGACCAGTACATGTTCGGCGGCGAATACCTGGTGGCGCCCGTCCTTCACCTTGACGAATTCGAAAGGGACGTCTATCTTCCCGCCGGGCAGTGGCGCCGCGTGGGAAGCGACGATACGCTGGAGGGCGGCGTCACGGTGCGCGTTTCGGCGCCCATCGACGACATGCCGGTATTCAAACGGGTATGACGGGGACCTGAACAGGCCCCATGCTGCGCGGGACCGGGGAGACGCTCCCCGGTCCCGCGGCTTATGCCGCGCCGCGTCCTGTTGTCTTTGGGCAGGTGTCGTGATATAATGCCTGCATAACAAATATGATCAATGGCTGCCTTTATGGCGGGTGTCCGGTTTGAGAAAGGACGAAAAGGCATGAGTTATTTTACGCTGAAAAACGGAGAAAGGCTGTATTACGAGGATACGGGCTCAGGAGAGGAAACGGTGGTCATGCTTCACGGCTGGACAAGCTCCCATGAAGTCTTCGCGCCCTGTGTACCCGCCATCAGCCGGAAGGCCCGGTGCATCACCTATGATCACAGGGGCCACGGAGGCAGCAGGGAAGCCAACAGGGAGCAGGTGACCATGGATACGCTCGCCGGTGACCTGAACGAATTGATCACCGGCCTCGGACTCAGGGAAGTGACCCTTTTGGGATGGTCTATGGGCGCGGGCGTCGTAATGGATTATACCGCCGTCTATGGCTGCGGCGCCCTCCGCCGGGTGGTCCTGTGCGATATGACGCCCAGGCAGATCAATGACGCCGACTGGAAGCTGGGCCTGTACCAGGGGAAGTACACAAAGGAAGACATGGAACGGGACGCCGGGAAGGAGTTTTATCCGCTGTACAGGGAGTTTGCCGTCGGTGCTATCCCGAAGCTGGGCAAAATTCCCGCCTTCCTTTTAAAAAAGCCGCTGAAGGAAAAGCTTGCGGCCTGTGATGAAGGCGTTCTCAAATCCCTTTCCCACTCTATGAAAGAAAAGGATTTCAGGGACTGCGTGGAGAGAATCAGCGTGCCGGTGCATTATTTTTACGCCGTACCGGGCTCCCTCTTTTCCCCCGGCCTGGCGGACTGGTACGCAAAGCATGTCCGCACGCCGTACCATGCCGTCGCCTTCCAGGACAGCACCCATATGCTGATCTCCGATCATCCCGACCGTTTTGCACAGGAGGTCATCCGGGTGCTTGAAAGCTGATCCGCGCTCGGGTGTTTTCCTGAAATAAACCATAAAAAGGAAAGCTATCATGAAAAAAATGACGGGAACGGTTCGTAGGGTCCTTTCGGTCCTGCTGGCGGCCGCGCTGATCCTGCCGGTCACGGCGCAGGCACGGGAAACAGATCTGATCACGGTGAATCCGTCCGCGGGTCCGATGACCGCGGAGGAGGTTCGCGCAATGACGGAGGACGCCCGGGAAGCGTTTTATCAGAACAGCGGCCTGAGGGACGAACTGGCGTCGGAGATCGAAACATGGTCGGAGGTGCTGCCGACCGCGAATTATGAGGCCGAGGAGAGGGAATTTTATATCCTGACCCACGAAGGAAAGTGCATGCGCTTTTTTATGGAGGTCATCGGGGAGCCGGACGAAAACGGGCGGTATCCGCTGTATATCACGCTGCACGGCGGCGGCGGCGGTCCCGAGGAAGGGAACAACGACGAATGGATCACCATGTCGTATTATTATAAAGGCGCCGTGGGCAGCGGGATCTACGTGGCCTGCCGGGGAATCACGGACACGTGGGACCTTCACTTTCAGGAGGACTCCTATCCGCTGTATGACCGTCTGATCGAGGCCATGATCGTCCTTCACAACGCGGATCCGGACCGGGTGTACCTGCTCGGCTTCTCGGCGGGAGGAGACGGCGTGTATCAGGTTTCCCCGAGGCTGGCGGACCGGTTTGCGGCGGTCAATATGTCCTCCGGGCATCCCAACGGCGTGTCGCTGCTGAACCTGGCGAACTGCCCCATCTGCCTGCAGGCGGGCATCCGGGACTGGTACGACGAGGACGCCATGCGCTCCGTCCGGGCGGCGGAGTTTGACGAGACCCTGTCCGGCTTCCGGGAGAAATACGGTTTCGGATATGAACACAGGGTCTTCATCCACGTCCCGGCGGGGCACAATTATTCGGATAACGAGGACAGGGATTCCGTCGTTCTGGCCTCCCCCGCCCAATTTGCCGATCGGGCGGCGGACTCGGACGCACTGAATGTGTTCCTGGAGGTGCTGGAGGAGTGCGGCCTTGGCCGGGACGTCTCGGAGCTTTCCTATTATCCCTGCGGGGACAGCGAGGTGTTTGACATCGGCATCACGGCGGCCGTGACCGAGACCCTGGGCTTGGAGACGGAAACGGAAAACACCAACGCGGTGGCTTACGTGTCGCAGTTTACCCGCGACCCGGCCCCGGCGCGCATCGTCTGGGACCTTTCGACCCGGGCGCGGGCGCGGGAGAAGAACAGCTTTTACTGGCTGGAGGCCGATCCGTCTGTCGACAGGGGCGTCATCACCGCCGAATACGACGCCGCTTCCAACACCATCACCGTGGAGAAGGACGCGGAGGTGAACGGCGATTTCGCCATCCTCTTCAATCCGTCCCTTGTGGACGTGTCCAGGCCCGTGACGATCCGGACCGGGGAAATCGAGCTGACCGTCCGGGTCAATCCGTCGGAGGAATTCCTGCGGGATTCCATACTTGAAAACGGCGACCCGGCTTTGGGCTGCGTCGGGAAGATTATGTACAGCGACGTCGTTTCCTCCGGCAAATGAGGAGGAGGCCGCCCGCGCGAAATTCACGTTTGCCATTTTCCGCGGCGCATGGTATGATGGTTCCAGAAATCGAATCAACCGACAACCGCAGGAAACGCGAAACATAAACATCAGGAGGGTGAAGAACAATGCTTTATATCGGCGTAGACCTGGGCACATCGGCGGTCAAGCTTGAACTGGTGGACGAAAACGGCAATATCAAAAACGAGATCTCCCGCTCCTATCCGGTGCGCTTTCCGCATCCCGGCTGGTCCGAACAGGATCCCGACGACTGGAAAAAAGCGGTCCTGGAGGGGATCCCCGAGCTGCTGAAGGGCTTTGACGCTTCCCAGGTCAGGGGCATCGGTGCCGGCGGACAGATGCACGGCCTGGTGGTCCTGGACGACGAGGACCGGGTGATCCGCCCTGCCATCCTGTGGAACGACGGGCGCACCCAGAAGGAAGTGGACCACCTCAACGAAGAGGTGGGCCGCCGCAAGCTGTCCGAATGGACGGCCAACATCGCCTTCGCCGGCTTTACCGCCCCCAAAATACTGTGGATGCGGGAAAACGAAAAGGAGAATTTCGACCGGATCAGCAAGATCATGCTGCCCAAGGACTACATCAACTACGTCCTGACCGGCGTGCACTGCACCGATTTCAGCGACGCCTCGGGCATGCTTTTGCTGGACGTCAAAAACCGCCGCTGGAGCGAGGAAATGCTCCGGGAATGCGGCATCACGGAAAAGCAGCTGCCGAAGCTGTTTGAAAGCTACGAGTGCGTTGGCACCCTGAAGAAGGACGTGGCCGCGCTGCTGGGCCTGAGGGAGGACGTGGCGGTGGCCGCCGGCGCCGGCGACAACGCCGCGGCGGCCGTGGGCACCGGCGTCGTCGGCAACGGCGGATGCAACATCTCCCTGGGCACCTCGGGAACCATTTTTATCACCTCCGACCGTTTCGGGGTGGATCCCAACAACGCCCTGCATTCCTTTGACCACGCGGACGGCGGCTACCACCTGATGGGCTGCATGCTGTCGGCGGCCTCCTGCCTCAAGTGGCTGATGGAGGACATCCTGCACTCAACGGATTACACCGGCGAGCAGGCGGCCATCACCGAGGACAAGCTGGGCAGGAACCAGGTCTTCTTCCTTCCGTATATGATGGGCGAACGGAGCCCGATCAACGACGTTCGCGCCAGGGGCACCTTCGTCGGCATGACCATGTCCACCACCCGTGCCGACCTGATCCAGGCGGTGCTGGAGGGCGTGTCCTTTGCCATCCGCGACAGCCTGGAGGTGGCCAGGTCCCTGGGCATCGACATCTCCTCCTCCATGATCTGCGGCGGCGGCGCCAAGTCCCCGCTGTGGCAGAGGATCATGGCCAACGTGCTGGGCATCACGCTGAAGAAGGCCGCCACCGAGCAGGGCCCGGGCTTCGGCGGCGCCATCCTGGCCATGGTGGCCTCCGGGGCGTATCCCACCGTCGGCGACGCCTGCGGAAAGCTGATCACCGTGGCCTCCGAGATCGCCCCGGAAAAGGAACTGACCGCGCGCTATGAGGAGCGTTATCAGGCCTTCAGGAAGATCTATCCCGCCCTGAAGGAGCTGTTCCCGCAGCTTCAGTAACTTTTGCGCCGCCCCTGTGACATTTTGAACATATCTCAGGCATATTTTGGACATTTTCGGTAGACAAGCCCCCTTTTTATAGAGTATGATGTTCCCGTAAGATCCCGGAAAGCGGACCGCATCGGCCGACCGGGACGCAACAATGAACACATGCTTTGTGAAAGGGGGCATTTGTATGACAATTTCCGCAATTCCCACCGCTCTGATTATTCTGATCGCGGCAGTGATCCTCCTGATCATCCTGTTCGTGATGGGCTACCTGAAGGCGCCCCCGGACACGGCGTACATCATTTCCGGCATGAGGCGGCGGCGCATCCTGATCGGCAAGGCCGGATGGCGCGTTCCCTTCCTTGAGAGGGTGGACAAGCTGTCCCTGCAGGTCATGACGGTGGACGTCAAGACCTCCGAGGCCGTGCCCACCAACGAGTTCATCAACGTGATGGTGGACGGCGTGGCCAACGTCAAGATCTCCTCCGACCCCAAGCTGCTTGAAAAAGCCGCCGAGAGCCTGCTCAACATGGACAAGGCCCATGTGATCGCCATGGTCACCCAGGTGCTCGAGGGCAACATGCGTGAGATCGTCGGCTCGGTGGGCCTGAAGGAAATGGTACAGGACCGCCAGGGCGTGGCCAAGAAGGTATCCGAAAACGTGATCCCCGACATGGCCAAGCTGGGCATCGAGCTGGTGAACTTCAATATCCAGAACTTCCGCGACAACGCCGGTACCATTGAGAACATGGGTATCGACAACGTGGAGCAGATCCGCAAAAACGCCCAGATCGCCAAGGCCAACGCCCAGAGGGACATCGCCATCGCGTCCTCCCAGGCGCAGGAAGAGGCCAACGCCGTCAAGGTTGAGACCGAAAAGAAGATCGCGGCCCAGAACGCCGACCTGAACGTACAGGAAGCTGAGATGAAGGTCCTCGCCGATACCAAGAAGGCCGAGGCCGACGCGGCCTACGCCATCCAGCAGGAAAGCCAGCGCAAGACCATCGAGGTTACCAAGGCCAACGCCGATATCGCCCGCAGGGAGAAGGAAGCCGAGATCGCCGAAAAGGAGATCGCCATCCGCGAGCGCAAGCTGGATGCCGAGGTCCGCAAGGCTGCCGACGCCAGGAAGTACGAGGCGGAAAAAGCCGCTGAAGCCGACCTGATCCGCCGTCAGAGGGACGCCGACGCCAAGAAGTACGAAGCCATTCAGGAGGCGGAGGCCCGCAAGGCCGAAGCCGAAGCCCTGCGCTTCGCCATGGAGCAGGAGGCCGAGGGCATCCGTGCCAAGGGCATCGCCGAAGCGGAGGCCATCGAGAAGAAGGCGGAGGCCCAGAAGAAGATGGGCGAAGCCTCCATCCTGGAAATGGTCCTCGCCGCGCTGCCCGAGGTGGTCAAGAACGCCGCCCTGCCGCTGGCCCAGACCGACAAGATCGTCATGTACGGCGAGGGCAACTCCTCCCGCCTGGTGAAGGACGTCATGACCTCCTCCAGCCAGGTGCTCGAAGGCGTCCGGGAATCCACCGGCATCGACCTGACCGCCCTGCTGGCCGGATACATCGGCGGCAAGGCCTCCGGGAACGACACGGCTCCCGCGCCTGACAGGGAGTAAAAACACACGGAGACAGAACCGGGAAAGCGTAAGCCGCACATACGATCGATATCATGAGGAGAGTAAAATGGAAACGTTCGAGTACAAAGTGGTCACTTATGATACAAAAGGTTTTTGGGGCGGAAACGTTGAGGTCAGCAAGATTGAAACTCAGCTTAACGAGCTTGGGAATGACGGATGGAAAATGGTCAGCTGTACATCCACCAATCAAAGCTATGGCGCGTCCAAGAGCATAGTGTGTATTTTCATGAGGGAAAAGGACCGGTAAATTCCGGTTGTGCGGGATGAAAACCGCCGCGTGAGGAGCTGTGAAGAAAAGGATTGAAAAATCCGGAGCTTCACAGCTCTTTTTCGATATCATCGCGGAAACATTATACCGCAAAAAAGCCTCCGCTCCATTGTTTTCCAATGAGCGGAGGCGCTTTTTGCCGCTTCCGTCAGGAGTGCCGCTTTTTCACAGCCCCCTGCTTCAGTGAACGGAAAAGCCGCAGCGCCGGACGCCGGGAGCCCGTGATCGGGATCAGCCGATATATTCCTTGCCGCCCATGTACATGCGCAGGGGTTTGGCGACGGCGATGCGTCCGTCGGGGAGCAGATTGTTTTCCAGGTAGGCGATCAGCATCCGGGGAGGCGCCACCACGGTGTTGTTCAGGGTGTGGGCCAGGTACTTTTTGCCGTCGGTCCCCTTGACGCGGATCTGCAGGCGGCGGGCCTGGGCGTCGCCCAGGTTGGAGCAGCTGCCCACCTCGAAGTACTTCTTCTGGCGGGGGCTCCAGGCCTCCACGTCCAGGGACTTGACCTTCAGGTCCGCCAGGTCGCCGGAGCAGCACTCCAGGGTGCGCACCGGGATATCCATGGAGCGGAACAGCTCCACGGTGAACTGCCACAGCTTTTTGAACCATTCCATGCTGTCCTCGGGACGGCAGACCACGATCATCTCCTGCTTTTCGAACTGGTGGATGCGGTAGACGCCGCGCTCCTCGATGCCGTGGGCGCCCACTTCCTTGCGGAAGCAGGGGGAATAGCTGGTCAGGGTCCGGGGCAGGGTCTCCTCGTCCAGGATGGTGTCGATGAATTTGCCGATCATCGAATGCTCGCTGGTGCCGATCAGGTACAGGTCCTCGCCCTCGATCTTGTACATCATGTTTTCCATCTCGGCAAAGCTCATGACGCCGGTGACCACGCTGCCGTGGATCATGAAGGGGGGCACGCAGTAGGTGAAGCCCTTGTCGATCATGAAATCCCGTGCATAGGAAAGAATGGCGCTGTGCAGCCGGGCGACGTCGCCCATCAGGTAATAAAAGCCGTTGCCGCTGGTCTTCCGGGCGCTGTCCAGGTCGATGCCGTTCAGCCGTTCCATGATATCCACATGGTAGGGGATCTCGTAATCCGGCACCGCGGGCTCGCCGAAGCGCTCCACCTCGACGTTTTCGCTGTCATCCCTGCCGATGGGGACGCTGTCGTCGATGATGTTGGGGATCACCATCATGCGCTTGCGGATCTCTTCCTTATATTCTTCTTCCTTTGCCTGCAGGGCGTCCAGTTCCTCGGCCATGGCGTTCACCTGGGCCTTGACCTTTTCGGCCTCGTCCTTCTGCCCTTTGCCCATCAGGGCGCCGATCTGTTTGGAGAGCACCTTCCGCTGGTTCCTCAGGGCGTCGGCCTTCTGCATGGCCTCGCGGTTCGCCTTGTCCAGAGCGACGACCTCGTCCACCAGAGGCAGCTTGGCGTCCTGGAATTTTTTGCGGATGTTTTCCTTCACTTTTTCGGGATCGGTGCGCAAAAGGTTGATATCAAGCATGGGAAAGGTCCTCCTTCGTCGTCCGCGCGATGCGCGCGGGAGTGTGATAAAAAAGAAACACCGCCCCTCCTTCCGGGACGGTGGACCCGTGTTGCCACCCGGCTTGCCTGCCGCCGGCAGACCGCTCTTGAGGCTGTAAGGGGCCTTCCCCGCGGATTTTCGTCCGCACCCTCCGGGAGTGGAAGCGGTGCGCCTCCTTTGCCGCCTCGCACCGGCCGGCGGCTCTCTTGAAAAGAAGAAGCATCCCGTTCCCGTCTGACGGGTCCGTGTTCATATGGGATTATACACAAATCCCCGGCGCTTTGCAAGGGGATGCGCGTTATATTGTCCTTTTTCCGGCAATCTCCGAAGGTGTTTCCAGCCTTTGCCGGCGCCCGGACATCATGAGAGTACGGCTTTTCCCCCGGGCCCGACGCCCTTATCGGTGAAAGTTCTTGACATACCCGAGAGGGATGGGGTATAGTCAAAACACATAACCGTTCCCTTCCTTTTGCCGGATCCTTATCCTCCCGCCGGCAAAGATCCTTCACTTCCAGGAGGCCCCGATGAAAAAGTACCGAGGCGTGTTTCCGGCGTTATATGCCTGCTATGATTCCCAGGGACATATCGATCCCCGGGGAGTGAGGAACATGACCCGATATCTGTGCGCAAGCGGCGTCAGCGGGATTTTTGTCAACGGCAAACCGGGCAGGGAACCGAGCCTGACCGTCCGGGAAAAGGTGGCCGTGATGGAGAATGTGATGGCCCAGGCGGAAGGACAGACGCCGGTGCTTTGCCAGATCGGGTGCGAGGGCACGGAGGAATGCAGGGAGCTGGTCCGCCGTACCGCCGAATGCGGCGCCGACGCGGCGGTGGTCCTGCGCCCCAGGGAAACGGACGGGCGGCTGTCCTCCCTGCTGGACGCGTGGCGGCGCACAGCCGACATCGCCGGGAACACCGACATGATTTTCTGTGATTTTCCGATCCCGTCCTCGGATGAAGAAAAACGCATGCTCGCCGACTTCGGGCGCGATACCCGCATGAAGGGAATCGTCGTTCCGGAAGGCGGCAGCACCGCAGTCGCTCAGTACAGGCAGGTTTTCGGGAACGACATTTCCCTGTTTGCTACCCGCGAGGCGGAATTCGAGATGTGCATCCGTCTGGGCGCGGACGCCTTCATCGGGTACCTCAGCGCCATCATTCCCGAGATATGCGTCCGTCTGGAGAGTTCCATCCGCTTTAACACGGTCCGGCGCGGGTCGGGAGACAGCGCCGTCTTCCGGTCCGTCGCCGCCCTGATGGACGCCTGCGACGCACCGTCCGCCGTCGCCCGGGAGGTGCTGAAAACGGCCCGGGGCGTGGACTGCGGAAGCGTGCGTCCGCCCTGGCCCGAAATGACCGCCGAGGACCGGGAACGGGCCGCGGAATGCGTCCGGATTATCCGCGGGCTCGGCTGACCTTTTTTGCGCCGCTCTTTTTTTGCGCCGCCCACGGGGCTTTTTTCCGTAACCCCGTCCCCCGCTTAGCGGCAGGCGGACGTTGCCGTTTGCCGGCGGCATGTTCCTTCGCCGAATCGGGGTGCAGGGGTTGAAAACCCATGCCGCGGGGTTCGGGGCCGCGCAGGCCCCGATTCCCGGCTATATATACCGAACACAGATAACAGTTCTGTGTTCTTTTTTTTATTTTTTTATTTTTTTTTATTTTTTTCTGCCACACCGAAGGATGAGGCGTATCAAAATGTGACCGGGCCGAAACAACGGACCGGAAAAACCTGAAATCAAACGAAAATAACGATATGCCCGCCGCGGGCGGGCACTGAAGGAGAAAACAACATGATGAACATCTACGCATCCAAAATGGAAATCAGAGAAGAGCTTCTGAACCGGGTGACCGGCGGAACGGTCAACAAGAACCCCACTCCCAGCAATACGACCAGCATCGTGGACCAGACCATCAACGGAAAGAACTATGACGCCCTGGCGCAGAAGATCGCCGACTGGCTGAACGGGGACGATAAGCGCACCCGCCCGATCGACAACTCCAAGGACATCTACGACTGCAGGATCTGATGAGCGGCCGAAAAGACCGCCGTACCGAACAACAAAAACAGACAAATAAGGAGATTATTCAAAATGACTGACGTATATACCGACTCCCGTGAAACCATGATCCGGAAAGAACTGACCGATGCGGAAACGGAAATCGTTGCCGGCGGTTCCCCCTTTGAAGACTGCTTTGGCGACACCGCGCTCTACCGCGCCGGCGTATCCTTTGAAAACGTATGCTTCGGAAGCGACCGTTACTATGTCGGTTCTACGAAGATCGACAAGGAAGTGGCCAGGACCCTGCGCAGTGAAAGCACGAAGCTGTGGAACGCCAAATACGCCGCCAGCGCCGACCTGGTGGGTTACCTGCGTGAATGGAAGCAGATCCTTGCCAGTGATTACAGCATCAACTGGGATGGGAAGCTGGGCACTTACGAAGCCTGCGTATGGTAAAACAGACCGATTTAAAAAGGAGAATTGAAGCAATGACTGTGATGAATACAGAAAATATGATGACCCGCCGGGAACTGAGCCCGGAAGAAGAGGCCATGGTGGCGGCCGGCACGTTTACCCCCAATACATACAGGAAATCCGGTTATCAGTCGGTGGGCATCTCCACCAGCTACCACTTTTTCGATAAGGACGAGTTCATGTTCATGGGCAAATCCATCAGCTATGACCAGGCCAACAGCATCGTCAAAATGGCGAACGGGGTCCTGGATGCGATGAATACCGGCGCGAGGGGCGCCAACAAAGTCGATACGACCGACGAGGCCTTCATCCGGGGCTTCAACAGCCAGCTGTACCTGGAATACGGCATGGTCTGGGACGGCGTTCCGGGATCGGACTTCTGATCCCCGGGTTTTAAGGAGAACAGGATAAAGAAGAGCGCTGCCGCGAAATCCGCGGCAGCGCTTTTAAATATCCGGTAACTGTTCAGTCGTGTGTGAAGGAGAACGAACGTATGGCAGCAGCGGGGAGGTATCGGAGGGATCTCCCTCCGATTATCATCCGCTTCAGCGGCATGTAACGGCCTATCGGGTACACGGTCCCGATGCGGCGAGGCTCAGGACTCGGGGAAGGGGTTTTCCTTCCCCGGACTCCGTTCTTCGCCCGGGGGGCTCGCGGGGGGTACGGGTACCCCCCGCGGTATCTGTTCTGTCCGCAGGACTGAACAGATACAATATCCGGTTGTTCCGCGGGCTTCATCAGGCCATGCCGGCGGTGATGATGGCCATGCAGTAGACCTCGTCGGCGTTGCAGCCGCGGCTCAGGTCGTTGATGGGGGCGTTGAGGCCCTGCAGGATGGGGCCGTAGGCGGCGAAGCCGCCCAGGCGCTGGGCGATCTTATAGCCGATGTTGCCGGCCTCCAGCAGCGGGAAGATGAAGGTGTTGGCCTGGCCCGCCACCCTGGAATCGGGGCACTTGGTCTTCGCCACTTCCTCGCTCACCGCGGCGTCGAACTGGAATTCGCCGTCGATGGTCAGATCGGGGGCCATCTTCCGGGCTTCGATCACGGCGTCGTGGCTCAGCTTGACGGTGCCGCCCTTGCCGGAGCCGTAGGTGGAGAAGGAAAGCACGGCCACCTTGGGGTCGATGCCGAAGAATTCGGCGGTGCGGGCGGATTCCACGGCCACCTCGGCCAGCTGCCTCGCGGCGGTCTGGACCACGTTGCCGTCCTTGTCCAGCTTGTCCTTATATTCGATGTTGATGGCGCAGTCGCCCATGACGATGCGCTCTTCCACGCCGTCCTTTTCACGGAAAAGCACGAAGGAGGAGGACACCAGGCTGGAGCCCTTGCGGGTCTTGACGATCTGCAGCGCGGGGCGGACGGTGTCCGCGGTGGAATAGGTGGCGCCGCCGAGGAGGGCGTCGGCCTTGCCCAGTTTAACCAGCATCGTGCCGAAATAGTTGCTCTTTTGAAGGGCGGCGCGGCATTCGTCCTCGGTCATCTTGCCCTTGCGAAGCTCCACCATGGCGGCGACCATCGCGTCCATATCGGGGTAGGTCAGCGGATCGAGGACCGTGGCTTTGGATACGTCGAACCCGTTTTCGGCGGCGGAGGCCCTGACCTCGTCCGCGTTTCCGCACAGGATCACGTCCATCAGGTCGTCGTTCATAAGACGCGCGGCGGCTTCCTGGATCCTTTTGTCGGTGCCCTCGGTGAAAACGATGGTTTTCCTGGAGGCCTTCAGGTTGGCGATGAGCTTATCAAACATTCCCATGACAATACACCCTCCCGTCGATATTTTGCCTTTTCAAGCACCCATATGGTAACACAAACCGGTCAAAAATACAAGCGAAACGCTGTGGACGGCGTTTGAGGCGCGGAAGAGGTTTCCTTTCGGAGGAAAGCGGGGAAGGAATAGTTGCAACAATTTATGATAACCGGGCTACACTCTTTTCAAAAGTGTTAAAATTCGTTATAATGTGTAAAAGGGGCATGTCCGCCCCGGGGAGGGCTTATGCCGAAGGAAAACTACGACCGGAGAATGCAGGAGGAGATTGCGATCCTCTGCCGGGACCGGGCGCCGCGGCTCCTTCTCCATTCCTGTTGCGGGCCCTGTTCCAGCGCGGTGCTGGAAAAGCTCTGTCCGTTTTTTGACGTCACGGTGTACTATTACGACCCCAATATCCATCCCCGGGAGGAATATGACCGCCGGGCAAAAGAGCAGGCGAGGCTTCTGGAGGAGATGCGGCCCGCGGGGAAGCGGGTGGGCCTGATCACGGGGGAATGGGACGCGGAAAACTGGTTCGGCCTCACCCGGGGGCTGGAGGACGAAAAGGAAGGCGGCAGAAGGTGCGAGGTCTGCTTTGAGATGCGCCTGATGAAAACGGCCGAGGCCGCCCTGCGGGGCGGGTTCGATCTGTTCACCACCACGCTGACGGTCAGCCCCCACAAGGACGCGGACAAGGTGAACGCCGCCGGCTTCCGGGCCGAAAAGGCGACGGGAGCCAGATACCTGCCGTCGGATTTCAAGAAACGGGACGGCTATCTGCGCTCCCTCAGGCTCAGCGCGGAATACGGTTTGTACCGGCAGGATTACTGCGGATGCGTTTATTCCATGCGGAAGGATTCCTGATTTACGGGAGTTATATAAGGAGGAATGAGATCGTGGGTACGCTTCATAACACGGCCGAAAAGGGCGATTTCGCGCGTACGGTGCTGATGCCCGGGGATCCTCTCAGGGCGAAGTTCATTGCCGAGAATTTCCTTGAAAAGCCGCGGCTGGTCAACAATGTCCGGGGCATCCAGGGCTATACCGGCACCTGGCAGGGCAAGGAAGTATCGGTCATGGGCAGCGGCATGGGCATGCCGTCCATCGGGATTTATTCCTACGAGCTGTACAACCATTACGACGTGGAGAACATCATTCGCGTCGGCAGCGCGGGCCTGGTGGACAAGGACCTGAAGATCCGCTCGGTGGTGGCCGCCATGAGCGCCTATTCCAATTCCTCCTACGGCGACCAGTTCGGCTTCCGGGGCGTGATGGCGCCCTGCTGCAGCTATGACCTGCTGGAAAAGGCGGTGGCCGAGGGCCGGCGCCTGGGCGTGGGCATGCGGGTAGGCGCGGTGTATTCCACCGACACCTTCTATGACGAAAGGCCCCAGCTGGAGGTGCTGCAGAAGATGCACGTGCTGTGCCTTGAGATGGAGACCTACGCGCTGTACCTGAACGCGGCCCGGGCGGGAAAGAACGCCCTGAGCCTCCTGACCATTTCGGACAATCCCTTCACGGGCGAGTGCTGCACCCCCCAGGAGGTGCGGGAGACCTTCACCCAGATGATGGACATTGCCCTGAGCCTTGCCTGACATGGATATGAAAGCCCGGAGGATCATGGTGAGCGCCTGTCTGATGGGCCTTTGCTGCCGCTATGACGGCGCGGGGAAGGAATGCCCCGCCGTCGCGGCCCTGGCGGAGAGCGGCGCCGCGCTTGTCCCGGTGTGTCCGGAGCAGCTCGGCGGGCTGCCCACCCCCAGAACCCCCGCGGAAATCCGAAGGGACGGCCGCGTCGTGACCGCGGACGGGCGGGACGTGACGGAGCAATACCTGAGGGGCGCCCGGGAAGCGGCGCGTCTGGCGGCGAAGCTCGGATGCGGGGAGGCGGTCCTCAAGGCGCGTTCGCCCTCCTGCGGATGCGGCGAGGTGTACGACGGCACCTTTTCGGGTACGCTCACCAAGGGCTGGGGCTTCGCCGCGCGGGCCCTGAGGGACGCCGGAGTCCTTGTGATGACGGAGGAGGACCTGGCCGCGGGAAAGGCCGCGGACGAAAACGGCCGGTGACCCCGCCGGCGGCGCAAAAAAACGCGGGGCATAAGAAACGGCCGGTGACCCCGTCGGCGGCGCGAAAAGAAACGGCCGCGGGGCGCATGAAACGGCCGGAGACCCCGCCGGCGGCGCAAAAAAACGCGGGGCACGGGAAACGGCTGATGACTCTGTCGGCGGCGCAAAAAAACGCGGGGCACATGAAACGGGCGGAGACCCCATCGGCGGCGCGAAACGAAACGGTCGCGGGGCACGGAAAACGGGCGGAGTCCCCATCGGCGGCGCAAAAAAACGCAAAAAAAGGAGAAAAGATGGGTTTGCTGGAGGAGCTGTTTGCAAGGAGCGCGGAATGCGATACGGTGGTGTTCGATATCGGGAACACGCTGATGCGCTTTGACACTGAGGAGATCATACAGAAGCTGATCGGCGCCGAATACCGCGACCGCATCCGCCACGCGCTGTTTGTGCCGGACCACACCTGGCGCTGGAGCTGTTTTGACGAGGGGCTGGTCCCGAACGATGAGCTGGCGCTGAACATCGTTCGTGAGGAGGGCCTTCCCGACGAGGCCGCCGGGGAGATCATGTACGCGCTGGACCACTTCCACGAACTCAAAAAGGGGCTTCCCCTCAGCCTCGGCATTCCGCGCCTGAAGGAAGAGGGAAAGCGTCTGCTGGCCCTGACCAATTACGCTACGCCGCAGATCGACTACTGCTGGGAGCGGTTCGATTTTTTCCGGTATTTCGACGGCCGCGTGGTCAGCTCCGAGGAAAAGGTGACCAAACCGGATCCCCGCATCTTTCGCATCCTGACGGAAAGATATCATGTGACGCCGGAAAACGCGCTGTTTATCGACGACGCGGCGGCGAATACCGAGGCGGCGGCGGCCCTGGGGTTCAAGGTGTGGAACGGCGTGTTTTTCTGACGAAAGCGGCGTCCGCGGGCATCGGTCCCGGGGAACGGCGGGAACGCATCAGCGAGGAAAAGAGGAGATCGGCATGATGAAACGGAAAACGGAAAAAGGACGCAGGCTCCGCCTGTCGGCGGCGCTCGCGGGTCTGACGCTGCTGCTTGGCGGCTGTTATGCGCCGACCCCGGCGGTGGATGTCAACGGCGACCTGTATCCGGAGTATCCTTCCCGTCCGACGGAGGCCGTTACGACGGTGTACCAGCCGATTGTGACGGTGAACGCGTCTTCCGGCGCCGAGCCGCTGACCACGCAGTATACCGGCGGGATTATTGTTGTCAGCGGCACGTCGACGCCCACGGCGAAGGTGATTGTGATCAACACCCAGACGCCGTCGGCGACCGTCCCCGCGGCGTCTCCGGTGCAGTCCACGCCCACGGCCGTGCCCACGGCCACATCCTCGGCGCTGCGCAGCGGTTCCCAGGGCGACGCGGTGCGCGATATGCAGCGCAAATTAAAGAAGCTCGGATTCTACAGCGGCAGCGTCGACGGCGATTTCGGCCCGGGGACCGAGGCGGCGGTCAAGCGCTTCCAGGTCCAGTACGGCCTGACGGCCGACGGCGTGGCGGGCGCCATGACCCTCGCGGCCCTGGACAGCGCCCAGGCGACGGCCAGCCCCACCGAGACCCCGACCCCCAAGCCCACGGCCGCCCCGAATTATAATGAAAATACCCGCCTGCAGAACGGCGATTCCGGCACGCTGGTCCGCAAGGTCCAGGACCGCCTGATTGAGCTTGGCTATCTTGCGGGCGAGGCCAACGGCAAATACAACAACGCCACGGAAGCGGCGGTGCGCGCCTTCCAGAAGCGCCATACCAGCGTATCCGACGGCGTCGCGGGCAAGGAGACCCTGGACGCGCTGTTTTCGGCCAAAGCCAAAAAGACATCCACGGCCTCGGGCGTTGTGGGCATTACCCTGCGCTACGGCGACAATAACGCGGACGTCAAGGTCATCCAGACCCGGCTCAAGTCCCTGGGCTATTACGCGGGACCGGTCAACGGCAATTTCGGTCCCCAGACCCAGGAAGCGGTGCAGACCTTCCAGAGCCTGAACGGCCTGAAATCGGACGGCGTCGCCGGCGGCGGCACGCTGGAAAAGATGTTCGCCAACGACGCGCTGACCTACCGCCTGGCCAGGGGCACGGCCACCCCGAAGCCCACCCCTACCCCGACCCCCAGGCCCACCGACGCGCCGACCTATAAATCCGACACCTTCCTGAAGGTGGGCGCCCAGGGCCCGCTGGTGAAGCAAATGCAGATCCGCCTGATCGAGCTGGGGTATCTTGCGGGCGAGCCCACCGGCAAATTCAATAACGGCACCCTCCTGGCCCTGATGAGCTTCCAGAAAAGGCACATCAACTATGCCGACGGCGTCGCCGGGGTGGAGACCCTTGACGCCCTGTTCTACGGCAAGGCCCGCAGGAATAACATGCCCATGGGCGTGGTGGGGGTCACGCTGCAGTTCGGCGACAATTCCCTTGCCGTCAAGGCCCTGCAGAACCGTCTGGACAGCCTGGGCTACTATAACGGCGCCGTCAATGGCGATTTCGGAAACAATACCCTGAACGGGGTCACCCTCTTCCAGAACCTCAACGGCCTGAAGCCCGACGGCGTCGCCGGTACGGCGACCCTGGAGGCCATCTTCAGCCCGGACGCCAAAACCTATGCCCAGGCCGGGGCCAACTGAACCTGACGGAGGATGAAAAAAATGCAGGACATGACGGAGCGCTACGTATCCCCGTTTTCCACCCGCTACGCCAGCGACGAGATGCAGGCGCTGTTTTCCCAGCGGCATAAGTTCCTCACCTGGCGGGACATGTGGATTTACCTTGCGGAAAGCGAAAAGGAACTGGGCCTCAATATCACGGAGGAGCAGATCGAAGAAATGCGCAATACCCGCGACCGGCTGGACCTGGACAGGGCCGCGGAGTATGAAAAAGAGACCCGGCACGACGTGATGGCGCATATCCGCGCCTGGGGCGAGATCTGCCCCCATGCCCGGGGGATCATCCATCTGGGGGCCACGTCCTGCTATGTGGGCGACAACACCGACGTCCTGATCCTCCGGGACGCGATGACGCTGGTGCGCGCCCGGCTGCTGGCGGTCATCCGGGCGCTGAGGGAGTTTGCCGAAAAATATAAGGCAACCCCCTGCCTGGCCTTCACCCATTTCCAGAGCGCCCAGCCCACCACCGTGGGGAAGAGGGCATGCCTTTGGCTGAACGACCTGGTCATGGACCTTAATGAGATTGACCATTTCCTTTCCGTCCTCCGGCCCCTGGGCTGCAAGGGGACCACGGGGACCCAGGCCAGCTTTATGGAGCTGTTCGGCGGGGACTATGAAAAGGCGCGCCGACTGGACGACATGATCGCCCGGCGGATGGGCTTTGATAAGAGCGTGCCCGTTTCCGGGCAGACCTATTCCCGCAAAACGGATTCCCTGGCGCTGAACGTACTGTCGGGCATCGCCCAGAGCGCCCACAAGTTCTCCAACGACCTGCGGCTGCTGGCCCATAAGAAGGAGATGGAGGAACCCTTTGAAAAGGGTCAGGTGGGCTCCTCGGCCATGGCGTACAAGCGCAATCCCATGCGCTGCGAAAGGATGGCGGCCCTGAGCCGCTACCTGATAAGCAACGCCCAGAACGCGGCCCAGACGGCGGCGGAGCAGTGGTTCGAAAGGACTCTGGACGACAGCGCCAACCGCAGGATATCCATTGCCGAAGGCTTTTTGTGCTGCGACGCCATCCTGGCGCTGTACCTGAACGTGGCCGGCGGCATGGTGGTGTATGAAAAGATGATGGAACGCCACCTCCGGGAGGAAATGCCCTTCATGGCCACCGAAAACATCATGATGGACGCCGTCGCCCGGGGCGCCGACCGCCAGGAGGTGCACGAAAGGATCCGCGTCCATTCCCAGGCCGCGGCCCGGGCGGTAAAACAGGACGGCCTGGAGAACGACCTGGTGGACCGCATCGCCGCGGACCCGGCCTTCCGCCTGACAAGGGAGGAGATCCTCGGCGGTTTGAAGAGCGGGAACTTCGTCGGCTTCTCCGTGCGGCAGACCGAGGATTACCTGCGCGGCACGGTGGACCCGATCGTTCGGGGTTCCTCCGGTGAGGTCCGCGCCAAGGAAATCAGCGTCTGATAAAAGCGGAAAAAGCGCCGGGGCCGGTGAAACACGCGTTTTCACCGGCCCCGGACTGTTGATGCGTATAAATAAATATACACTGTTTTCATGGTGCGCGGGCCCGGATCACCGGGAGCGGCACATCGGCCCGACGGATTCGGGAACATCCGGCGGGACCGTGGGACAGGGCCCGGACGCGGAAATGCCCCGTCTGATGCGCAATTGTATTGATAATGAATTTTTATGCATTTATTTTCCGAAATTCCTTGACAGGCCCCCCTATCCTGAGTATAATTGCCTCATCCAATCTGAAGGAGGATTTACGATCCATGAAGAAGCTGACCGCATTTGTTCTGGCCCTGGTTCTGGGCCTGTCTCTTTGCTGCGCCGCGATGGCCGACACCCTGACCATGTGCACCAACGCGTCCTTCCCGCCCTATGAATTCCTGGACGGCGACACCTACGCCGGCATCGACGTGGAGATCGCCGGCGCCATCGCCAAAAAGCTGGGCTATGACCTTGAAATCATGGACATCGAATTCGGCGCCTGCATCCCCGCCGTCGTTTCCGGCAAGGCGGACTTCTGCATGGCCGGCCTGACCGTGACCGAAGAACGCGCCCAGATGGTCGATTTCTCCACCTCCTACGCTACCGGCGTGCAAGTGGTCATCGTCAAGGAAGGCTCCGCCATCACATCCGTGGACGACCTGCTTGCCGAAGGCGCCAACCACGTTGTCGGCGTGCAGGAAGCCACCACCGGCGATATCTATGTTACCGGCGATATCGAGGAAGCGGGCCTGGGCACCGTCGCGCGTTTCCAGACCGGCAACGACGCCGTGATGGCGCTGGTCACCGGCAAGGTGGACTGCGTGGTCATCGATAACGAGCCCGCCAAGGCCTATGTGGCCGCCAACGAGGGCCTGGTCATCCTGGAGACCGAATACATCACCGAAAACTACGCCGCGGCCTTTGCCAAGGACAGCGCCCTGACCGCACAGTTCAACGCCGCCCTGGCGGAGCTGCAGGCCGACGGCACCATCGACGCCATCATTGCCAAGTACATCAACGCCGGCGACGCGGAATAAAACCGTAATCCGGACGGACGGGGGCGGCGCACCGCTCCCGTTTTTTTCGGTCTCCGGCGGCGCCCGCTCCCGGAGGCAAAACGCGACACAGGATACGCAGGAGGAATGGCATGGCAGAATGGTTCCTACAGGTACAGATGAAATTCATTCTCCGCATAACTGAATGGTTCCAGAAGATGCAGGCGGAATTCACGCTTAACTTTATCGCCAAGGACCGTTGGCGTCTTTTGCTCACGGGACTCGGGAACACCCTGCTGATCTCGCTGTTCGCGGTTCTGATCGGCATCCTGATCGCCGTGGTCGTAGCGCTGGTCCGTTCCAGCTGGGACACCACAAACGAGCGGCTCCGTCCGGGCTTCGGCAAGTCGGTGTTCTCGTTTTTTGACCGGCTGTGCCGGCTGTATATCACCGTCATCCGCGGAACGCCGACGGTGATCCAGCTGATGATCATGTATTACGTTATTATGACCAGCACGAAAAACGGCGTGCTGGTGGCCATCATTTCCTTCGGCATCAACTCCGGCGCCTATGTGGCGGAGATCATCCGCGGCGGCATCATGTCCATTGAAAAGGGCCAGATGGAGGCTGGCCGCAGCCTGGGACTGAACTACACCAAAACGATGTGGTACATCATCGCCCCGCAGGTGCTCAAGGCCATCCTTCCGGCCCTGGCCAACGAGTTCATCGTCCTTCTGAAGGAGACCTCCATATCCGGCTATGTGGCGGTGATGGACCTGACCTACGCGGGCAACCGCATCCGCGGCGCCACCTATTCGGCGTTCATGCCGCTGATCGCGGTGGCGATCATCTACCTGGTGGTTGTGGTGGGCCTGACCAAGCTGGTGGGCATCCTTGAAAGGAGGCTGCGTCAGAGTGACGGAAGGTAAGATCGATCTTCAGAAGAGGGGCGCCATCGGCGAGGAGCTGATCCGCGTGGAGCACCTGAAAAAGCACTTTGGCGACCTGGAGGTCCTCAAGGACGTCAGCCAGGTGATCCGCCGGGGGCAGAAGGTGGTGCTCCTGGGTCCTTCCGGCTCCGGTAAGACCACGTTTCTCCGGTGCCTGAACCTGCTGGAGCAGCCCACCGGGGGAAAGATCTGGTTTGAGGGGAAGGAAATCACCGCGCCGGACTGCGACATCAACAGGATCCGGGCGCGGATGTGCATGGTGTTCCAGCAGTTCAACCTGTTTCCCCACCTGAGCATCCGCAAAAACATCACCCTGGCGCCGGTTAAGCTGAAGCTGAAGACAAAGGAGGAGGCCGACGCCGACGCCGAACGCCTTCTTGCCAGGGTCGGCCTGCGGGAAAAGATCGACGCCTATCCCCGGCAGCTCTCCGGCGGACAGCAGCAGCGCATCGCCATCGTCCGCGCCTTGGCTATGAATCCGGACGTGATGCTCTTTGACGAACCTACCAGCGCCCTGGACCCGGAAATGGTGGGCGAGGTGCTTTCGGTTATGGTGGAGCTGGCCCGGGAGGGCATGACCATGGTGGTGGTGACCCATGAGATCGGCTTTGCCCGGGAGGTGGCGGACCACGTGGTCTTTATGGACGACGGATACATTGTGGAGGAAGGAACGCCCGAAGAGGTCCTGCTGGACCCCAAAAAGGCGAGAACGCAGGACTTCCTGCGAAAGGTGCTCAAGTAATGGCGAATATGCTGGATTATATCCTTTGGCGGGGGGACCTCAGCTTTCGGGAGCGCCCCCTCAACGAGGTGGATAACCTGATCTTCTGCGAGTTTGGCTATGCCAAATGGGACGGGCTTCTGCCCGATGAGGGCAGCGGCGAGGTGCTTTTTTTGCGGGATGCGGCCATCAGGTACGTGGCGTCGGGCCGTCCGGCCCCCCCGAGCACCGACCCCGGGCCGGCGCTCCGCCTGGGCGCGCTTTCCGCGCGCTTTTCCGGGGCGGGGGTCAGCGATTTTGTCAACCGCGTGGACCGCGCGAACCGTATCCAGTTCTGCGCGCTGACCTTCCACCCCGGGGACGGCAGCCTGTTTGTGGCCTTCCGGGGAACGGATTCCACCCTGACCGGCTGGCGGGAGGACTTTTCCCTGAGCTATTCGGTGCGTACGCCGGCCCAGGAGGCCGCGGTCAGGTACCTTGAGGATATCGCGGCCAGGTATCCCGGCCCCATCCGCGTGGGCGGGCATTCCAAGGGCGGCAACCTGGCCCTGTACGCCGCGTCCTTCTGCAATGACGCCGTCCGGGCGCGGATCGCGGACGTTTACAGCAACGACGGCCCGGGACTGAACGAAAAAGCCGTCGATACGCCGGATTACGTGCCGCTGAGCGGCTGCTTTCACCTGATCATTCCCGAGGAAAGCGTCATCGGCGTCATCATGAACGACGGGACGGAACGCAGGGTGATCAAGAGCAGCGCCAGAGGATTGCAGCAGCACGACCCGATGACCTGGCAGGTCCTGGGTTCGGCCTTTGAGGAGGCCGGCGGCCAGACGGGGAGCAGCGTTTTTGTGGACCGGACCGTCCGCAGGTGGCTGGACGACATGAGCGATTCGGAAAGGCAAAGCCTGACCGACGCGCTGTTTGACGGCATGGAGGCGACCGGCGCCGATACCCTGCGCGATGTGAAGAGCGGCGGTCTGGCAGCCGCCGGCACAATGCTGAAAAATTTCTTTGATATGGACGGCACCCGGCAGAAGGAGGTCGTGGATTCGGTGGGCAAGCTGGTTCGCGCCGGAGGCGGACAGCTGGTGGACGGCGCCCGCAAGGGCATCGGCGGACTGATGAACATCATCGACCAGACCCTGTCCCGGTCTGAAGACAAGGAGAATAAACCGCCGGAAAACAAGTAATGAGGGTATCTGTTCAGTCCTGCGGACAGTTTAGATACCGCGGGGGGTACCCGTACCCCCCGCGAGCCCCCCGGGCGAGAGTCCGGGGAAGGAAAACCCCTTCCCCGAGTCCTGAGCCTCGCCGGCGGCGCTTACTTTCCTGCGTCCAAGCGGCACTGCCGGCCGGGTACGAACCCCGAACCTCTCTTGCGGGAACGGTTCGGGGTGTCGTTCCGCTTCACTCCTCGCCGGAGCGGCATCGGGACCGTGTACCCGATAGGCCGTTACATGAAGCTTAAGCGGATGACGATACCTCCCCACTGCTGCCATACGTTCGTTCTCCTTCACAAACGACAGTTACGGGGAAGGTTTTCGTACCTTCCGCCACTCGTTCTCATCTCTGTTTCTCATACGAAGAAAAAGATCAGCCTTCCCCAAAAGAGGGCGAAGCGCCTGAAAATAATCCGGCAATAAGGCGCTCTCCCACGATGTGGGAGCGCCGGTAAAGAACGGAAAACTTTCCGCCCGCGTTTCCCCACCCGTGCCGGGTGTTTTTTATTGACGTGGCGGAACGTCTCCGATATAATGATAAAAAAGATGTATGAGGCAGGGCGAAACAAAAAACCTGTTGGCGGACGCCCGGACAAAAAACAAAAAACGGGGAGAGTAAAAATGAAAATCAGGAAGATTGTCAGCGTTCTGGCGGCCGCGGTCGTGCTGGCCTCGTTCGCCTTTCCGGCCATGGCCGACAACCACGCCATGGAGACGCTCTTTATGAACGCCATGGACCGCAGCGTGCCGGAATGGATATCGGGCAAGAGCGACAGGGAAAAGCTCTCGTGCCTGGCCATGTGCGATCTGGTGCGGACAGTGGACGGGACGTCGGACGAGCAGACCGTGATGGATATCATAAGCAGCGCGCTGCTTAACGACGGGTGCTATATCGGCGTTTTCAACGGGGAAACGTCCGTCAGCATGCTGTACTTCGGCAGCGACGGATTCCTGATCGTTTTCTATACGCCTGCGGTCGGCGTGGGGCAGTGGACGCTGATCCCGAATCGTGTGCCCGATCCGAAGGTCATGATGGAGGGACTGAAAAGCGAGGGCTCCGTCGAATCCTATTACCATGTCAGCGCAAGTCAGATCCTCGAATTTCTCAGTGTGATATCGGAAAGCGGAATCAGCGGGCTGTAAGCCCATAAATACAAAGGAGGAAACATATTATGAAGCTTCGGAAGGTCATCGGTATTCTGGCGGCCGCGGTCATGCTGGCCGCATTTGCCCAGCCCGCGCTGGCGGACAACATGAGCATGAATACGCTCGTCCTGAAGGGCATGGACCGCACGGTGACGGAATGGACGTCGAGCAAGAACAACAGGGAAATGTTCGCCTGCGTCGCCATGGTGGACCTGGTGCTTACCGTGGGCGATACATCGTATAAGGACACTGTGATCGCCGCCCTGAGCAGCGCCATGGCCGCGGATAAATGCTATGTAAGCATTTCCAACGGCGGGAAGACTGTCAGCACGCTGTTCTTTGGGGACAAGAACACCATTGTCATCTTCTATTCTCCTTCCACCGACTATGGCGAATGGAACCTGGTCAACGGCTCGCCATCCGACGCGGCGGCTATGATGACCGAGCTGAAGGACAGCGGCGCCTTTGATACCTATTACAAGGTCAGCGGGGCAAATGTTCTGCAGATCCTTCAGCAGGTATCCGCAAGCCTCGGCAACTGACCCGGGCGTGTTCCTCGATTCCGCCCCGTCCGAATATCAGGGAGAACACTTCCGTGGGATACGCGCAAGCGTAAGATCCGGCCTATATTGCCGATTCCGAAAATAACGGGATCGAGTCCGTGCTGCTCTTCGGGGAATCGTCCACATTAGCGGCGTCCTGCGGTCCGACGCCGGGGGAGGCGGCCCGGTCGTATCTGAATACAACAGACACGCCGTCCGATACGATGTCCGTTTGTATCTGTTCAGTCCTGCGGACAGTTTAGATACCGCGGGGGGTACCCGTACCCCCCGCGAACCCCCCGGGCGAAGAGGGGAGTCCGGGGAAGGGAAAC
>CADANQ010000069.1 GCA_902789365.1 uncultured Eubacteriales bacterium
AACCCCGAACCTCTCCTGCGGGAACGGTTCGGGGTGTCGTTCCGCTTCACTCCTCGCCGGAGCGGCATCGGGACCGTGTACCCGATAGGCCGTTACACGAAGCTTAAGCGGATCATAATCGGAGGGAGCTCCCTCCGATGCCTCCCCACTGCTGCCATACGTTTGTTCTCCTTCACACACGACTGAACAGTTACACTTTCACCGTCAATGTTCGGTCTGCCGTCCGCTTTGGTCCCGCCGCGTTCATCCGCCCACGCGCATCCTTCCCGGCTTTACATATCCCGTATGCCGATTTCCGCGTAGATCCTTTCGATGAAGGGCGTTTTGTGTTCGATATACTTTTCAATGTCGTACGGCCAGAGCCTTGCGCCTTCTTCCTTGACCCGGCTGTACTCGCGCACAGCCTCAGGGTGGCAGCGCAGGTAGTCCCTGAAAGCGATATGCCTTTTCAGTTCGGCGGAATCCTTTAGGCACACATACAGATGATGCTTCCGCAGATGGTCCTTGCCGTCATATTTGAAGGCCTCCCGCCCGGGAATGCCCAGGTCTCCCTCATGCCGATAGCCGATTCTTTCAAGTGAAGCGATGGCGGAATCCAGTGCGGAAGAATCCTCAATGACCACATCGATATCAATGATCGGCTTGGCGGACAGGCCGCGCACGGACGTGCTGCCGACATGCTCGATCGAAAGGGCCGTCTGTCCCAGGGCGTCCCGGATCTCATCCCTGATTTTAAGAAAATCCCGTTCCCATATTTCGTCATAAGGGAGGACGATTACGTGCTTTGTCCGCATTTTCAGATTTCCCTCCCGAATGCGCCGCCCGGGTCTTCAAAGAAACGGACGATGCTCTCCGTTCCCAGGATCGCGTTCCTGTCCTCGGCCGCCGGCAGCGTATTGGTATTGCGGCTGCATACCGGCGGATGAATCAGGCGGCAGTTCATCTGCCGAAGCAGGACGCAGGCCGTACCGTAAGCCCTGTCCATATGGCCGTCGCCGCCCCCCACCAGGATGACCGCACCTTTCTTGGGCCTGACGATGGGCGTTTCCTTCCGGAAAGCGGCGGCGCAGTAGAATGTCTGCAGCCTGCTCCCCAGGTCCAGCAGTTTTCCCGTCAGTTCCGAAAAATACACGGGCGAAGCGATGATAATATTGTCGCATTCCCGGATATAATCATACACCCGCTGCATTTCATCGTTTATTGCGCAGCCGCTGTGTTCCCAACAGTACCGGCAGTCGACGCAGGGCGAAACGGCGCAGGTATACGCGTCGATGATTTTGCATTCCCCGGTCAGTTTTTCCGTTATTTTCCCGATCAGGGCGGCCGTGTCGCCGTTTTTCCTCGGGGAGCCGTTCAGTATCAGCGTTTTCATGAAGCCTCCGCGGGATCACGTTTTGCCGCCGCCGTTTCCCAGTATTCTCCCGCGAGCCCCTCAAGAATGCATCCGCAGGCCCAGGGCATCAGGGCAAACCATGTGCTTGCGGGCGTTCCGTCCGGGTAGGTCTCGGTAAGCAGGCCTTCGCTGTGGCAGAAGCGCTCGCTCATCCATCCCGTTTTGCCGTAGTCGTATTCCCCGTCCCGGGTATTGCTCACCTGGCAGCTCCACCGCGCGGTATCCTCCAGCCTTGACCGGATATAATCGTCCTTTCTCCGCTCCGTATAATACAGAAGCTCGTCAATGACCGAACTGGACATGGGATGGATATGGGGATTGCACACGGAGGTGATGCTTCCGCCGCAGCTGGACCAGCCTATCCTGCCGAGCGGCGGCACCTTGATCGGGGAATTGTAGCAGAACTTGAAGGTGAACTCATATTCCAGCGCGTCCCTCATATGATCCAGCAGTTCCTCGTCCCGCGTGATTTCATGCAGCCACCGGACCGCCCGGATATAGGCCAGGACCCCCTCCGAATCCGTCTGCTTATCGATGTCCAGGGGACCCCCGTAGCATTCCATCCGGGAAATAAATTTACGGTAATAATACCGCTCGCTGCGCTTAAGGTCTCCGATCCACCCGGATTCCCCGGTCAGCGCGCAGTACAGGGCCGCCGCCGCCATACACCACGCACCGGAGAGGGAATCATAACACGCTCCCTCGCCGGTTTCATCGGAAAAGATGTACGGATACTCCCCGTCGCCCCTCCGGCTCCGTTCCGTCACAAGAAGTACTTTCCGGGCGTATTCGAGCCAGTCTTCGTGCCTTTCCCCGGCAAGCCGTTCCTCGTATATATATCCTTTCAGGATCAGGTAAACGGCCTGGCCGACCAGATAGGCAGCGTGCCCGGGCACGGGCTGCGCGTCATACCACCAGCCCCGGTTGCACCACTTGCCGCCGACCTCCGCCGTAAAAGGAAGGCCGTTCCGGGGATTTATGCTCGTCCGGACGATATGGCCGACGCACTTCAGCGCCTGCTCCCTGAGATCCTCCCGCCGCAGGCGGAGGGAGACCTCCAGCATCGGAACGGCGGCGGCCAGCCCGTTCGTCCAGGCGATGGAGGGAAGCAGACGCACTTCATGGCTGTCGGGTTTGTCGAACACAAATCCGGCATAGGCCTCCTGCCGGGGCAGCCATGCCGCGCTCCCGACGGCTTCCGCAATCCTGCGGACGGCCTCCTCCGGGGACTGGCAGCGGCGCGGGGGCTCGTGATACAGGCTGTAGACCTTCCGGACGGCGGCGTTCAGCCCGGTTTCGTTCTCCGCGGGATAGCTGAACTCCGCGATCGTGAAGCGGACCTCCTCCCCCGGCGCCAGGCGGAAACGGTTGCCGGACAGCGGCGCGCGGGGGAAATAATGATGGGAATCCAGGAAGAACCAGGGCGCGTTTTCATACCCGAGGGTATAGCTGATCTTTTTCCCGTCAAGGTCGCAGCCGAAGCCGGCGTACTGCAGCCATTCGCCCGCCGCGCCCGGAGCCCACGGGACGATTCTGCCGTCCTCTTTCAGGAAATAGGGCGGCGCGCAAAGCCCAACGATCCTTTTGCCGTCAAAGGCAAAGACCGCCGGGTGGGACAGCCTGTCGCTGCGGGTCATCCACCAGGGAGACGCGGGGAAATTCTCATCTCCCATCCTGAGCCTCGGCGCTTTGCTGTTTGTCTTTAGCGGCGCTTCCCCCCGGTTGGTTCCGTACAGGAAACCCGGCATAAAAAAGCGGGGGGATTCCGCTTCGAAGGAAAGCTCCGCCCTGATAACGCCGCTCCACGCTGCACTTCCCTCATTGCGGATCGTCACCTGACGCAAAAACGGGGAATCCGCTTTCCGTCCCCCCGCATCACGGCGCATGCCGCCGACAGCCCCTGGGCCTCAAGAGAGAGATATTCGGCGTTATTCACGTCCGAACGGGCTGAAAAAGAGATCACCGTTCCCGTCACCTCCACTGCCCGTTTTCAAGGAACTGCCGGATGTCGCACTCAAAGGGAACCCCGTTCCGATCCAGCGCCTCCAGGGGCTTTGTGATAGGCAGGTCAGCCCGCCAGGGCGTCCCTTCCCGGGGCGCCCATAAACCGATGGGCCTGTTTTCCAGGATCACCCTGACATAATCGCGGATATCGTTCAGCTTTTCATCCAGCAGCACGCCGGCCATATTCCTGTCCCTGTCCATCCTGTCGGCGTGATGGTTGTCCGACCCCGCCGTCACCGGTTTGCCCAGGAAAAAAGCGTATCTCGCCGCCTGGGCGTCCCATTCCTTCTCGTTGCCGGCGTTCAGCACCTCGATGCCGTCGCACAGGTACGGGGCCAGGTGGATCACGGATATATAGTTCCTGGCCCGGAATGGATGGGCCTGGACGACGCAGCCGCCATAGCGGTGCACCTCGTCGAACTGCTCCTTCCGCGTCCAATGTTCCATCTCCGGGTGCTCCAGCAGCCACTTTTTGTCCAGCCCGTAGACCAGGTATTCGTCCCCCTCAAAGTTTTCCTCCCAGGAGAAAAACACCGGGAATCCCCGCTTCAGCCCTTCGTTCAGGGCGTCCTCATACCCCGAGCAGAATATGTTGATCCTCTCCCGCCAGGGAAGGGACCGGTCCACCGCGCAGTTGCCCCGGAAAAAATGGTCGGTGATGATGATGCCGTCGTACCCCATATCCATGTACCTTCGGATATAGTCCCTTCCCGGCGAATCCGAACAGGCCGAGGCCTGCGAGGTGTGCATATGCGTTTCGTAAAGATACTTTTTCATGATCATTTTTCATTCCCATCTTCCCGCGCCGCCGCGTTCATCCTGTCGATCAGCTTTTTCAGGTCCTCGTGGGTCACCTGGCCGCCGGAGAAGGAGATCATTCCCCTGAGGGGCATATAGCGCATCATGGCGCTGCTCATTTCATCGGTCACCGCCTCCGACGCGGCACTGCCTTCCTCCCCGTTTTCCCAGTCGGGCTTGCGCATGGAGGCTGTGACGATGGCCGCCGCCGCGGGGCAGGCGGCAATATCCAGCGTAATGGAATCCTCGTCAAAGGTCACTGGGACCCTTTGGGTGCTCTCCACCGCCACCTTCGCCTCGAGAAGGACCTCTTCGGCGTTCCGGCAGATCTGCACCCGGTATTCGCCGCTGTCGGCATACCAGTCGTTTATCTCCTCACTCCAGCGGGCGAAGGCGCGCTTGTCCAGGGAGAACTCCACGGTCTTCTTTTCCCCGGCCCTGAGGAACACCTTTTCAAAGCCCTTCAGCTCCCGCACCGGGCGGAAAACGCCGCACGCGGGCGGGGCGATATACAATTGCACCGTTTCCTTGCCGTCCCTGCTTCCGGTATTCTTGACGTCCACCCGCACCCGAAGGGTTTCGTCGTCCCGGATCCGGTCCGCGGAAATCTTCAGGTTCGCCGCTTCAAAGGAGGTGTAGGACAGGCCGTAGCCGAAGGGGAACAGGAGGGGCGTTTTCTTTGTGTTGTAATAGCGGTAGCCGACGAAGACTCCCTCGCTGTAGACCGCCCGGTTGCCCTCGCCGCCGTAGGTCAGGAAGCAGGGCGTGTCCTCCAGACGGGCGGGGAAGCTTTCCGGCAGGCGTCCGGAGGGATTGATTTCGCCGTACAGGATCCTTTTGCCCGCGTCCCCCAGGTCCTGGCCGCCGAGATACCCCTCGACGACTCCCTTCACCTGTCCCAGCCAGGGCATTTTCACCGGGGACCCGTTGTAAAGCAGCACCACAGTGTTCGGGTTGGCCGCGGCTACGGCCGCGATCAGGCGCGCCTGGTTTTCCGGGATGGCAAGATGCGTGCGGTCGTATCCCTCGCTTTCAAAGGAATCCGGAAGTCCCGCCACAACCACGGCCTTGTCCGACGCGGCGGCCGCCCGGACGGCTTCCTTAAGAAGCCCTTCTTCCTCCCCCGTGCCCCGGTATCCGGGCGCGTAGGTCACGTTATCCTCCCCGCCCATGGCTTCCAGGAGGGATGTGACGCGGAAGCTGTTGATGTGGCTGGAGCCGCCGCCCTGGAAGCGGGGCTTTTCCGCCATCTCACCGATCAGGGCGACCTTCTCGCCCTTTTTCAGCGGCAGGATGCCGTCCTCGTTTTTAAGCAGCACCATGCATTCGCCGGCGATGCTCCCCGACAGGGCGTGATGGGCCTCCATGTCCCAGGGGGTCTCCTTCCGGGCATGGTCCGTAAAGCGCTTCACCAGCTCCAGCACGCGCAGGCAGCACCTGTCCACGTCCTTTTCATCCAGCCGGCCTTCCCGCACCGCGCAGACGATCTCCCGGTCGTTCACGCCGCCGGAAGCGGGCATTTCCAGGTCCAGCCCGGCCCTGACGCCCTTCACCCTGTCGCTCACCGCGCCCCAGTCGCTCATCACCAGGCCCTCAAAGCCCCATTCGTCCCTGAGGATGTCGGTCAGAAGCCTTTTGTTCTGGGAGGCGAACTCCCCGTTTACCTTGTTGTAGGAGCACATAATCGTCCAGGGCGCCGCCTTTTTGACCACCGTCTCAAAGGCCGGCAGGTAAATCTCCCGCAGGGTCCTCTCGTCCGCCACGCTGTCCGAGGACATGCGCCGGTGCTCCTGGCTGTTCAGGGCAAAATGTTTCACCGACGTGCCCACGTCCCGGCTCTGGATTCCCTTGACCAGCTCCGCGGACAGTTCCCCGGCCAGGAACGGATCCTCGCTGAAATATTCGAAATTGCGCCCGCACAGGGGGGAGCGTTTGATGTTGATGGCCGGGCCCAGGTCCACGGCGACCTGCTCGTGCTGGCACTCGTCACCGAGGGCCTCGCCCATCCTCCGCATCAGGGCCCGGTCAAAGGACGCCGCCAGGGCGCAGGCCGCCGGAAAGCACACGGCCCTGATGCTCTCGTTGACCCCCAGATGATCCGCCTTGTCGTCCTGCTTGCGCAGCCCGTGGGGGCCGTCGGACACCATCACCCTGGGGATGCCCAGGCGCTCCACCGCCTTGGTATGCCAGAAATCGTCGCCGGACAGGAGGGAAGCCTTCTCCTCCAGGGTCAGTTCCTTCAAAAGTTCCATCGGCTCTTTCATTGCTGTTTGCCTCCCCGCGCGTTTGTCGTTCGTTTTTATATTGCGGCGGCTTTTGCTCAGGCGGTTCCCGTTTCCCCCGCGTTGTTTTTTCCGTTCGGTTTCCTGACGATCAGCCTGTCCAGCCACACCAGCATCCGGGGCAACAGCAGAAGGACCAGCAGCACCGATACCACGGCGCCGCGCCCCAGCATGGTGCCGATGGACGAGATATAAAACACGCTGGATATCCTCCCCACGGCGAATCCCGCCGTAATCAGCGCCAGGCCCGAGGTCAGGATGGTCTGCATGCTCCTGTCCAGGGCGGCGGCCGCCGCGTCCCAGGGGTTCATCGATTCCCTGCAGCGGCGGTAATTCTCCGTCAGCAGGATGCCGTAATCGATGGTGGCCCCCATTTGCAGCGCCATGCAGATCAGGTAGCACATAAAGAACACGCTGCCGTCCCTGAGGCCCGAATAAGCCATGTTCACCCACACGGCGCCCTGGATGACGCACACCAGCGTCACCGGCACGGCCGCGTTTTTGAAGGACAGCAGGATGATCAGGAAAACCGCCGCGACGGTGATCAGGCCCACCCGCCTCAGGTCCCCGGAAAACGAGGTACCGATGTCGTCGGTGACCACAATGCCGCCGGTCATGGCCCACCTGTCCCCGTAATGGGCGGTCATCACCTTCCGGATGCCGTCAAGGACCTCCCGGGCCCCCGGGTCCGTATAGCTCATATCCATGAAAAGGATGGCACGGGACCATTCCCTGCCGTTGAAGGTCCTCTCGGCCAGGGCAAGGGTTTCCGACAGTTCCGAAATCTGTTTCCGCGTCTCCGCGGGAATCAGCCATCCGCCGGGAGTCGCCATGAAGGCTTCCGCTTTTTTGACCAGTTCGCCGCCGCTGATGGGCCCGTCGATCCCGAGCAGCGCGAAAAAGGTGCGCATCATCCCCCGGTCCGTCCCCATCATATCCGCGGCGGCGTCCGCGTCGACGGTCTTCAGCGCGGCCTCCCCGGTCACGGGCATGGCGTACACCGACGTGACCGCCTTCCTCCCGCCGATCTCAAGTTCCCCGATCTCCCGGAGCGCCGCGCTTTCTTCAGCGTAATCCCCGTCGGTTTTGCATACCGGGAACAGGAGCGCCACCGGGTCGGCCCTCCCGAAGGCCTCGGATATCCTGGCGCTGTCCCCGTCCATGTCACGGACCGTATAGGCGTAAGTGTTCCGCGTCTGAAGGACGGCGCCCGCGGCGATCAGAAGGATCAGTACCGCCGCGATTGCGCCGCGGCTTTTTTGTATCAAGGCGCTCAGGTGTTTTCCGCTCAGGCGCAGGGGCCGGTGGGATGTCCTTTGCATCAGCGGGGTAAACAGCGTAAGCATCCCCGGCAGCATCAGGAAGACCGTCAGCATGCTGATCACGATCCCCTTGGCCAGAACCATGCCGATATCAAAGCCGATGGTGAAGCTCATGAACACCAGGGAGAGCATCCCCGCCACCGTGGTCAGCGCCGAGGATGAAACCGGCAGGAAGGACATTTCCAGCGCGGCGGCCATGGCCTCGGGCCTCTCCAGACCTTTTTCCAGCATCCGGTCGTAGGCGTTGATCAGCATGATGGAATAATCCATGGCCAGGGCCAATTGCAGTATGGCGGCCACCGCGAAGGTAATGAAGGAAATGCTCCCGAACACGGTATTGGTGCCCATGTTCAGCACGATGGACACCCCGATGCACACAAAGAACATCACCGGCTCCACGGGCGAGCGGCTCATCAGCAGCAGCACGAAGAGCACGATCAGGCAGGATATCAGCATCACCGTCGGGATTTCATCGCTCATGGACTTCCTGATGATGCGGCCGTCCCTCACGGCGCCGGAAATCATATGGGGCGTGTCCTTCACGAGCGTCTCGACGCCGTCATAGACCCTTTCAGCCGATGCGGCGTCGGAGATCACGCCGATCAGCCGCCATTCTTCCCCGTCCACGGTCTTCAGGCCCGCCGCCGGGTCGTAGGACGCGCTCATGACGCCGTCCAGGGCGGAGATCCTTTCCGCAAAGGAAAAAGCCGCCTCGTCCCCGCCCCCGATCAGCACCAGGGAAAGGGAGGCCGTGTTTTCGAATTCCGCCTCCATGATCTTCAGCCCCCGGGCCGTCATCGTATCGGGGGAAAGGTAGGCGGTCAGGTCGTAGTTGATCCCGGTCCCCCCGATATTCAGCGCGGCGGGGACGCACAGGATGAGCATCAGCGCCGTCAGGAGATACCGGAAGCGGACAATGGCCGAAGCGATCTTTTTCATTCCCGTCCCTTTCTTGTTCGGATCAGCTTCTATTCTATGCCCGCGGGAGAGCAAAATCAAGCTTTGGCGGAATCATTTCCCTCTCCCGGCGGGGGAAAAGCTTGGCGGCGGGGCTTTTCGCCGCAATCCGTCCCCGTGAAGCCGTGAAAACCTCTCCCGCCGCGTTCGTCCCTTTCGTTTGTATTTCGCGCCGCCGTATGGTATACTGTTTTACGTCAAAAGGAACAAACCGATCTTTGGAGGAAATATGGGACTTTTTGATCTGTTTAAAAAGAAGAATGAATCTGACGGCCCCACCCCGCCGGAGGACGGCCGGGAAGAAGCGGACGCTTCGGCCCCGGACGCCGCGGCGGAGGAGGCGCCCGCCGCTCCCGCGGAGGCTGAGGAAGAAGAGGAAGAAGAGGAAGAAGAAGGCGGGATAACCTTCACCCCGGGGGACGCCTTCGCCCCGTCCGACGAGAATATCCCCGAGGAGGATGAGGACACCCTCCGCCGCATCAGGCTGCTCTGCGCCGACCGCGCGTCCCTTCTTCGCGGGGTGAAGAACCACATGACCCTTCTGGACAGCCTTCGGGAGGCCTATCCGGCGGTCGGCATGTTCGCCCCGGAGAATACCCTGCGGGAGGACATGCCCCGGGAAGAGGCGAACAGGGCCTTCGGCGAAGAAATCCGGGCCGTGGCCAAGGCCATGGGGGCGGTCGGATACCATGCGGCCCTGAAGCATTTCAACGACGTGGAAACCGACGATCTGAAAAACGCCTGGGTCCTTCTGGATTACTATGCCGCCGCCGCTGCCAAGGCCGATCCGTCGCCCTTCATCCGGGGCAGGCGCATCCTGACCAGGACCCTGTGGGGCCGCCTGGAAAAGGAGGACATCCCCTACCTGGAGAGGACGCGGGCGGTCGGCAAAACGCCGGACGGCGTCGAATATGTGATGCAGGCCCAGGAAGAGGACTGGAACTACCTGATCGAGCTGCACGACCGCGAGGGAAAGCTGCCCCAGGTGGGCAAGCCCGCCGAAGGGCAGATCGCCCTGCTTTCCTTCGGCATCACAAAGGACGAGTTTGAATTGAAGGACGAGGCAGAGGAGGACGGAAACCGCCCGAAGGTGAACGAGTTTATCTCCTCGCTCCTGGAAAAAATGCCCCAGGACCGGCTGATCGCCGCCGGGATCATCGACAGCGCCACCCGCCGCCTGACCCCCACCCCCGTCAAGCCCAAATGCCTCACCATGGACAACCGGAAGCTGGTCCGCTGGCGCTCCCCCATCGCCGCCGAACGCTATTCGGGCCTTGAAAAATTCTGGGTAATCACATCCAAAGCCACCGGCGAACGCTTCCCGATGCTCGACGCCAATTTCTGCGCCTGGGTGTGCTCCGCCCCGGAGCACGCGGAGGCCGCCGTCAAAAACAACGCCGCCTTCGACCTGAAGGCCAGGGAGATGTCCGCGGCGGACTTCAGGGCCTTCGTCGCCTCCCTCGCGCCGATGGGCGTCCTTTCCTTCCGCGTCAACATGGGCACCCGCGACCATCCCTGCGAGATCCTGTGCGACGATTATCTGAAAACCGCCTCTTCCCCCCTCGGATACGAAGGCGCCGCCCTGAACCGCCTGACCCTCAGGTTCCGTCAGAACGCCCGTGCAAAGGACGACCCCGCCGCGCAGGCCGCCGCCGCCACCTGCTGGAACATGATCGCCCACGTGCTGCCGGGCACCCTTTTCCTGGTTCCCTTCAATTATAAAGAGGACGTTTTTGCCGACGATTCCTCCCTGCACGTCACCGCGGCCTCGGCGCGGCTGCTCAAGATCAAGGCGCTGGAGCGTTCCCTGGGCCGCAGGCTGAAGCCGAACGAGGTTGCCGGGCTCGGCCGCACCGCCGCCGACGCCATGAACATCTACGACCGGGATATGTTCTTCGGCGGCGGGGACTGCACCCTGGCGGATCCCGCCCAGGCCGCCCTTGGCCGGCCCATGATGTTCTCCACCGTCAAGGGCGGGGGAAACACCTTCCTGTGCGGGTTCACCGACGTCGCCGCCCTGAAGGCCGTTTTCCCGATGCACAAGCGCATCGCCGTCCTTACCTGGCCCGAAATGAAGCGTCACATCGGGAACGTCAACAGCGACGGTTCCGTTTCCTCCGGCATCGTTATCAATCCCCGCTATATCGAGCTGGTGATCAGCGAGGGGCAGCTCGGGGAACTGGACAGCGCGGCGAAGGAGCCGGTCAAGATTTTCCTGCCGCAGAAGAAAAAGGAATAAGCGCGCGGAAATCGCAAAAAAACGCGGCGGAAGGGGCAGCCCTTCCGCCGCGGGGTTTATTCGTCTCTGTGACGGACCGTCAATGAATGATCCGCGCCTCGTCGGAAAACAGCACCGTTCCGTCGGCGAAGGTCAGGACGCACCGGTACATATACCCGAACCTTTTCTGGGACACCTCCACCGTCATCGCGGGGCCGTCGCAGCCCTTCATGGTGGCGTCCTTCCATACGCGTCCGTTGTGGAACTGCCAGCGGTAGGAGACGACGTTCTCCGCCCCGACGGTGAAGGTCACCTTGTCCCCCACCCGGCCCCGCTGATCCTCGGGCTGCCGCAGGATCGCCGCCGCGGGGACCTGCGGGGTTTCCTCCGGGGCCGGCCCCACCTGCGCCTCCTCGGCGTTCGCCGGCGCAAAGACCGCCGGCAGCAGCGGCAGGTTTTTGTACCTCATGCCGTCCTCGCCGGCCACGTACAGGTAGTCCTCCAGCGCCTGTCCCTCCAGCGGGAGCGCCGCGGCGCTGTCGATCCACCCTTCTTTGGGCAGGAGGGGATACACAAAAACGATCCGCAGGACGCCTTCGCCGTCCTCTTCCTCGGCATAAACCGTCTGCCCGGGCGCAAGAATGCCGTAAAGCGTCTCCATGGACGCGTCGGTATAGACCGCCGTTTCGTTTTCAACAAGGCACAGCCCGGAGGCGGGAGCATCCGCCGCGGCAAAGGGAGCAATCAGCGTCAGCAGCGCCAGCAAAGCGGCCGCAAGTCCTGTCATTTTCATTTTACTCTTCCTTCCGGGCGCCGGATTCCTCCGGGCCCGCATTTTTTTATGACGCGCGTTCTCCCGTCCTATCTCTGGACGATGATCCTCACGGGTTCGGTGTACACCTTCGTCCTGTCCGTGCCCGTGATCACACAACGGTAGATCCTCTCCCTGCCGCCCTCGAAGACCACCAGCTTCATGGCCGGGGACGCGGCCTGTTCCATGCTGGAATCCACCCAGGCCCGGCCGTCAAAGTACTGCCACATATAGGACAGCGCGCCTGTCGCCCCCACGGCCAGGACCACCTCCTCCCCGCTGTAGCCGCTCACGTCGGTCGGCGGAACGACGATCTCCACGCAGGAGGACGGGGGTTTGGTGGGCGTGGGAGGCAGCGTCACCGGCGCGGCCGTCACAAGGGGCGTCACCGTGGGGATGGGCGACGGGGTCGCCCGCGGGGTCTCCTCCGATACCTCGAATTCCGGCGTTTTCTCCGGGAGGGGCGTCGATGCCGGGGCGGGCGCCCCGGATGCTTCGGGGATATCCCATCCCGCTGTCCCTTCAGCCGCCGCGGCGTCGGGCGTCGATCCGTCCTCTTTGGCGGGGACAAAGGACGCGTTCAAAAGCCGCACGCCCCCGGCATACATCATGCCGTCCGCCGCTTCCCGGGCATAGGCCTCGGCCTCGGCGGGCAGGAGCGGCATCAGGGCGCCGCCGGAAACATACCCCGTACGCAAAATCCAGTTGTCGCCGAAAACCACGGTCACCACCGTTCCGTATTCCATCTCTTCCGCGGCGTCGGCATACACAATCGAGGCGTCGCCGATCTCCCCCAGATAAACCTTCAGTTCCCTGTCGGCATAGACCTTCAGCGAACCGAAAACCATCATATACCCTTCCGCCGCGGCGGCGGAAAGGAGAATAACCAAAGCCGTCAGCAGAGCCGCGGCTCCCTTCAAAGCGCGCTTTCTCATGCGCAGCGCTCCTCCAAACCCAAAAAACGTTCGTATACAACAATAACAAATTTGATTTCCCGTGTCAAGTTTTGAGCCGGCGGTTCACTTCACTTCGATGTTCAAGATCGACGGTATCCCCCACCTGGAACTGGTGTTCAAACAGAATCATGATGCCCGCGAAGATATCCGAGAACATGTCCTTGGATCCCAGGGAGACCGCCAGCGACATCGTGCCCATGGAAGCAAAATAGGCGCTCAGGGACAGTCCGATATACTCAAATATGGTAACTGTTCAGTCCTACGGACAGAACAGATACCCGAAATGAAAGATCATTCGTTTCACCGCGTCCGGTTCTTCCGTCCCTCCGGCGGGAACATCCGCCTCCAGGGGCCGGCCCTCCAGGATGTCCGCTTCGCTGAACTCCGGAAAGCCCGCGGGGATCCCCTCCGGCCAGACCGCCTTTCCGTCCCGGAAAACGACGACCGCCCCGTCGCCGAATAACCGGGGGCCGGAATATCCTTCCTCTGTCACGTCCAGGGAAAGCGTTTCCGTCATGAAACGGATCTTCTGCCCCAGATGCCTTTCATAGGACGCCATGGAATGCGCGCGCATTGCCTCCGCGTAATGAATCACCTCGCAGACCGAATCCAGCTTCATCCGGTCGTCAGCCTGTTCCCAGGCCAGAAGCACCCCATTTTCCGCCCGGAAAAGAATAAGGCCGGCCGCCAGCAGCAGCAGGGGCATCAGGGTATAAACCAGGATTCTCTTTTTTTTGATCCCGTCCATATCAGTCTTCAACCTTCAAAAAAGCTTTGTCCTTTGGTGCCCTCATTCCTCCGGCGCGATGGGATATCTTGCGGGATCGCCGTTTTCCGCCCACATCCGCCGCATGTTTTCCAGCGCTTCCTCATCCGCGGGAACATGGCGGAAATACGTTTCCCGGTCCGCCTCGGTGATCCTGCGGATCACCCTGCAGGGATTGCCGGCGGCGACGCACCAGGCGGGAATATCCCTCGTCACCACGCTGCCCGCGCCGATCACCGTGTTGTCCCCGATCCGCACCCCCGGCAGGATCACGGAATTGCCGCCGATCCATACGTTGTTTCCGACGGTCACGCCGATGCCGTACTCATAGGCCGTATTCCGGGCCGCCGGATGCACGGGATGGCCCGCCGTGTAGATCGATACATTGGGGGCCATCTGGCAGTTGTCGCCGATAACGACGGGAGCCACGTCGATTATGGTGCAGTTGTAGTTGGCAAAGAAATTCTTTCCCACATGGATGTGGCTGCCGTAATCGCAGTAGAAGGGCGGGTTCACGAAGGCCCCGTCGGAGGAGCCGAAAAGCTCCTTCACCACGGCGGCGATCCCCTCAATGTCCGCCCGGTCCATAAAATTCAGCTTCTGCAGGATCGCCCGGCATTTTTTCATTTCCTCAAGCACCGCGTCGTCCGCGATATACAGGATCTGCCGGTCACGCCGCTTAATGTTGTCCATCCGTTTTTCGCTCCTGTGACAATCGTTCCTCAAACCGAAGACTTTCCCGAAGCGCCGCTTCATCATGATCGGCATATCATAAGCCTACCATATCCGGGCTGTTTTTTCAACAAACCCGAACGGGATCGGTTCATGGGTCGTCCGTACGCGTTTGCTTTTCCGGGGGAGCGGACACGCACGCTTCATAGTGCCTGGCTGCGTTTACGCGAAGCCATTCCACGTCACGATATCCGTCCAATTCATTCGCGGCGAGCTTCTTCTTTACTTTATTCCAGTTGCCGCTCTTTTCGCCCGCGGCGTTCATGGCGCTGACGGCGCTTTCATACAGTTCGGAACGGATGGATTCCGCCTCGTCAGCGCAGGCCCGCGCCTGCTTTTCCGCGTCCTTGTAATCCGGTATGCTCAGGAACAGTCTTGAGGCTTCTTCAAGACCGGCGGGATGCTGCCACTCTCTTGTCCGTATTTCTTCCGCGTTCAGGTAGACCGCTTTTTGCCGGGCCTGTTCCGCAAGCGCCGTGCACTGCCCTGCCCGTTCGGCGGCCTCGCTGTCTCCGATCGCCGCAAACATGGCGGCGGCGGTCTTCAGGCCTTCTTCCGTTACATCGCCCGGCTCGTCGGACTTTACCGCCAGATCGAAAGCGTCTTCCTTCATTTGGCTGTCAGCCCGGCGGCTTCCGTCAGGCCGTTGCATACGTTCCGGGCACTTAGGCTGTCCGGGGTGCGCCGGCCGTTTTCATCGGTCTCCTTATAACAGATAAAAACGTCATAGGGTTTCTCGTTCCGCGCTATGGCAAGGAGGGTCTTCTGCATCTCCGCGATGCGGGCGCCTTCCTTCTGATATATCCGTCGGCTTTTATTGTCCGGGGCGTATTCCACCGCAGCCTTGTAATCCTCGTCCGAAAGGATGGACTCAAGCCGCAGCCGGTGGAAGGCGGGCACGCGTTTGCCCGTGGCCGGGTCCTCCGCGTAGATGATGCCGTACCGGCTGATGACCGCGCCCCAGTGGGCCTCGGCGTCGGTATCGTCCTCCGACAGCATCTTTTCATACGCCGCGGACGGCTTTCTTTTTGATATTGGTTCTCCGCAGAGGAGAAAGTGCTCCGACAAACAATAATTTACAACAACGTGGCCGTTATTGCAACGCTTTTTCCGCCAAACCCAGACAGGCGTTCCCCGGAGTAAACGGCCGCGAAAAACAGACGGGACGCCGTTTGCGGGCGGCCCGATCCCGCGCGCCTTTTCACACCCGGCGGCAGGAAAACGCGTCCGGGCCAGCGAACAAAACATCGGGAGGTTTTGATATGAAGCTGATTACTTTTCTGCATGCCGGGAAGGAACGCGCCGGCGTCCTTTCGGACAAGGGCATCCTTCCCTTCCGGGGCGATCCGTCCCTTCTTTCGGTGATCAAAGCCGGCGTCATCCCGTCCTTCACCGGGGAGGCCCTGTCCCCGGAGGACGTGCGCCTGCTTGCCCCCGTCCCGCGGCCGGAGGGGGACATCATTTGCCTTGGCATGAACTTTACGGATCACACGGAGGAGGCCGCCCGGTTCGACCCGGTCATGCTGAGGGAAAACAAGGCCGTCTATTTTTCCAAGCGGACCGTGGAAGCGACGCCCCCGGGCGGGAAGATCCCCGCCCACCGGGACCTGACCCGGATGCTGGACTACGAGGCCGAGGTCGCCTTCATCCTCGGGCGGGACGCCGCGGGCGTGTCCCCGGAGGAGGCGCGGGACTGCGTCTTCGGCTATACCATCCTGAACGACGTCAGCGCCCGGGATCTGCAGACCGCCCACAAGCAGTTCTATTTCGGCAAAAGCCTGGACGGCTTTACGCCGATGGGGCCCTGCGTCGTTACCGCGGACGAGTTTGCTTATCCCCCCGACATCCCCATCCGCTGCTATGTCAACGGGGAAAAACGGCAGGACGGCAGCACGCATCAATGGGTCTTTTCCATTTCCGACGTCCTGTGCGAGCTCAGCCGGGGCATGACGCTGAAAAGCGGCACAATTATCTCCATGGGGACCCCCGCCGGGGTGGGGATGGGGTTCTCCCCGCCAAAGTACCTGCAGCCCGGGGACACGGTCCGCTGCGAGGCGGACGGCATCGGCGTCCTGGAAAACACGGTGGAATGACGCCGCGGACGCAAAAAAGAATGTAACTGTTCAGTCGTGTGTGAAGGAGAATGAACGTATGGCAGCAGTGGGGAGGTATCGGAGGGAGCTCCCTCCGATTATAATCCGCTTCAGCGGCGTGTACGGTGAAGCGGAACGACACCCCGAACCG
>CADANQ010000070.1 GCA_902789365.1 uncultured Eubacteriales bacterium
CAAGGCCATCGGCCTGGTCATCCCCGAGCTCAACGGCAAGCTGATCGGCTCCGCTCAGCGCGTGCCCGTGCCCACCGGCTCCACCACCATCCTGGTCGCCGTTGTCAAGGGCAAGGACGTCACCAAGGAAGCCGTTAACGCCGCCATGAAGTCCCAGGCCTCCGAGTCCTTCGGTTACACCACCGAGAAGCTGGTCTCCAGCGACATCATCGGCATGACCTACGGCTCCCTGTTCGACGCCAACCAGACCATGGTCCAGAAGATCGACGAGGACACCTATCAGGTTCAGGTCGTCGCCTGGTACGACAACGAGAACAGCTACACCAGCCAGATGGTCCGCACCATCAAGTACTTCGCCGAGCTGAAGTAATAATCAAAACAGCGACCGGCCGCAGGCAACTGCGGCCGGTTGTTTAATGAAGGGAGTAAACCGGACATGTCTTTGAGGGGAAACACGCTGATCTCAGTTGAGAACATGCAGCTTAACACCAGTACGCTCGGCGGCTATAAAGGAATCGGCACATTGACCGTTCGGGAGGACGGCATAGCCTTCTATACAGTCAAAGGAGCCATTGTAATTTCCGCGCTCTTTGGCTTTCTGGGCGAATTGGCCTCAAAGGGCCATACAAGCTCAGAACCGACTGTGGCGTATCCTGCCGCTGAAATCGCATCCGCCGAGGCAAAAGGGGGACTGGCAGCCATGCTGATCGTCCGTCTGAAAGACGGGACGGAATTGCGTTTCTCCAGCAGGTCGCGCCTGATTACCGGGAAAGGAAGTCTTGAGACGGCTGCCGCGGAAATCAATCGGATTATCAAAAAAGCCTGATGTAAGCGCTTTCCCGCGGCCGACGCTTACGCACAGCAATTCGGATGGTTCCGGCTGTACCTGCGACCGTCAGCCATGGCGGAACCGGATGGGACTTGTGTGCGGAGCGGAAAGCATGACAGTACCCCATTCCGCGAGGGAGCGGCGTACAGCGCCTGCGCCTGAGCGGGAACATCTGCGCCGGCCGGGATGGTCCGCACCGTCAAGTATTTCGCGGAACTGAAGCAATCGATTGAACGATGCCGCCGGGCGATTCAAGTCGCCCGGCAGTTATATATTTACAAAAGAGGAATCTGTAGTTTTGACCATATATATACCGGGATACTGACTCCCGGCGTGGTAATATGCCGGATCGGGATTATCGTCTCCGTCATTGGCGACATTAATGATTGAAACTTAGCTTTTGCAGAGCTATAGTACCAATATGCCGTTCCTGTACCGCAGGAAGAGGCCGCGGGGCAACGGATCCCATACTGCCGATCGATCCGGCTTCACTCTTGCGCATTGTATCTCAAACCGTCGGAAGGAGAACTTAAAATGAAAAAAAAAGGATTGATTATCGTCATTGCACTGATCCTGGCCGCCGGCGCGGGCATTTACCTGCTGACGGTTTTGTCTTCCCAGGACAAGCACGTCAACGACGCCTTGAACCGCATCCTTTGGGCGGACGTCGTCGATGATCTGAACCAGGCGCTGCTCACCGACGGAAAGCTGTCGGACAAAAGCCGCGAATGCATGGATCGCGTGATGGACAGCCTTGAACCCGGTTCAAAAAAGTCGCAGCGTCTGGCCGTTTACGAGGTAATAATGACCGAATACGGTTACCCGGAGGAAGCCGCCCGCAGGAAAATGACCGAACAGATCGCCACCATGGACATGAAGGCCGAATACGACGACGCGGCGTTTAAGGCGCTCTTTAGCAAAGCGCCGTGGGCCATGGATCCGGTTCTCGAAAAATGCAATCAGTCAGATGGCTACAGCACCCGCTCCATGCTGAAGCTGATCGCCGAATACAGCCGTAACCTTCCGCTGGAGCGGCGTATGGAACTGGCACTGGCCAATACAAACACGGTTTTCAGCAGTGTTGATTTCCTGTCGGAATGCCTGACCGAGGCGGACCTGCCCGAGCTCAGAGCGACAATTTTGAAAGAAACCGATCCGGAAAGACTGAGCCTGTACGCGCAGGCGCTGGCCGGTCAGCACGATCGGCCGGAGAACATCGTGCCTGTATTGTATCACCTCAGGCAGCAGGGCCAGTCCCTGGGTCAGTTGTTCCCGCACGGCCTGACGGTGGACTTGGATTTGTCGGCTCTGAACGAAACGCAGGGGTTCCCGCAGGACGATGCTCCGCTGCCGGCGGACGCGAAATATCTGATTATCTGCCGAAGGGAAGCGGACGTGAAAGCGGAGCGGCTGAAAACGCAGCCGGAGGACGGCTACAGCTGCAATAACAAAGAAAACCCCGCAGCGTTTGTTGTCAGTTTTGAAACCACCTGGATGGATCAGATTCCCATGGACCGCTTCCCCGCGTCGTATGAAGAATGCCAATGGCTTGCTGTGGTCGATTTGCAGTACATCTACGGCGGTTATCTCACCGAGCTGAAGGATTACGCGACCGGCGCCGTGGAACAAGGGAAGAATTATTACCCTGTCTACAGCAGCCTTCACCGTCTGATCCTGGTGGAACGGGAGGGTCTTGTGCCGCGGCGGATCTTCAGCGTCATGTCTTTGGACGCGGACACAAATCAGACCGTCATGAGATGGACCAACATCGGGGTAGGCACCTCCATGACCTCTTACGGCGTGGCGCAGAAGTTTGACAGTACATGGAAGAGCGATGTGATCCGGCAGTTCATGGACAGACAACTGACCGAATGATATCGGTCCCGGTTCAAACAAGGGGATTCTGTTCTTTACGGAGCACGGCCAAATCAGACGGTAATCCACCATCCTGATTTCCTCCTTATAAACTTATGCGCACGGGATTGCAAATCAGACTTCATAAAGGACCCATAAACATCCCTTATGGACATTTCTGGAACCGCCAAACTACGTGCGGCGGAAAGCCCGGTGTTCAATAAAGCCCAAAGGAATGCTTATAAGAAGCCAAAAAAGTCTGATACCCTTTTCTGGACCGGCCGGCATATCGAAAAGGGTATCAGTCAGGACAGGTTTTCATTTTTCCGCGGCATTTTTAAGTCGACATCGGCCGCGCTTTGGAAATTTAAGATCAGTTCACGTCATACAGCCTGACCACGGGGCGCGTATTCATGGTCCTGGACCGCACATCGATATTCCTGAGCGTTACGCGGTCGGCGTGCCTCACCCAGATACCGCAGGCGTCCACGTCGCCGTGGGCGTTGCATTCCGGGTAATCCGTAAGGAACTCTTCAAACTCCCCTGGGATCGTGATGATCTCCCGGTTGTCCCGGTATATGGCGGTATAATCCGCCACCGTGATATCGTGAATGGCTTTGCGGACCGGCTTTCCGTTTTTCGTGTGGTCCGCATAGCCGGTCAGTATCGCAGGCAGCTCACACCGGGCGGCTGAGATATTGCCGATAAACACACGCGATATGTCTCCGCCCCAATACAGGCTTTCCTCATCCTCGCTGTACGGGATCCCGGCCTGGTTGCGGCGGTCCAGGAGGATGTAAAGCGGACACTGGACATTGTCCATGCGGATATTTCTGACGATGACGTCTTCCACCCGGGAGCCGTCGCAGCTTTCAACGGAGATGCCGGAAACCGACCCGGGGAAGATATCCGGCAGCATAAACTCACAGTTTTCCACGGTCACTCGCCGTATATCGTGCCTTGTTCCCGTGCCGATCTTAAAAGCGTTCATGACCGTCAGCACCACGCAGTCATGCATGTGGATATCCTCCGACGCCCGATGGGTATAAACCGGGTTCTTTACACACAGGCCGTCGTCCGCGCAGGAAATGAAGCACCGGCTGACCTCCACACGGCTGCACCCGGAGATGTCGACCCCGTCCGTGTTGGCCACATGGCGGTTGTCGTCGATGACCACATTGCGGATGGTCACCCGGTCGCATGCTTCGGGGTGCAGTGTCCAGCACATGGAATCGTGCAGGATGATGTTTTCCACCTTTACGTCTTCACACCGCAGCAGCCACACCATGGTGCTTGGCCTTTTAAGCACAGGCAGGCCTTCGCCGTATTTATCCTCCGCATAACGGATGCGGTCCCGGTAATAGGTGCGGATGGAATCCGGCACCGTATTGATCATGGGCGTTTTCGCCTGTTCCCTGGTGGGCAGCATCGTGACATCAAAAGGCTCAAGCGCCGGCTTTTTCCTCGGATCATGCACGAACCATTCTCCATTCCCGTGGATCCTGCCGCCCCCGGTGATCGTGACGTCCTTCGCGTCCACCGCCAGGATGAATGCGCCGCCGCTGGATTCCTCCCCGAAATCCTGGGTGCCGGGGATGCGGCCGATCAGGTCATTATAATTGCGCGAGGCGACCAGTTCGCTGTCCGCGGCGATGAAGAGCGTGGTATGGTCATAAAGCCGCACGCGTCCGGAGCGATAGCTGCCGCCCGCGATGAGCACCACCCCGCCTCCAAAGTCCCGGCATGCCTCGCAGGCAGACCGGATGGCTTCCGTGTTCAGTTTGTCGTCGGGCACAGCGCCAAAGTCCCGAATATCGAATATCCTCCGGTCCTGCGGGACGGCCTGTTTCCTGTCGATATAGGCGTCAAAGGGGATATCCTTATAATAGTCCCCTTCGTATATGTGCCCAAGATGCGGATAGGATATGATCTCAGATCCACGCATGGCGCCTCTTCCTTTCGCTTATCGATCCATCCGTCATCACTGCAGCCGTCTTTGGGGCCTCGCCCGGATGAACGGATAAAGTTTTTTATATATTCCCCGCAGCCAGCAGCGCGCCGCAGGCCATGAGGACCGCGGCCGTGCAGCGGCGGACGGTTTTTTCGCTGAATTTTCCGGCGCTTTTGACGCCGGCAAACAGCCCCAGCCCCATGGCCGGCGTCAGGAAGAGCGCTGTCAGCGCGGCCTGCGCGGTCAGAAGCCCGGTGACTCCGTACATGATCCCCCGGCCGATATTGTCCGCGACAAAGACCGCCGTCAGGTTGGCCTTCAGTTCCCGGCTGTCCCGGACGGTGCGGCCCATGACCGCGGCCAGCAAAAGTCCGATGCCGAACATGCCGCTGACAAGGCCGCTCAGCGCCGTCAGCGCCAGGCGCATGGACCGGCCCGGGGCCGGACGGCTGTCCGACCGGGAGCGCAGCATATCCGCCCCCGCAAGCAGGATCACAAAACCGAAAATGACTTTCAGGACGCCGCTGTTCATTTCCTTCAGAAGGATCGCGCCGGGAACCACCGCGGCCATGGTCACCAAAGCGCCGGGCAGCCACATTTCCCGGCGAAGGTATTTCCTGTATCGGCACAATATGGCGGTGTTGGCGGGAAGCGTCAGGATGTAATCCACCGGGGTCAGTTCCGCGTTGGTCCTGAAAAAAGCCATCAGTCCCGTATGGACCGGCGTGTTTCCAAAGCCCGCCAGTCCCTTCACGAAATACGCCGCGAACGCCGCGGCGGACCAGACCAGGTATATTTTCAGGTCCATCCTTCCCTCCCCTGCCCCGGCCGGGTATGTTTTTCTCCATTCCCGCCCGGGAACGGCACCAGTTTACTGCGTACCGGGAAATGGGTCAACCGCTTTTTTGCGGTTTCGTCCCATCGGCGCAGGCAGGTGCTTCCTCCCCCGTTTCCCCCGCCGGCGGAAGCGTACCGATGGCGCAAAAAGAAAAAACCCGGACGCTTTTGCGGCGTCCGAGGCGCGTGACATTATGCTTTCAAACGGCCTTCCCTTCCGGCGAGCCCCCGGCCTCAGGGGCCGGACTTGCCGGATGATAAGCGATATATATTTACTCTTCGGGCTCCAGGATGCCCAGGTTGCCGTCCTTGCGGGCGTAAAGCACGTTCACCTGGTCGGTGTCCTGGTTGACGAACACGAAGAAGCTGTGGCCCAAAAGCTCCATCTGCAGGACGGCGTCCTCCGGGGACATGGGACGGACGGGATAGGCTTTGCGCCGGACGATCTCCTTTTCGCCCTCGCCGTATACGCTGGGATCCTCGATGAATTCAGTCTCGCTCAGGTCCACGTCCTCACGCAGGCGCTTGTCCAGCCTGGTGCGGTGGCGAAGGATCTGCCTTTCCAGCTTGGCCAGGGCGGAATCGATGGCCATAAACAGGTTATCGCCGCCGGCGGATTCGCTCCTCAGGGTCACGTTCCCGCCCATGGGCACCGTGATCTCGCAGATCTTCTGGTTGCGCTCCTTGCGCAGTTTAACATAAACCTCGGTATCCTGCCTCAGATAACGGCTCATCGTCGCGGTTTTCCTGTCGATCCGTTTGGTGATCCCGGGCGTCACCGTCATACCGATCGCGGTAATGGTGGTTTTCATGCTGTTCGCTCCTCTCATATGGACTTTCTCTCCCCTGTATATCAGTAAATACGACATCGAGCACGGTTTTCCTGCCGCGATTTGAAAAATGGCAATTTTTTTTCCCGAATCGCCGGATACCCACGGGAATGGGAACCATTCAGAAAAACGCAGGCCCTTTCCCATATCATCCGCTCCCGCTCATCACAGATCTTTTTCCTGCCTTATTCAACCATCTTTCCCCGCAGATGATATTCCCTGTCGGCCTTGCGGAACCAAACAAGGCAAAGGATCACCTGAAGGACCGTGGAGCAGGGCGTGGCAAGTCCGATATGGAACATGGATACCGGCACCTCCCGGCTCATCAGGAAGGCCACGGGGATCCGGACCAGGAATGCGCCGACAATACCCTGGACCATGACGAAACGGGTCATGCCCAGCCCGTTGAAAAAACCGATAAAGCAGAACAGGAAGCAGGTCAGAAGGCAGTCGATGGCATAGGCCTTCAGGTAATCGGCAGCGGCGGCGATAACCGGAGGGTCGTTCGAAAAGATGCCCGCCATCAGGTCGCCCCGCCAGAACGAAAGCGCAAACATCACGGCCGCAAGCATGAATGAGAGCGCCACCGCGTAACCGAGCGCCTTTTTTGCGCGGTCGTATTTACCCGCGCCGATGTTCTGCGCCGCAAACGCCGCCATGGCCTGCATAAAGGCGGAAGGGATCAGCATGATAAAGCCGCACACCCTCTCTGCCACGCCGATACCCGCCGAAGGGATCAGCCCAAGCCCGTTCACGATGGCCAGCAGCACCAGGAAGGATATTCCCACCAGCAGATCCTGCAGCGCGATCGGCAGCCCCAGGGCCGTCACCTTTCTGATGATCGATGCGCGGAAGCGGACGCTCTGCCGGGTGAACAGAAAGGGCAGTTCCTTTTTCCTCAGGATCAGCAGGGAGACGATCACGCTGAGCGCCTGCGCGAATACCGTGGCCATGGCTGCCCCCGCCGTCCCCATGCCGAATACGGCCACCAGAAGCAGGTCGCCCGCAATATTGCACACGCAGGCGATCAAAACCGTCATCAGCGGCGTCCGTGAATCCCCGATGCCCCGGAAAATGCTCCCGATCAGGTTGTAGGCGATAATGAACACGGAACCGGATCCGCAGATGCGGATATAGGAGACCGTCGCGCCGAACGCTTCCTCCGGTGCGTTCATCAGTCCGCTCAGCGGCCCCGCCAGGAGCGGGATCAGCACCGTCAGCCCGGCAGCGATCGTCCCGAACAGGCAGATGCTGCTGCCGGCGACCTCTCCTCCTTCCCTGCCCCTTCCTTCGCCGATCCTTTGGCCAAGCAGGATGGTGGTGCCCATGGCAAAGCTGGTGACCAGGTTTGTGATGGTCATCATCATCTGCGAGCCGGTGGAAACGGCCGATACGTCCAAAGACCGGGCGAACCGGCCGACGATCATCAGGTCCACCGCGCCGTACATCGATTGCAGAAACATGGCGGCAAATACCGGCAGCATAAACCCGGCCAGGGGTTTGAGTATCTTTCCCTTGGTAAAATCGTTCTCCCCGCGCATGCCGTCCTCCATCAAAAACGACCGGATAAGTCACGGGCGTTTCAGCCCGCATCTTATCCGGTCGGTCATTTCCCTTGAATGATCCACCCTCCGATGAGCGGTTTCCATTCTACCACAATTTCTGAATTAGTCAATTCGTGTCTTTCCGGTTTTTTCGGGCTCAGCAGCGGTTTTTACCCCTCAAAAATCCTTACGCGCGTCATTTTGTGATGGAAATTCCGCGGAACTGTGATATACTTTTGCCGATAAGCGTTTCGATTCCCGAAAGCGGAAAGGATATATGATTAAACGATGGCGGACGATCTGCGGCTGTATATCCCCCAACCGGAGGACGGCTGGTTTTATGTAAAAATGCTGTCCGACCCGGAAACGATGGCCTATAACGCGCCCTGGTTCCCACCGGACGGATGCATTCCTGCGCCGGAAAGGGAGTGGGAGGCGCTAAGGGAAAACTGGATCGGAAAGGAGCCGGAACGGTTTTACGCTTTCCTGCGGCGGGAGCGGGACGGAACCTTCGTCGGGGATGTGAATTATCATTTCGATCCGGCGCGGGACCGGTGGGATATGGGAATCGTGATTTTCGCCCCGGAGCGGGGAAAGGGCTACGGAAGACAGGGCCTCTCCCTCCTTATCGAAAAGGCGTTCACGGAGCACGGCGTTTCCCGTCTGCACAACGAATTTGAATTGACCCGCATCGCCGCTTACCGCGTTCATAAGGCGGTCGGTTTCCGGGAAACAAGCGCCGCCGATGGGATCATCCGGCTGGAACTGACGCGGGAAGAATACCTGCGGGGCAAAAAAACGGATCAGGGGTGTAAAGCATGAGACTGCTGTTTGAGGCGGCAATCATAAAACCCGCCATGCGGCGGACAGCCCGTACAGCCCGATGATGTTTGAACGGGAAGCGCGTGTTCTGGAAATGCTGCAGTCAGAGGGACTGCTTTAAAAAACGGAGGGCTGCATAAAGTGTGCGAATGTGTTTTTTGCCGGATCGCGTCAGGCGTCATTCAGGGCCTGCGGGTCTGTGAAGACGCGGAGACGCTTGCGTTTATGGATATCGCGAATGATGTCGACGGCCACATCCTCGTGATTCCGAAGAAGCACTGCAAAAATATCCTGGACTGCGATCCCGACACCCTGAATTCCGTCATGCGGACGGTGAAGACCGTTTCCTTGCATCTCATGGAAAAATGCGGGTATGACGGCGTCGATCTTTTGAACGCCAGCGGTGAAAGCGCCGGCCAGTCGGTCCCCCATTTCCACATTCATATCATCCCAAGGAAACGGAACGATCAAATCGACGCGTGGCCTCACTTTGATGGAGCAAAGCAGGAACTCCGGTCCGTTTTCGATAAAATCCGGATGTGACAAGGCGCTATTTCTTTCCCCGCTTCATGGAGGATCGCAATATGTCAAAGCAGAACATCTATGACGACAGCGTTTTTTTCGAAAACTTCCTGCACAGCAGGAACAATCCCGTCAATTTCAATGACTGCGTCGAAACGCCGATCCTGTTTCAGATGCTTCCGGACCTGACCGGAAAATCCGTCCTGGATATCGGCTGCGGCATGGGACAGCACGCGAAGCGGTATTCCGATATGGGCGCGGAGTCCGTTATGGGGATCGATATTTCCGAAAAGATGCTGGCGTACGCAAAGGAACACAACGTCGCGGACAATATCGTCTACCGGCGGATGGCAATGGAAGACATCGAAACGATCGGCCGCTCATTTGACCTTGTGACCAGCTCCCTGGTCTTTGATTACGTCGAGGACTTTGCCGGACTGATGCGGAAGATCCATAACCTGATGAAGGAAGACGCGAAATTCGTTTTCAGCATGTCCCATCCGATCGTCACCGCGTGGGACGGCGTTTATGACCGTTATACCCGCACGGAAACGGGAGAACGCCTGTACGCGAACCTTCGGAATTACTGCGTGGAAGGGAAGCGAACGGTAAACTGGGTGGTCAACGGCTACGAGTGTTACCACAGAACGGTTTCAAGCCTGATCAACGCGCTGATCGGGGCGGGATTCGTGATCGAGGAATGCCGGGAAGCCCACATTTCGGACGATATGCGAAAGCAGTATCCCGCTCTGTTCGGCGGGACGGTCCACCGGCCGGAATTCATCTTTTTCAGGTGCGGAAAAACGCAGGGAAAATGACTGATGCGGCCGATATTCCCGGGTCGGAATAATGGGAAGGATCCCCTCCCGGAAAGGACCCCAAATCAGGAAGGAGGCGCCCCATGAACAAGATCCTGTTTTCCGCCGATCCCGAGATCAGCTATATTTTCCATATGCTGTCTGTCTCAAAGTGCGGCTATGACAACGCCTACGGCGAAAAATACCGCGGCAGGTACGATCCCGCCGATCTGAAATGCTTAAAGGATCAGGAGCTCCACCTGACCGTCCGCGGGGGCGAACACTGCGGCGACTGGTACGGCCCCATGGTCTGCGAGCCTGTACGCGCCGGGATGGCCGCGAAAGACTACTACAACGAAACGATCGCCTGGATAATATCCGGCAATCTGGACCTGCCGGGCGATACGCTCGATTCCATCATCCGTGTATGCCGGGTCATGATCAGTCACTATGACGATTATATGGAAAACATCTGGCCCGCGGAGCGGGACGCGATCACGGAGCATATCGAAAAGGTGCGCATGCTTTTTGATGGAAGCGATTTCACGGATAAAGCCGAAACAGCTGTCGGCGTTTCCCTGCCGCCGCCCTGGTTCACCGCCGCCCTCGTTTCATCCATTGAAGGAGGCGCGCAGGCCATCGATATCACCGCGTCTCAGGATGTGTTCGGCACAGATCTCAGCCCGGAAACGGCAAAGGCGTTGATATCCCATGAATTCATCATTTACCTTCTGAAGATCGCCCTGAAGGACGAAAACGCCTTTCAGTCCCCGAAAAACTGGACTTTGACGGAGGGGCTGGCAGAATACTATCTTCAGAAGATCGAGGGCGGCGTCATATCCTTCCGGGCCTGCCAGGAACAGGCGGAAACATACCGGCAGCTTGAAAAAACGTACGGCACGAACGCCGCAGCGCTGTACCAGGCGGCGTCAAAGTGCTGAAACAGATACGAAGAAATAATCTTAAGGAGGAATCCTCATGACAAACCGGGAACTTCAATTGATCTATTTCGGCGCTTATTCGTTTCGTGAAACGACGGACGGCTATCTGCAGGCGTTCCAGTATTCGGATGAGCAAATGGCCTATTTCAGGTCCGCGTTCGATTTCTGGTACGATCGCTGCATGGCCTCCACCGCGAAAACGCTGGAATTCACCACAGACGCGAGGACCGTTTCCTTTGATTACAAAATCATCTGGGAAGGCTCGCAGGATTCCTTCGAACTGGCTGTCGACGGCCTGATCTCCGATATCCGTTATGTGAAGGATCTCCCGAAAGCGGGCCGCCTGGAATGGGCGCTGCCCGATGGAACAAAGGATATCGTTGTTTATCTTCCGGCCGACGCCACGGTATTGATCCGCCGCTTTGAGATTGACGGCGCGCTGACGCCCGCGCGCAAGAATGAAAAAGTGCTCTGGCTCGGGGATTCGATCACCCAGGGCTACGGCCCGCTCCGTTCGGCCCAGACGTACGTCAGCGTGGCCAACCGGCTGCTGAACTATAATATCATCAACCAGGGGATCGGCGGATATGTTTACGATAAAAAATCCCTGATGAAGATGGCGGGCTGGACGCCGGACAAGATCATCGTGGCCCTGGGCACGAACCAGTTCGGATGCGAAACCATGAAGGATGTGGAGGAATATTACGAAACCCTGATCGGGATCTACGGCAGGGCAATCCCGGTGCTGTGCGTCACGCCGCTCTGGCGCGGGGACGTACCGGACGGCCTCCCAACGCTGAAACGCTTTTGCAAAAACGTCATGGCGATCGCGGCAAAGTACCCTAACATAACCGTCGTCAACGGTTTCACCCTGGTGCCCCATCTGCCGGAATACTTCCTTGATAATCTGCATCCGAACGCGCTCGGCGCCGAGGTTTACGGCAGGAACCTTGCGGATGTCATCAGGCGCCTGGGGTTCTGATGTGACAGAATAGTATCAATGCCGAAGGGCTTCCTGATCTCCGCCGGGAGATCGGGAAGCCCTTCAGGTCATCATATCGTTCCTCCCGCAGGCCGGAGGATCCTTGCTTTTTCCGGGTCCAGGGGAAAAGTGCATAGCCATTCTTCCCGCCCGAGGGGCGTCAGGTCGGGGATCGTCACCGACCGGATCCCGTCCGTCAGCACATAACCCTGCGCAGTGTAGCACGGGATATCATGCCGGACCCGTACCCGGATCCCGCCGTCGCATCTTTCAAGGGTGAGCGGAGCGTATTCCCGTTTTACCGTAAAATAGCTGGGCTTAGGTTCTCCCTTCCAGTCCGCGGAACCGTGCACCCGCCTGCGAAGCCGCCCGGCTCCGTCCTCGCCCATATGCGTCCGGTAATCGTTCAGGCAGAAATAGACCGTGCCGCCGATCGCATCGATCTTCCGGTAGAAATCAAGCTTTTCAAGAAAGATCCGTTCGCGCTCCGCGTCGCCCCCCGCAAACGCCGGCTCGCACAGGCCGAACTCGGACGGCACAAGGACGCGTCCCGGATGCGCGTCCAGCACCGACCGCCATGCCGTTTCCTCCTCAAGTCCCCGGTGCCAGGTGCCGATGTAATCGTTGATCATCAGCACGTCGCCCTCGCAGGAAGCGTCGTCAAACGGACAGTCCCAGGCCGTATTGGTGACATAGTTGACAAGCCTCGTGCCGTCAAGCCTTCCGGCTTCAGCGACAGCCCGCCTGACATATCGCCTCACAGCCTTCGTCTGTCCCGAAAGCTCGTTTCCCACTCCCCACGCCACCACGCAGGGATGATGCCTGTGCGCCTCGATCATTTCCCGAAGCTGCCTTTTGGCGACCGGCCACAGCGCTTCCGGGTCGCCTTCCGGCTGTTTGCCCCAGAAAGGGATCTCCTCCTGCACCAGCAGGCCGTGCTCATCGCACCAGTCCAGCACCCGGTCGTCCTGCTGCCAGTGAAAACGGGTCAGCACGCTGTTGCTGTCCCGAAGGAGGCGCAGCATCTTTTCCTGCGATCCCCACGGCTCGGCCGCGCCGTGATCCGGATCGCTTCCTGGCATCCATTCCATCCCGGGAAGGCGCACAGGTTCGCCGTTGAACAGCCATCGCTCCCCCGCCGTTTTCATTTCACGGAATCCGATGCGCCAGGACCGTTCATCCGAAGGCACGTCCTGCGCGTCCTTCAGCGCAAGACGCAGGGTGTACAGCGCGGGAGAATCAAAATGCCATAGGGATACGCTTTCAAGCCGTTCCGAAAGCTTCACGGAGGGAGAAGCGTCGGCCCGGCCCATGCGTACCGTTTGCCCGGCGCCGTCTTCCAGTTTCCACTCCAGGCGATATCCTTCGGGAGCGTCCGTTTCAGCTTCCGCACGCAGAAAAGCTTCCGCCGTCCGCTGTTTTCCGCTCCCGGGCGCGATCACCGGCCAGGTATCGATCCGGCATCCCAGGATCGCGCCGTCGCCTGTCCTGCGGCAGCTCACAGGCCGGAAGATCCCCCCGTCGTCCGCCCAGTCGAAGCTTTGATCATACGGGAGGGCAGAGCGTGAAAAGCGGCTGTCCGCCGAAACAGTCAGCACACCCCTGCCGTCGCCCTCCAGCCAGCGGGTGATCTCTCCGCCGAAGGGCGTATAAGCGGAACCTTCATGCTTCAATACAGGGCGATCTCCCACATACACCTCCGCGTCCCTGTACACGCCGCGGAAATAAACGAAGGTCCTTTTCTCTCCCTCTTCGCAGGGAGGGAGCTCCGTACGGTACCAGCCCCTGCCGTGCCAGTTTTGAAGCTGTTCGCGGGTATTCCAGGTATGCGGCAGGGTCACCCTGACCGCTTTCCCGAGGCAGCCCATATCATTTCCCACGGCAAAATCCCATTCGTCAAGCAGCCATTCAACCATAGTCCTCCGGCGCCTCCCTGCGCTTCCCGCTTTCATGCGATCGCCGTAAAGCCGCGGCAAAAAGCCTTATCGCCTCACAGCGCCTCCAGCATCTGCGCCGGGTTTTCCTTCGCCTTGACAGCGCCGAATGCCTTCACGATCACCCCGTCTTCGTCGATCAGATAGGTGGACCGTATCACGCCCCCGGCGGGCTTGCCGTCCCTGGCGGGCCGGAGCACGCCGTAGGCGGTGATGACGGAAAGTTCCGTATCCGAAAGCAGCGTAAACGGGAGGCCGTGCTTTTCCTCGAACCTCTTGTGAGACGCCACGGTGTCCTTGCTCACGCCGAGCACCACAGCGTCTTTTTCCCTGAACTGCGGATACAGGTCCCGGAATCCGCAGGCCTGGCTTGTGCAGCCCGCGGTCATGTCCTTCGGGTAAAAGTAGAGGATCACCTTCCGTCCCCGGTAATCCGAAAGGGAACGCATTTCCCCATTCTGGTCCGGCAGCGTAAACTCCGGCGCTTTCGTTCCGACCTCCAGCATATCCGTTCCTCCCTGTCTGTGTGATTTCATTTTTTGCCTGTTTTCGTTGTCCGCTTTTTTTCTTTCCGCCAAAACACAAACCTTACAGGCTCATACTGATTGCTCAGCCTGTGCATCAGGTGCACGGCGTCGTTTTCCGATCGATAGCCTTTCTCGCTGAACACTTTCATTCCTTCCAGCCGGGGCTCTTTCTGGCGCAGCATATGCGTCAGCTGTTCCTCGGCCCGCCGTATGTCGGCCTGTTTGGCATAGAAATACAATCCGGCGCAGCCATCTACGCCCGCCTGAGGTCGTAGCGCCCCCCGAAGGCCATTCCTCGGCAGCTGGTCCCCGAGGGCGCGCATAATGCGCTCCGCCCGTTCCTCCCTGGCGACAATCTTGATATAGACGATTTCTCCGGGATCATAGGCGTCGCCGTCCAGGTACTGCCGGTAAGGCGAACGCTTCATATGCTGATAAACAATCTGCTCCTCGGAGGACATGGTGCCCCGATGGTAGATATAGTTCCGGTTTTTGTTCACCGTGTAAATAAAACAGGAAGCGCCCATGTCGCTCAGCCGGTTCAGCAGCCAGCGGGAGGAGGCCGGGGCCATGCAGACCGTCGAAAGATAGGTGTTTTCGACGGCGTCGTAGATGCCCGCCCCGTCCATCACGATCATCGGGACGTTCAGACGAAGGCCGCTCATCTGGCCGATAAAGAACGCCGGGGCGTGCTCGGAGATCAGGCAGATCTTCGCCCCGTCGTTATACAGATAATTGAGCCGAAATAATACCGCCGACGGGATCTGGGACAGCTGGTCCGGCGCCAGGTCCTTCGTGCGGACGAAGAACAGCTGATCCCGCCGCTTTTTCCTGGGGAGCCGGAACACATTGACGGCAATGGCGATGCCCGTCCCCACCAGCACGTCCAGCACCCGGAGGAACGCCTGCTCCAGCGGCTTTTCCACGTCGGGATAGGCGATCACCACGCAGATGAACACAATGGCCGCCAGGCTGGAGGTGTCCGGCTTGCGGATCACCACGGCGCTGTAAAGGGAGATCATGGTGCCGAATCCCATCAGCGCGTAAAGCGGAACGCCGGTAAGGTTGGGAAACAGGGGCACGATCAGCAGGAAAAGAAACCCCCATACCGCGCCGATCAGGGTGCCCGAAATGCGGTTGAAGGCATATTCCCGGGTATCGTGCACATAGGGCTGCATGCAGATGATGGCGGTAATGGCCGCCTCGGCCGACATCTCTATGCCGCGGTATCCCCGGAACCAGTAAAAAAACAGGCACAGAAAAACAGCGGCCGATGTCTTCAGTATGCGCTGCCCGATATAGGGAAATACAAGTTTCTTTCGCATGATCTGAAATCAGAAGTAACTGTTCAGTCGTGTGTGAAGGAGAACAAACGTATGGCAGCAGCGGGGAGGTATCGGAGGGATCTCCCTCCGATTATGATCCGTTTCAGCGG
>CADANQ010000071.1 GCA_902789365.1 uncultured Eubacteriales bacterium
TGCCGCTGAAGCGGATGATAATCGGAGGGAGATCCCTCCGATACCTCCCCTCTGCTGCCATACGTTCGTTCTCCTTCACACACGACTGAACAGTTACATTTTATGCTTGTATTCACACACGGTTTTGGATATAATAATGCCAGCGGACACATTCGATCCAATGAAGAAAGGGGAACCACATATGGGCAAGTTCAGTGTCAGGAATACAAAGGCCGGCTTTCATTTCAACCTGAAGGCGGGCAACGGCGAGATCGTCGCCACCAGCGAGGTTTACAACACCCTGCGCAGCTGCATGAACGGCGTGGACAGCGTGAAGCGCAACGCGCCCAGGGCCGCGCTGGAGGACCAGACCGCGGAAGGCTTCAAAAAGGAAAAATGCCCCAAGTTTGAGGTCTATACCGACAAGAAGGGCGAATTCCGCTTCCGCCTGAAAGCGACCAACGGACAGATCATCGCCGTATCAGAGAGCTACAAGGCGAAGGATTCCTGCCTGAACGGCATCGAATCCGTCAAGAAGAACGCGGATTCCCCCGTGGTGCGCGAGGAATAACACGCGACCGGTGATACTCCGCTTCGCCGCTTCGGCGGCGAAGCTTTTTTAAGCCGGAAGATCTGTTTGATTCGCCGGCATCCGGGCGTCACGGGAGGCCGCCAGTAAGAAAAGAAGCCCGCTTTCACAAAAACTCCGGGAGGGGACGATGGAGCTTAAAAAAATGCTGGTCCGGATGATGGAGCGGCGCGGTTTGTCCAGGGCGGGCCTGGCGTATGCCCTTGGGTATAAGAGCGTCACCTCGGTCACCCGGGTGATGGAAGGCGCCTGCGGAAGGGAAAGCGCCGGAGAATTCCTGCAAAGGATGCTGTCCTGCGAACCGCTGGACCTGACGGCGGAGGAGAGGCGGAATTTGCTTTCCTGCCTGGACAGCCGGGAACTGGGAGCGGAAAACGAGGGCCTGTACGAGGCTTTCGGGTACCTGCTGGAAAATACATACCGTACCTGTCGGGATATGGTATTCAGGGAATTGTTCGCCAGACAGTCGGTCAGGGCCCGCAGGGACTGCGCAAGGCTGCGTATCACGCTGTTCAACTGCGTGGACGAAGGCCTGAGCTGGGAGATCCGCCGGGCCATGGAAAAACAGTCCTTTCCCATTACGATTGATCATTACATCCATTCCGTGCAGCCCCTCGCCCGGATGCCCGTCATGCTCAAGGCTGTGCTGCCGCTGCTGCATACGCCCGGTTACCGCTGCCGGACAGTGGATTTGCCGGAAGGCGGCTCGCCGGGAGGAATTTTCGGGGCGGACGCGGCCATGCTGACCTTTGAATACCGGAGCGGGGAGGAAAAACAGTTCCTCTGCTTCCTGTACGGAGAAAAGGGCGCCGTGACGATACCGCTTTCCCGCCGCACCGAGGCGGAGGACCTGTTCTTCCCCATGGAAAACATCCGCCAGATCAACGGCGAAGGGGTACCCGGTCCCGGAGACGGACTGGACAGATATCTGGCTTTCTGCTGCGATCTGGAACGCGGCCACGCGGTTTACCAGATTAAGCCGAGCTTCGGCATGGAGCAGATTCCCGCGGATATTCTGATCTCTGCCGCGCTGGATGAAAACGGCCGGATGCCGGAGCGCCTGAAGGGACTTGCGCCGCTGATTGAAAACAGGGAAAAGAACATGCTTTACAAGAAAAAGGCCCAGTACCATGTGTTCAAGGAAGCGGAGATGCGGCGTTTTGTATCCACCGGGCGGATGGCGGACCATCCGGCTTTGCTGCGCGCATTCACTCCCCCGGAGCGGGCGAGGATCCTCAGACGTCTGGAGGACAGGCAGATGAACGACCCGTATTTTCATCTGCTGTTCTTCAGGGAAGGGGACAGGTGGCTGGACGATGAGGTGACGCTGTACGAGGACGCGGGGCTTTCGATCATCAAGCCCGGGACCGATTACAGCGCGAAGGGGTTCCACAGCGAAACGCTGGTGGTGGAGCCGCGGGAGTTTCTTGAGGCATACAAGTCCTTTTTCCTCAACCGGCTGATCCGCACCCGATGCAGGGACGGCAGGGAGTCCGCCGCTGTTCTGCGCTCTTTGATTGAGGAAGCGGAGAAAATGTGCGATTGACAGAACCACAACAACGAAAGGAGCCAAAGCCGACAACGGCGGACGACGATGAACGAAAACGACATGGAAAAGGGAAACGGAATTTCATGGGAAGAGGCTGCCGCCGAGGCCGAGGAGATTCTCGGCGCCGACGAGGAGAGCATTTCTCCCGACGAGGCGGGGGAGGTGCTGAAACGCCTGGAGAAGCTGTATGACATCCTGGCGGCGGTCGAAACGGAGGACGAGGACAGCGAGGAGGCCGCGGCGCTGGACGAATTGCTGGAGGAGATGGACGACATGATGGACGGCCTGCGCGACATGACGGAACCTTGACACGGGACGCGCGGGGGCTTTATAATCGTTTTGCTTTGCGGCGGGCGTCCTCCGGGGACGTGCCGGGGCTTTCCCCGGGGCCGAAGGCGGAAAAAAGGGCGGAGGGCGGAAACACAGGGAACCGTCCCCTGTGCAGACAGGAGTGGAGGAAAAATGCGGCCTGAAGATATTCGTTTTGCTTCCCGGTTCGACGGGATCTCCGGAAGCGCGATCCGCGAGATTTTCAAATTGCTGGCGGTGCCGGGGATGATTTCCTTTGCCGGAGGGAACCCCTCGCCGGATTCCCTGCCGGGCGAGACCTGCGGGAAACTGGCGGAGGAGCTGCTCAGGGAAAAGGGCAGGGTGCTTCTGCAGTACGGCGCCACCGAGGGCTATGCCCCCCTCAGGGAAAGCCTGACGGGCTATATCCGGGAAAGCTTCGGCGTTGAGGCCGCCCAGGAGACCATCCTTCCCACCACCGGCTCCACCCAGGGGATGGACCTGCTTTGCAAGGCCCTGATCGATCCCGGCGACGCCGTGATTATCGAGGATCCCACATTCCTTGGAAACATGCAGTGCATGAAGCTGTACCAGGCCCGCCTGGTGCCCGTGCCCAGCGACGAGGACGGCATGGACACGGACGCTTTGGAGGAGGCCATCCGGCGGGAGCACCCGAAGATGATCTATGTGATCCCCACCTTCCAGAATCCCACCGGGCGCACGCTGTCCCTTGAAAGGAGAAAGCGCGTGGCGGAGCTGGCCGAAAAGTATGGCGTGGTGGTGGCCGAGGACGACCCCTACCGGGACCTCAGGTATACCGGGAACGCGCTGCCCTCCGTCAAAAGCTTTGACCGGGCGGGCATGGTGGCCCTGCTCGGTTCCTTCAGCAAGGTGATCTCCCCGGGCCTGCGGGTGGGCTTCATGAACGCGGATCCGCTGATCCTGCGCAAATGCACCATCGGCAAGCAGTCCTCCGACGTGCACACGGCCCTCTTGAACCAGGCCATCGTGGACCGGTACCTGCGCGACGGGCTTCTGAGACCCCATATCAGCGAGATCTGCGATATGTACCGGGAGCAGATGAACGCGATGCTTTCGGACCTGAAGAACCTTTCCGGCGTGGAGAGCTATACCCGCCCCGAGGGCGGACTGTTTGTGTTCGTACAGCTCCGGGAGGGCATGAACGCATCGGAGCTGCTGCTCAAATGCGTGGAAAAGAAGGCCGCATACGTTCCCGGGACCCATTTCTATGCCTTCGGCGGGCACGAAAACACCTTCAGGCTCAATTTCTCCATGTCCTCCGTAAAGGATATTCACCGCGGCATGGAGATCCTGGACAGCGTGTTTTCGGCGCAGTGAAGTATGCCGGCATATAAAACGCTGAGACACAGGGGCACGGACGAGGTGGTCATCACCCGGTCCCGCTTTATCGGGCAGAGCTGCCCCTGCCATACCGAGGAGGAGGCCCTCGCGTTTCTCGCCGAGGTCCGGACAAAATACCGGGACGCCCGGCACAATTGCTACGCCTATATCATCGGCTCCAACATGGGCGTTATGCGCTATTCGGATGACGGGGAACCCGGCGGAACGGCCGGCCTGCCCATCATCGAGACCATGAAGGCCCGGGGCGTCACCGACGCCTGCGTGGTGGTGACAAGGTATTTCGGCGGCGTGCTGCTGGGCGCCGGCGGCCTGACGAGGGCCTACCGGAAGGGCTGTGCCATCGCCCTGGACGCCGGGGGCGTGGCGGAGATGATCCCCTCGCTTCTCTTCCTGTGCGAGGTGGCCTATCCCCTGTGGGACCGGCTCAGTCACGCGCTTCAGTCCCTTCCGGTCGAGATTGCGGACACTTCCTTCGGCACGGCGGTGCAGGCGACGCTGAAGGCGCGGCTGAGCGACGCGGATGCGGTCAAGGCGGAAATCGTGCGATTGTGCCAGGGCCGGGCGGAATTCCTGGATATCGAGGAAAAGGAAATGATGTGGGACGCGCCGCCGGAAAACGACGGCGGGGAGTGACCGCGCGGAGGCGGCCGCGCCCGTAAAAACAGCCTTCGGAAAATCAGGCTTCCGAAGGCTGTTTTTTTTCGCCGTTTTTTTCCCGCGCAGCGTCCGGCCGCTGCCGAACGCAAAAAAACAGGGGCCGGCGTTTTGCCGGCTCCTGAAAACCTTTACCGGATCCCCTCGTACTTATCGCGGGGGCGGTAGGTGGTGTGCAGCAGGTGGTGGGCCTTGTGGCTGCCGGGTTCGCCCAGGAACTCGCTGTAGAGGACCTTGAGCTCCTCGTTGTCCTGGCTCTTGCGGCGGGGCTTTCCGGCGTCCTCGTCATAGAGGGCCTTGGCGCGCAGGGCGGACACATTGACGCCGGCACGCACGTCGGCCTTGACGATGGGCTGGCCGCCGCCGGTCACGCAGCCGCCGGGGCAGCACATGACCTCGATGAATTCGTATTTCTTTTCGCCGCTGCGCACGCTGTCCAGAAGCTTCTGGGCGTTGCCGGTGCCATGGGCCACGGCCACGTGCAGCTTGGTGCCGTTCAGGTCGATCTCGGCTTCCTTCACGCCTTCCAGGCCGCGGACCTCATGGAATTCCACTTCCTTGAGTTCCTTCTTTGTGACGACCTCGTATGCGAAGCGCAGGGCCGCTTCCATTACGCCGCCGGTGGTGCCGAAGATGACGCCCGCGCCGGTGGATTCGCCCAGGATGCTGTCGAAGTCCTCGTCGGGCAGGGAATTGAAGTCGATGCCCGCGCGGCGGATCATCCTGGCCAGCTCACGGGTGGTGATGACCTCGTCCACGTTCTGCATGCCGTCGTTGGAAAGCTCGTCCCTTCCCGCCTCGAACTTCTTGGCGGTGCAGGGCATCACGGATACCACGGCGATGTCCCTGGGATCGATGCCGGCCTTTTCGGCGTAATAGGACTTGATGATGGCGCCGCCCATTTCATGCGGGCTCTTGCAGCTGGACAGGTTGGGAATGAAGTCCTGGTTGTAGGTTTCGCAGTACTTGATCCAGCCGGGGGAGCAGGAGGTAATCATCGGCAGCACGCCGCCGTTTGTCAGGCGCTGCACCAGCTCGGTGCCTTCCTCCAGGATGGTGAGGTCGGCGGAGAAATCCACGTCGAACACCTTGCTGAAGCCCAGCCTGCGCATGGCCGCCACCATCTTGCCGGTGACGGAGGTGCCCATGGGGATGCCGAATTCCTCGCCCAGGGCGGCGCGGACCGCAGGGGCGGGCTGGATGACCACATGCTTGCCGGCGGCGAGCAGCTTATCCACGGCTTCGATGGAATCCTTTTCCTTCAGGGCGCCTACGGGGCAGGCGACGATGCACTGGCCGCAGCCGACGCAGCCGGTCTGGGCCAGCTTGACGCCCCAGGGGCTGCCGATGGCGCTGGCGAAGCCGCGCTTGACGGTGCCGATGACGCCGACGTTCTGCTTCTGGCAGGCGGCGACGCAGCGGCGGCAGAGCACGCACTTGTTGTTGTTGCGCACGATGCAGGGGGAGACGTCCACTTCGTAATTGTTTACGGAGCCGGCGAAGCGGTTTTCATCCTCGATGCCCAGGTCGCGGCACAGGTCCTGCAGTTCGCAGTTGTTGTTGCGTACGCAGGAGAGGCACTTGCGGTCATGGATGCTGAGCAGCAGCTCCACGACGGTCTTGCGGGCGGAACGGACGGCGGGGGTGTTGGTCTTGACGACCATGCCCTCGCTGACGGGGTATACGCAGGCGGCCTGCAGGGCGCGGGCGCCGACGTCCACCACGCAGACGCGGCAGGCGCCGATCTTGTTGACGTCCTTCAGGTAGCACAGCGTGGGAATGTGGATATTGGCAAGGCGCGCGGCTTCCAGAACGGTGCTGCCCGCGGGCGCGGATACCTGCACGCCGTCGATGGTCAGATTGATCATGTTTTCCATAGGGCTGTCCTCCTATTACTGGCGGGAAATGGCGCCGAAACGGCACTTTTCCATGCACTGGCCGCACTTGAGGCACTTGGCGGGATCGATGTGGTGGGCTTCCTTGACCTTGCCTTCGATGGCGTTGCCGGGGCAGACCCTGGCGCAGGCTGTGCAGCCGCGGCACTTTTCGGGATCGATCACGTACTGGAGCAGCGCTCTGCAGTGATGGGCCGGGCACTTGTGGTCGCGGATATGGGCTTCATATTCGTGGCGGAAGAATTTGAGGGTGGACAGCACGGGGTTGGGGGCCGTCTGGCCCAGGCCGCACAGCGCGGTGGCCTTGATGTTCCTGGCCAGCTCTTCCAGCTTGTCGATGTCCTCCATTTCGCCTTTGCCCTCGACGATGCGGTTGAGGATCTCGAGCATGCGGCGGGTGCCGACGCGGCAGGGAGTGCACTTGCCGCAGCTTTCATCCACGGTGAACTCCAGGAAGAAGCGGGCGATGTCCACCATGCAGTTGTCCTCGTCCATGACGATCATGCCGCCGGAGCCCATCATGGAGCCCGCGGCGATCAGGTTGTCGTAATCCACGGGGGTGTCCAGGAGCTCAGTGGGCAGACAGCCGCCGGAGGGACCGCCGGTCTGGACGGCCTTGAACTTCTTGCCGCCGGGGATGCCGCCGCCGATGTCATAAATGATGGTGCGCAGCGGGGTGCCCATGGGGACTTCCACCAGGCCGGTGTTGTTGATCTTGCCGCCCAGGGCGAAGACCTTGGTGCCCTTGCTCTTTTCGGTGCCCATGGCGCTGAACCAGTCGGCGCCCTTGAGGATGATCTGGGGCACGTTGGCGTAGGTCTCGACGTTGTTGAGCATGGTGGGCTTGTCGAACAGGCCCTTGACCGCCGGGAAGGGAGGACGCGGGATGGGCTCGCCGCGCTTGCCTTCGATGGAGCGCATCAGGGCGGTCTCTTCGCCGCAGACGAAGGCGCCGGCGCCCAGGCGGATCTTGATGTCGAAATTGAAGCCGGTCCCGAAGATGTCTTCGCCCAGCAGGCCGTATTCACGGGCCTGCTTGATGGCGACTTCCAGACGCTTGACGGCGATGGGGTATTCGGCGCGGACGTAGATATAGCCCTCGCTGGCGCCGATGGCGTAGCCGGCGATGGCCATGGCCTCCAGGATGGAGTGCGGGTCGCCTTCAAGGACGCTGCGGTCCATGAACGCGCCGGGGTCGCCCTCGTCGGCGTTGCAGGCCACGTATTTGACGGGGCCGGGGGAATTGTAGGTGAACTTCCACTTGAGGCCGGTGGGGAACCCGCCGCCGCCGCGGCCGCGCAGACCGGACTTGAGGATTTCTTCGATGACTTCCTCGCGGGTCATTTTGGTCAGGGCCTTTTCAAGGGCCTTGTAGCCGTCGAAGGCCAGGTATTCGTCGATGTTCTCGGGATCGATTACGCCGCAGTTGCGCAGGGCGATGCGCTTCTGGTGCTTATAGAACTCGATCTGGTCCAGGGACTTGGAGGCGTCCTGTTCCTGGGTGGCGTGGTCCTTATAGACCAGGTGCTGCACGGGACGGCCCTTGAGCAGGTGCTCGGAGACGATCTCGTCCACGTCGTCCACCTTGACGCGGGAATAGAAGGTGCCCTCGGGATAGATGATGACCACGGGGCCGGCTTCGCACAGGCCGAAGCAGCCGGTGCGGATGACCTTGACTTCCTTGTCGAGGCCGGCTTCCCTGATCTTTTCCTCAAAACGGGCGATGATCTGCGCCGAACCGGAAGACGTACAGCCGGTGCCGCCGCAGCAGAGAACATGTGCGCGATAGATATCCATAGCGTTTCCTCCTATGCGGGTTTATTTGTCTTCGGTGGCGCCGATGGTGTATTCGGTCACGGGGCGGCCGTTGACGATGTGCTCGGCGACAACGCGCCTTGCTTTTTCGGGGGTCATGTGAACGTAGGTCACCTTTTCCTTGCCGGGCATATAAACGTCCACCATGGGCTCCAGGCGGCACATGCCGATGCAGCCGGTCTGGCTGACGGTGACTTCCTTCAGGCTGCGCTTGTTGATCTCGTTCATGAATTCCATCATGACGGGACGGGCGCCGGCGGCGATGCCGCAGGTGGCCATGCCGACGACCACGCGGATGTTTTCGCTTTCGTCTTCCCTGCGCAGGTTGATGCGCTCAAGGGTGCGCTTACGGATGGCTTCGAGTTCGGCCAACGATTTCATTGTATGACACCTCCAAATATCGGTTCCATTTCTTCCCGGATGGATTCAAGCATCCAGGCGACGACCTCCGGTTCGTTCAGCGGGACGCCGGAAAGCGCCTCGCGGACCTCGCGGCTGTCAAAATGCGTTTCTCCTTTGGGGGAGGAAAGCTCCAGGCGGAAATCCGGACCGTCGGGATGCACCGCGACAAGCGATGTGACCGTGCCGGCCAGGTCGCCCAGGGGGAGACAGTCGATGCTGTCGCCGTGCAGCGTGGCGGTAAAGACGGTGCCCTCGCCCTCCTTGCTTCGGATGGCGATGTCCCCGCCCGTCAGGCGGGCGTTCTGCGCCATCAGGGGGATGCCCAGGCCCACCTTGCGGGTGGTGCGGGTGGTCCCGAAGGGACTCATGACCCGTTCGAGAAGCTCGCTGCTCATCCCGCAGCCGTCATCAGCGATGGTCAGGGTGATCAGCTTGTTTTCGTCCGCGCTCACGCCGATGGTGATCAGCTTCGCGCCGGCGCGGACGCTGTTTTCCGCCAGGTCAAGGATATGCAGCGACAGATCGCGCACCGAAGAATCACTCCCTGTATTTCGCGAGGATGCCGGGAATGGCTTCGGGCGTCAGGCGGCCGTACACTTCCTCGTTGATCGTCATGACCGGGGCCAGGCCGCAGGCGCCCAGGCAGCGGGTGGCGGTCAGGGTGAAATTGCCGTCATCCGTGGTATCGCCCACCGGGATGTTCAGCTCTTCGCTCAGCTTGTCGAGCACCTTCTGGGAGCCCTTGACATAGCAGGCTGTGCCGAGGCAGACGCTGATCAGATACTTTCCGGCGGGTTTGAGCTTGAACTGGCTGTAGAACGTGGCAACACCGTATACCTCGCTCAGCGTGACGCCCAGGCCTTCCGCAATGGCCTTCTGAACATCGAGGGACACGCATCCGAAGATATTCTGGGCATGCTGCATCACCGGCATCAGCGCCCCGGGCTGATCCTTGAGCTCTTCGATGACTTTGGCGAGCTCTTCGAATTTTTCCTTGTTGTCGGGCATGTGAGAGATGACCTCCTTTTAATGGGCATTATCATTCATCGGAAGACCAATGATAAACAATGGTATTCTATCACATAAGATGATGATTTGCACGTTTTTTTACAAATTTTCTGGGCAGTTTAATGGATACAATGGTTAGATATCTCTAATCATTGTACAGGAATGGAGGCCATCCGGGGGATAAAAACGGGGACCGTGTGGTTTTTTTGTGCCATTTTTACAAATTAGGGCGGACGGGTTTTCGCGGGTTCGCAGAAAATGCCTCCCGAAGGGCAAAATGACGATTATTCAGAAAAATGATTTCACCGGAAAACAAAAAAACCTCCCGGGAGGGGAGGCGGCCGTCCGGAAGGGTCATACGGCGGGGCCTTCGATGCGCTGGACGGAGCGCATCCATGATAGCAGGCCGGCGGCGGAGAATTCCTTCAGCCTCAGGGCGTGCTCCCTTTCCTGGATGTCGCCCAGGTAATGGGCGTCGGAGGAGTGCAGCACATGACGACCGGCAAGGGCCTTTTCGTCGCAGGGCAAAAGACGCCACATTTCCACCGTCGTAAAAAAGGGCTCCTCCGGCATCATGCCCAGGTTGACGAGCAGCCCGTGGCTCCCGCGGTTGATATGGGCGGGCACGGGAACGCCGCCCCAGGCTTCCACCTGACGCGCCGCCTCGCCGAGGCTGAAGTCGGTGGCGCCGATGAGCAGGGCATCCTCCTCGCCGGTGACCTCGTCATCGCTGTTCATGACAAGCTGCTGACCGAAGAAGGCCGGCTTGTTCTTTTTTTTCGGAAGGTGTTCCCTGAGCATCTCCCCGAAATCCACGGCGGCGGCCACGTCCGGGAAATAGCCGAGCAGATGCACCTCCTCGCGGGTGGTGATCTCCATGCCGGGCAGGAGCAGAATGCCGAAGGCGTCGCAGATCTCGGCGCAGGCGGGCAGGTTTTTCGCTGCGTTGTGGTCGGTGACGGCGATGATGTCCAGCCCCTTCACCTTAGCCATGCCGCAGATGTTGCCCGGCGTCATGTCGTTGTCCCCGCAGGGGGAAAGGCAGGAATGGATGTGCAGGTCGGCGAAGTATTCCATTTTGTCAGTCCTTGTCGGGAATCCCCGCGCCGTGGAGACGGCCGCAGATCTCATAACCGCTTAAGGGGCTGCGCAGCACGCACATGCCCTCGTCGGCGGCTTTTTGCAGGCTTTCCTTTTCCATTCGGATGTCTTCGGGAAGGATTACGCAGGCCATGTCGCTCAGGACCGCCACGGCAATCACGTTCATGTGGGTCTGGACCGTGACCCAGGCCATGCCCTCCTGCCCGTGGGCCATCACCCAGGACAGAAGGTCGCAGGTGTAGCCGCAGAGAATCTCCTTGCCGGTGTCCGCGTCCGGGGTTTCGTTCACTGCCTCGATCAGGGGGATGATATCGCTGATTTTCATATGCGTTTCCGCTCCCGCCCGCGGGGCGGGATTCCCTTTCAGCCGTCCGGAGACGGCGCGTAATGCGTATAAAGCGCGTCAGCGCTTGGTCTGGGCCAGCTCCACCATCTGTTCGGCCATGTTCTGCAGCCTGTCCTTGAGCTTGTGGATGCATTCCATTTCGCTGGCGTAGCCCAGGACGATGTCCTCGGCGAAAGCGCGGCAGGTGGGGGAGCCGCAGGAGCCGCAGTCGTAGCCGGGCAGGGAATCGATGATCTCGTTCATGCGCTGCATTTTCTGCATGGCGACGGTGATGTCGTCGTCCAGCTTCATGACGCTGTGGGGCTCGATTTCGAATTCCATGCGCACCGGGTATTTATTGAGGGTCGAGGGGGGCACCCGGTCCCGGGGCGTGTCCGGCGAGCGCAAAAGGGAATTGCTGACCAGCTTGCGTATGGTGTTTTTGGCCACGTAATTGTTTTCAAAGGTCAGCGGCCCGCCCACGCAGCCGCCGACGCAGGCGTTGCCTTCGAAGAAGGTCAGGTCGGACAGCTTGTTGTTCTCAATCTCCTCAAGAACGCGGATGCAGTTCTGGATGCCGTCGACGCTCAGGGCGTTTTCCTGAAAAATGGATTTGGTCTCGCCGCTGGAGGTGGCCCAGCCGATGCCGTAGGCGGTGGAAGCGCCTTCCATGGCCTCGTCCTTCTGGATATGGCTGATGACGGGCCTGAGAAGGGAGTAGATTTCCATCATCGAAATGGCCCCGTCCACGGCGGATCTGCTCTGCCCCAGAGGGGACCGGATGGCGGTCATCTTGGCGGGACAGGGGGTGATGAAGAAGACGCCGACGTCCTCCGGGGCGCAGGAGCGCTTTGCGCAGAATTCGGAGCGCGCGATCTCGGCGGCCACCTCCATGGGCTGGCGGATGTCCAGAATGTTGGGCAGAAGATCCGGGAAGCGCACCTGGATGAGGCGCACCACCGTGGGGCAGGCCGAGGAAATGATGGGGCGGGGCAGGGTCGGATCCCGCATGCGGTCGGCGATGGCGCGGCTGACCACGTCCGCCCCCCGGGCCACCTCGAACACGTCGTCAAAGCCCAGCTTTTTAAGGCCCGCCAGAATCACGCCCACGTCGGTGACGCTGCGGAACTGGCCGTAAAGGGAGGGGGCCGGCAGGGCGACGGTGTAGCGGAAACGCTTCAGCATCTCCAGGCTGTCGGTGGCGGCGATCTTTGCGTGGTAATTGCAGATGCGGATGCATTCGCCGCAGTCGATGCATCTTTCGTCCAGGATATGGGCGCGGCCCTTGCGCACCCGGATGGCCTCGGTGGGACAGTGCATCAGGCAGTTGGTACAGCCCTTGCACAGTTCCTTTTCAAGGCGCACGGAATGATAACGGGCTTGTTTATCCATGGGTAATGTTCCTCTAACGTTATAGTCGTGAAAAGTTTTTTTCCTGCTTTCACCGGCGCTCAGATATCAAAAGAGCCGCCTTTTCTCAAATTCGACTCTCTTATCGGAAAAAGGCCGCGGCGCGGCCGGATCAGGCCAGGAGGAAGCCCATTCGGATGGTGGTCCCCCGGCCGACCTCGCTTTCGATGGCGAACTCGTCGGCGTTGCGCTTCATGTTGGGAAGGCCCATGCCTGCGCCGAAGCCGAGACTTCTGGCGGTTTCGTTGGCGGTGGACCAGCCCTCGCGCATGGCAAGCTCCACGTTGGGGATGCCCGGGCCCCGGTCGGCGCTGATCAGCCGGACCCGTTCCGGGGAGACCTCCAGGGTGAGGGTGCCGCCCATGGAGTGGATGACCAGGTTCAGTTCCACCTCATAGCTGGCCACGGCCACCCGTCTGAGGACCTGCGCGGATACGCCCAGCTGCTTCAGCTTGCGCTTGATATCGGCCGACGCCTCGCCGGCGCGGGTATAATCCTCCGCCTCGACGGGGTATTCGGCATGGAGAAGCGTACTCATCCGCGGGCCTCGCTTTCCGGCCATTCGATGGGGACGCCCCGGAGCCCGGCCTCATACAGAAGCCCGCAGGCCGTGAAAGCCGTCTCCCTGGTGGTGATGACCACCAGGCCCTGCTCCTCCGCCTGCTCCAGAATCTCTTCCCCCGGCACCTTGCCCCGGGCGTAGACCAGGCATTTCAGATCCAGCATGTCCGCGGTGCGGAGCACGTGGGGATTGGTCAGTCCGGTGATCAGGACGGTCTTTTCGTTGACGAAGGCCAGCACGTCGCTCATCAGGTCCGAGCAGCAGGCGGTGTAGACCCTGGTTTCCAGGCGGTCCTCGCCGCAGAGGATCCGCGCGTTAAGAACCTTTACCATATCCGCGATGTTCATAGGCATGCCTCTTTTCGTCGGGTCGATGTGATGGGAATACAGAAATGATTATGCGTCGGCGTCCCCGCCCATCATGCGCAGGCGGAGCCGGCGGTAGAAGCTTTCGTCCCGGGTATGTACGAATGGGATGGTCCAGGAGCCGGCGGAAGCCTCCACCGTATCCCCGGGGCCCAGGGGGAAGGAAAGCGCCCCGTCCGCGGTCAGGCAGGGCTGGACGCCGAAGTCGTCGCTGTCCTTGCCATAGGGGTTGACCGCCATGCGGATGCGGGAATGCCCGGGGACAACGATCGGCACCCCGATGGCACTGTGGGGGCAGATGGGGGTAATTACCAGGTTGTCGGAATCCGGGAGCAGCACCGGTCCGCCCAGGGAAAGATTGTAGGCGGTGGAGCCGGTGGGGGTGGCGACGAGGACGCCGTCGCCGGTGAAGTGCAGAATGTCCTTGCGGTCCACCGACAGGCTGATCTGTACCGAATGCAGGCACGCGGCCCGGTGAACGGTGAACTCGTTCAGGCAGAAGAAGGGGCGCGGGCCCTCCGCGCCGTCGAGCATCCCCTCCAGCACCATGCGGCTGACGATATTCAGCCGTCCCTCCAGGACGGCGTCCAGGGCGTCCTGGGCACAGGAGGCGGTCACGTCGGTCAGGTATCCCACATGTCCGGCGTTGATGGCCCAGACGGGGAAATGCCCGCCGGGATGGTCGCGGACCGCGCGGAGCACCGTGCCGTCGCCGCCGACGACGATCATCATATCGGGGTCCGCGCCGCCCTCGGGATGGAAACGGCACCTGTGGCCGCGCTGCCTGAGGCGAGCGGCGATCATGTCCGCCGTGGCGGCGGCCAGGTTATTGATCGGGTTGGGGTATAACAGAAATTCCATATGGTTACGTCTCCTGCGCGGGCGGCTCTTTCGGGGTGCCTGCTCATTCGATCAACTGTATCAAGCATAGCACCGGGGGGCGGATTTGTCAATCAGAGCGCGATCTGCCCGATCCCCCAGAGGAGGACGAGATGGGCGGGATAGAGCAGGTAGCTCAGCCATTTGGGAATGCGGAAGGAAAAGGGGGCGCGCCAGAGGATCAGGGGCAGGGCGAGGATGGCGCAGCCCTGCAGGTGAAGGATGCTTCTGAACAGGGATGAACGGTTGACAAGGGCCAGGGAGAGGCCGAAAAAGGAGTTTACCTGGGAGCTGGAGGCGCCCCAGAAAAGGCAGAACACGAAAAAGACAGCGGACAAAAGCAGCCGGTCCCCCCGCGCGAGGTACAGGCAGACGATGAGGAGGACAGGCTTCCAGGTATAGTCCATGGACGCACCGGTCAGGGCCGACAGAACGTCCGGCACCAGGAGGCAGAGGACGGGGATCAGCACGCGGAAAACGCCCTTGCCCATGCGGATGCCGCCCACGGCCGCAATCCCCAGGGAAAGGGGAAAGAAAATGTTGAGGTAGGTCCAGCTGTGGTTCATTACCGGCATGTACAGCCACTGGAAAACAAACCCCCCGAGAAGGACCCTGAGGGCATAGCGCGGGATGCTGCGTGTATAGACGCAGCCGACGGCGCAGCCCCAGGCGAAAAGGGGAAGGGCAATGCGCCCGAAGAGCCGCATTTCGTTGTAAAAAGGCGTGTTCCCGAAAAACAGGATGGCGGCGTGGTCGATCAGCATAAAAAAAACGGCGACGAGCTTGATCAGTCCGGTGCAGGTATTGCCGGCGATTTCATCCCGCGCCTCGCGGGAGGAGAGCGACTGCAAAGGGATCACCTCGAATCGGCTGTATGCCGGGAATAACGCTATTGTAGCATGACCGCCCCGCCATGACCATAGTTTTAAACGCTTAAGGTGTTTTTTTGACGGTTTTTTCCCCCGCGCCGCGGATAAGGGAACGGTTGAACGCCGAATTCGGAAGACCGATGCGTTTTTGTGTTCCCCCGCCCCGCGGTGAGGATGAACGGGAACGGGAAAAAGATAAAAGAAGCGGCATTTTGGCGGGTTTCCCCCTTGCGCTTTGCCCGGACATGTGGTAGAATCCTTTTGTTTGATTCCAAGGAGGTTGTTTTTATGTCTATCGTAATCAGTATTCTGACGGTCCTGGCATCCATCGTCCTGATCGTTTCCGTCCTGATGCAGGAAGGCGATTCCGACGGTATCAGTGCCCTGGCCGGCGGCAGCAACAGCGATACGTTCTTCGGCAGGAACAAGTCCAACACCATTCAGGGCAAGCTGTCCAACATCACCAAGATTTCCGCGACGGTGTTTGTGGTGCTGGCGTTCGTCAAGCTGCTTGTCAAGTGACGGACGGGAATCCGGCAATCGAACCCTCGGGGGCTGACCTTCGCTGTCAGCCCTCTCTTTTGTTTCGTCGTTTGTATCTGTTCAGTCCTACGGACAGAACAGATACCGCGGGGGGTACCCGTACCCCCCGCGAGCCCCCCGGGCGAAGAACGGAGTCCGGGGAAGGGAAAC
>CADANQ010000072.1 GCA_902789365.1 uncultured Eubacteriales bacterium
TTTCCCTTCCCCGGACTCCGTTCTTCGCCCGGGGGGTTCGCGGGGGGTACGGGTACCCCCCGCGGTATCTGTTCTGTCCGCAGGACTGAACAGATACATCCGTATATGGTATAATATTTCCGAAAAATTATGTATGGATCAGGTGGTTTGCATGATGCCAGCCCTTTCGGATATCACCGCCCGGATCGAGTCCCGCAAAAAAGAGATCATCCGGGACCTGTTTCAGCTGGTACAAATCCCCAGCATTTCCGATCCGGCGTCGCCTGTGAAGCCCTTCGGCCGGCCCTGCCGGGACGCGCTGGAAAAAATGTACCTGTTCGCCGCCCGGGACGGCTATGCGGCGCGGGATTACGCCCATACCGTGGGACAAATCCTCTTTTCGGAAATCCCGGGCGCGCCTTCCGCGGGTGTCTGGTGTCACCTGGACGTGGTGCCGGTTCCCGACCCGGAGCACTGGGTATACCCTCCCTTTCAGGGCACGGAAGTCGAGGGCCGATACCTGATCGGCCGCGGCATCCAGGACAACAAAATGCCCGCGGCAGCGGTGCTTCATGTGATGAACTGCCTGCGGGAGCTCGGCTGGAAGCCGAAGAAAAGCTGGTCGCTGTATCTGGGCACCAGCGAGGAAAACGGGATGGACGACGTACGCTGGTTTGTCCGCCATTGTCCCTGCCCCGACCTGAGCCTGGTGCCGGATACCGGCTTCCCCGTATGCGTCGCCCAGCGCGGATGCCAGATTCTGCGTTATACCTCCCCGCTGCCGCTGCCCGGGGGAGAAACGCTGTCCTTCCGGTGCGGTTCCAACGTGTCCGTCACCCCCGAACAAGTCGACGCCTTTTTTTCTTCTGGCCTCACGATGAAGGCGGAAGGGCGCGGATACCACGTTTTCAGGGCGGACGGGGACAACGCCGTCCTGCATATGCTGGAAAAACTGGCCGAAGCGCTTCCTTCCTCCGCCCCCGCACTGCGCTCGCTTGCCCGGCTTTTGTCCTCGGAGGAGGCGATGGGCATCGCTCTGCGCGACGGGGAATCGGGCCCGCTGAAAGCCAGGCCGACTCAGATGAACTGGGATCACGGGGAACTGACCGTGGACGTATACAGCGTCCTGCCGGTAACCTGCGATCCGGACAACGCGCTTGAAAAAGCGCGGGCCGCCGCGCTGGAGCGCGGTATTGCGTGCCGGCGCGTTTCCGTACGCCGTCCCTGCTTTTTCCGAAGGGACCATCCGCTGGTGCGCATCCTGACGGGCGTATACCGGAATGTGACCGGCGATCCCGCCGAACCCTTCGTCATGACAGGCGGAAATTACGCCTCCCTCCTCCCCAACGCCCTGGGATATGGCCCGGGCATGCCCGGAAGGGAATTCCCCGGGCACATCTTTCCGCAGGGACACGGGGATTACCATCAGTGCGACGAAAGCGAGGACTGGGAACACATCGTCAGGTTCATGCAGGTCTACGCCATGGCGGTCCTTAAGCTGGACGGCCTGAGCGACCGCGCGTTCCTCGGTTTGGAAGCATAAGGGGTATATGATCCGCGCGCTGATTCGTCCCCGCCGAAGGATCTTCCGCGTCCCCCGTATCCGCCGGGGACAAAGGGTCAGAACAGGCTGTCAATATAGTTCGCCAGAGCCTCGCGGTCATAGAAATTCTCATAGGACATGGTGATGAAGTCCGGTTCCACGCCCCGATCCACGTCGTAATACGCGCCGTTTTTCAGAAAGCAGATCCGCTTGCTGCCGGAGATCTGAAAGCTGGTACCCCAGGCGGTGGTCATGGGCTGGACTACGCAGCTGCCGCCGCCGGTCACACGGCCCAGCAACGTCACCCGGCCGTCCTCCTTGAAGGCCCATGGGACAAGGTTCGCGCAGGAGAAGGGCGCCGGAAAGATCAGGCAGAACAGGCGCAGGTGCGATATGCTGTCCTTTTCGTCATACTGATGATCCAGGTTCACATCCGCCCGGTAAACCGTTGTGGTTTCTGCGCCGCTGAACGTGTCGCAGACAGAGACCTGGGCGTAGCCGAGGAACCAGGCGATGGTATCGCTGTTGATGCTCAGGTCCAGCACCATGTTTTTACCATATTCAGTAAAGTCCCGAAGGTTTCCTCTTCTGACAGATTCATCATCTCCGCCCGGGCTCTCATTTCAGGGGTGACCAGCGCCATCAGGTCATCGGTCACTTCGTCGACAGGCGGTTTCATCTCCATTACGGCCGAAAGCATCACGCATTCCCGATTGCAGTACATCGACAGGAAATACGGATAAAGCATGAAAGCCGAAAGGGTCTGCATGGGCAGAAGATACTTCCCGTCCTGCGCGATCATGGGAATACCGTAGTCGCTGAGACTGACGCCGGTGAAAGCGCTGTGTTTCGAGCGGATGGCGGCAGCGGCCAGCAGGTTCGGCTGTCCGTTCCTATCCGCGGGGGGAATGCAGGCCAGATCCTGATAAGGACCGTTGGCTTCCTGGATGAACGCGCAGTAATCGTTCCAGACGACGGAGCCGGATACGAAATCGACGGTCATAAAGCTTTCGTTCTCGCGCATCATGGTGACCAGGCCGTCTTCCTCATCGACGGCCATGTCAATGTGGTAATCGGCGTTCAGGACGGGGCTTGCGGATGGAACAAGCTCATTCATCATTCCGATCCAGTCGGTCAGTTCAACATAAGGCAGGTCCTTTACTCCGTCGGCAAAATACAGCGTGAAGCCGCCCGGAATGCTGTTTTCCGGGCTGTCAATATAAAACGGAACGACTTTCATTTCGATCTGATGTTTTGCGGGCTCCGCCTCCCCGGCCGTTTCGGCCGCGGTATTGCAAACCTGCAGCCTTTTACGGTCATCTCCGATCACCGGCGCTTTTGCTGATACGCGAACCGTTCTGTCCGTCTGTCAGTATTCTCCCATATCGATCTTCTTCACAATCACGCCCGCGTAATCATGATTTGTCTTCCCGATCCGTTCCGGATTCAGCTGGTAATGGATATTGTACAGGAGGCCTTTTTCTCCTGTCTTGTCCGCCAGATACGTCTCGTCAATATGAGCCCCGATTACTTCCAGGCAAATCATCACATGATCGTCTCCCGGAACAATTTCTTTTTCCCAGACATACCGGCATTCCAGGTTCATGAAGCATTCCCGGACCATCGGCGCATCCACCCAAACGGCGGGTTCCGCCGTTAACCCGGCCGCGGAGATTTCGTCCGCTTCGGCTTCGTTATGCCTGATCGTGGCCATGCAGGCATCATAGATATCTGCGGAAAAGAAGTTGATCACGGCCTCCCGCTTTTCTTTCAGTGTGCTGTACAGATGGCCGCCCTTATTTACGCTTCCGAGAATCGCATAATACCCTTTCCCATGATTGGCGCTGGTAAAGGCGGACCAGGACTGCATACACGCGTTGGTCAGGCCGTTCGCCTTGTATGTCGTCACCAGAAACATCGGCGATGGTACCGTCATTACGAATTCCTTCCAGCAGAAACCCCAGGCCCTCGAAACATCGGCATAGTTGCCTTTCATGGATTCGGGCATCTCAGAATAAGCATATTTCATGGTTTTCAGACCTCCCTCTCTGTAACATTTCCAGAACCCGGGCTTCACGTTCAAACATCATCTTATTATATGGGTGCACCCGCTGTAATCCTTTTTATCCATTTCAAAAAGAGTTCTCATCTCTGTTCAGCCTCCGGGTTGGTCACGCATAGCTCTTTGGAAAAGAAAAGCTGGAGATCGTCATCGTTTTCAATTTCTGTTTCATATTGCTCACAGTGCTTGCCCTGATACCATACGCCTGTGCCGTCCGGGATATACCCCCGTTTAACATACATCCGATGGGCGCTTCCATAACCGCTGTGAAGGCCGACGCCGAGCCAGACGGTATCTGCATATTGTCCGGCAATCTGTTCGGCCGCGTCCATCAGTTTGCCTCCGATTCCTCTTCTCCGGTATTTTTCCAATACGCCAAAGTCAACAATCTCGGGCCAGCCCTTTCCCTTAAACGCGCCGCCAAGACCTGTTAAGTAGACATTGATATAACCGGCCGGATGCCCTTCATACACAGCCGTCAGTGAGATACATTTTCCTTCAGCCTGATCCCTGAGTCTTGTCCGGTACTTGGAGATATCCGGATGCCACCCCTGCGCTGTCTCTTCATCGGTAAAGATTTGGGCGTCCGATTCTTCCATATTGCGGATCACCAGCGCGTCATCACTGTAATAAACCATATTTCCCTCCCGAAAGCAGTTTCCATCAGTTCAATTCATCAAGCAGAATATAATACCGGAGCTTCTCTTCATCCTTTGTAACTCCGACTGCGCGGAACAGATCATCCGGATCAATATTCGGATAGACTTTTCCGTAGTGACCATCACTGTTGTGCTTCAGGCTCCGCCAGCCCAGCGCCAGATCCATCCATCGGTCATTGGCCCCAACATTTCCCACATCAATAAAACCCGTAAACCGTTTCCCGTCCGTGAACATATTCGGCAGACAGAAGTCTCCGTGCGTTACCGTACGATCCTGCGGCGGAAGGTTTTCTTTCAGCCAATCCAGAAGAGCCCTCGGATTCTCAAATCCGCCCGGTCCGAATGTCTCCGGCTCGCAGTCGGATGGATCAAAACGCCCGGATCGGATCGCTGCCTCGGCATGAGAAAGGTTATCTGCCACAGTCCGTTCAAATGGGCAGTCCGCCATCGCCTCTTATCATACCATAGAAATCCAAAAAGAAAAAATCCTGCAGAGCCCCAAAAAAACGGACCCTGCAGGGCGTTAAGTGAATCTCAAGTCATCCGGCATGTTCAGGGTCGTCCTGCTCGTTCAGTCGCCATAAACTGATATAGCTGCGACCGTCCGCATTCAGGCAACACGATTTTCCCCGATTTCAGGCTGCACGGTTCCGGAAAAAGCGATCCTTTTCCAAACAGTTGCAAATAACAAAATATAGTGTTCAGGCTGTGCGCCCAAACACTATATTCTGTGGCGGAGAAGGAGAGATTCGAACTCTCGAACCCTTTTACAGGTTACACGATTTCCAGTCGTGCGCCCTCGACCAAGCTAGGCGACTTCTCCATCTTCGGTTGTACCCTTTCGGGCTGTTCCGGGAAACGGCGGGTCAGGCGCGCCTCTCATGAACAGAAAACAGTTTATCACAACACGCTCTTCCCGTCAAGAGTCCTCCCGAAATTTTAGCCTGAACCCGGGGACATCCCGGGAGCGCATACCTTTTGCGCGCCGATTTTTTGTTCCGGCATCCGTCACGCTCTTGACCGATTCTGTTTTTTCGTGTATCTTTGCATTGGAAAAAACGAGTTCATCCGGGGAGGGACTGCGGTATGATCTTTATCGGCATATGCGGCGCGTCCGGCAGCGGCAAAAGCACCCTGGCCAGGGAACTGACAAACGACGTCCGCGCCAGCGTGGTGGTACTCCAGCAAGATTCCTATTACGTCAACCATCCGGACATGACCTTTGAGGAGCGCGCCAGGCTGAATTACGACGAGCCGGGCATTTTTGACCATGACGCGCTGTATGAGGACGTATGCTCGCTCCTTGCGGGCCAGCCCATCCGCAAAAAGGCCTACGACTTTGCCCTGCACGCCCGCTGCGACACCGACGAGATTATCCAGCCGGCGGACGTACTGATCCTGGAAGGGATCCACTCCTTTTTTGACAAGCGGCTTTTGCAGAAAATGTTCCTGAAGCTGTATGTGTCGGTCGATCCGGACATCTGCCTCCTGCGCCGCATCCAGCGGGACATTCTGGAGCGCGGAAGGGACATCAACAGCATCGCCGAACAGTACACCTCCACTGTCAAGCCGATGTACGACAAGTACGTCCGCAATTATATAACCGACGCCGACGTGGTGGTCATGCGGGGCGGGAAAAACGCCCGCATCGTCGAAATCCTCAACGGCTATATTCGTTCGGTCCTTGGCGAGGAAAGCTGAAAAGGGGCCCCGTTATCCCCCGTAAACGCGGAAAAAGCCAAAGAAAAAGCCTCCGGCTGCCCGGAAGCTTTTTTCTTTGGCTTTTGATCAGTCCACGGTGTAGGGCATCAGCGCGATGGCACGGGCGCGCTTGACAGCCTCGGACAGCTGGCGCTGATGTTTGGCGCAGTTGCCGGTCATACGGCGGGGCAGAATCTTGCCGCGCTCGTTGACATAACGGCGAAGCCGGTTGACATCCTTGTAATCGATATATTCGATCTTGCTGACGCAGAAGTCGCACACCTTGCGATGGGGCTTGCGTCCGCGGGGACGGGGCCGTTTTTCACCACGATCTTCGGACATGTCGGTTTTCCTCCTTCATCGGATCATTAGAAGGTATCAATTCCTTCCTGAAGGCCCGCTTTGTAAGCGGTGCAGAAATGCTGAACAAATTAGAAGGGCAATTCTTCCTCGTCCACCCGTACATAGTTGCCGGCGGGAGCCGCAGGCTTCGGGGCGGGAGCCGCCGCGTTCTGGGCAGGCGCCGCATCGCCCGTTTCGGAGCGGGAAGAGAGGAATTCCACGTCGTCGGCGGTCACTTCCAGGCTGGCGTGCATGTTGCCGTCGTTGCCTGTATAGGTGTTCACGCTCACGGGACCGATCACGCACACCTTGCGGCCCTTGGACAGATACCGGGCGCAGTTTTCACCCAGCTGACGCCACGCGCTGACGCGGAAAAAATCCGCCTCGGGCTGGCCGTTGTCCGCGTTCTGGGACCTGTTGCGGCGGTTGACAGCCACCGTAAAGGTGCAGACCTGGATGCCCGAGGAAAGGCTCCTCAGTTCCGGATCGCGGGTCAGATTGCCAATGATCGTCAGTTTGTTCATAAATCGTCCTCCGCTTATTCTGCGTTGTCAGCGGGGGCAGCCTCTTCGGCGGGAGCAGCTTCCGCGACGGGAGCGGTCTCGGCGGCGGGCATGGGACGAGGCGCGCGGGGCTTGATGCCGACCTTGCGTTCCAGCACACGGATGGTCTGGTAACGAAGCACCTTGTCGTTGATCTTCATGTTGCGCTCCAGCTCCAGGGGCAGGTCGGCCCCGGAAGAGAAGTTCACCAGCACGTAGTAGCCTTCGGTCTTGTAATCGATGGCGTAAGCCAGACGGCGCTTGCCCCATTCCTCGACCTTGTCCACCGTACCGCCGGCTTCGGTGATGATGCCATTGAAGCGATCGATGAGGGCTTTACGGGCTTCATCCTCCACAGCAGTGTCGATGATGTACACCAGTTCGTACTTGTTCATTTCTTTCACCTCCTCATGGACGTATGGCGCCGCAATCCCTGCGGCGCAAGGATGTGCCAATTAGGTATTATACACGCTTTTCACGGGATTTGCAACAGTAAAATAAAAATATTTCCGCCCGGATCCGGGAACCTGATAAACGGACAGCGTGACGCCGTCCGGGACAAAGGGCAGATCCGGAAGGAGACCGGGTCATGGGCGCATCGTCTCCGCAATCCAAAAGAACGCGGACGAAACCCTGCGGATAACCCTCCGGGAAACAGACGTCATTGCCCGACGCGATGGATGCGGCGGCCGCCCGTTTCCGGCCATCCGTTATTGCCGGGCACCCGGTCCGTCACAACCTCTTTTCACATCTCTGTTTTTTATCTTTCCGCATTGAGCTTTTTACTTTTTTCGGATATAATGAGAGCCTGTCAGGAATCCTTATGTTTTTCAGGAGGCCCGTTTTGAAAAAAGTCCTTCCCTCCCGCGCCCGTATTCTCTCCCTTCTTTTTGTTCTCGGTTCCTTTTTCTTTTTTTCTGCCCGGGTCGCGTCCGCGTCCGGTCATCTGCCCATCGTTTTCCGCGATGAATCAGGCAGCGCGCCCTTTGAGGACGTGACCTATGTGACCGAAAGCCCCTTCCCGGAAGGGACGGAGCTTCTGCAGGTGGATTTCCTGGGGATCCGCCAGGGGGACTGCGTCCTGATCACAAGCCGCGGCGAAACGATGCTTCTTGACGGCGGCGAGACCATCCGGTTCGATTTCGTCAACAGTTATTTTGAGGAACACGGCATCGATCACCTGGACTATATGTTCCTGACCCACGCCCACGACGACCACCTGGAAATCCAGCAGCGGCTGATCAAGCGCGGGTTCCCGGTGGGCAGGTTCTACAGTCCCTACGACGAAAATGACGCCTGGACCCTCTGGAAGCCCCTGCTCAGCCTCCTTGAGGAAAAGGAGATTCCCCATGAAAAAGTTTCGACTGGCGATGTCATCCGCGTAGGTGACGCGGAACTGACCGTCTTCCGGAATACCTCCGACGGGCTGAGCATGAACGACCAGAGCGCCTCGGTGATGCTCCGCTACAAGGACGCTTCCGTTTTCCTCACCGCGGACATCGCCGGAATCACGCAGCACTGGCTCTGCGACAACTTCGGGGACGCCCTGGACGCCGACATCATGAAAAGCCCCCATCACGGAATCACTACCAATGTGGCCGAATTCCTGGACAGGGTATCCCCCGGCCTGGTCGTCATCACCAACGACAAATCCAACGTGGGGAAATACGACGAGCAATTGGACCGGCTGAACATCCCCAGGGTTTTTATTTTCTACACCGTCCATCTCCAGACCGACGGCGCCATGTGGTATGTCTGGACCGACAGGAAGTAAAAGCGCGGCATCGGATTGCAAAATCCCTTCAATTGATGGTATACTGGTCCTGCGCTTCATGAGCGCGGGATTTTTTTAGCCTTTGGTTATTTCAATGCGCCGCGGCCCGCGGCGAACGCGAACGGAGGACAGCATGGCGGCATTTGTGGACCGTGCCCCGCTGACGGCAAAGGCCGGCAACGGCGGCAACGGCTGCGTATCATTCCATCGGGAAAAATTCGTCCAGAACGGCGGACCGGACGGCGGCGACGGCGGACGGGGCGGGGATGTGATCCTGCTTGCGGACAGCAACATGCACACGCTCCTGGATTTCCGCTTTCATTCCAAATACGAGGCCCAGAACGGGCAGGACGGCGCGTCCTCCCGCAGGATCGGCAAAAACGGGGAAAACCTGATCATCAAAGTGCCCGTGGGCACCGTGGTCCGGGACAAAAAGACCGGCACCGTCTGCGCCGATATGTACGAAAAAGGAAGGCAGAAGGTCCTTTTGCGGGGCGGCCGGGGCGGATGGGGCAACATGCATTTCGCCACGCCCACCCGCCAGGCCCCCAATTTTGCCAAGCCCGGCATCCGCACCGAGGCCAGGGAATTCATCCTGGAGCTCAAGTCCATCGCGGACGTGGGCCTCATCGGCTTCCCCAACGTGGGCAAAAGCACCCTGCTCTCCCGGGTCACCTCGGCCCGGCCGAAGATCGCCAATTACCATTTCACCACCCTGACGCCCAACCTTGGGATTGCCCGGGTTCACGACGCCGATTTTGTCATGGCGGACATCCCGGGCATCGTCGAAGGTGCCAGCGAAGGCGTGGGCCTGGGATACGAATTCCTCAGGCACGTGGAGAGGACCCGCCTTCTGATCCACGTGGTGGACGCGTCGGGCATCGAGGGCCGCATCCCTTCCGAGGACCTGGACATCCTCAACGCGGAGCTGAAAAAATACGGTTCCCTTTCCGAAAAGCCCCAGATCATCGCCGCCAACAAAATGGACCTGGGCGACGGCGAGGAGGGCCTTCGGATGATCCGTGATCATGTGGGTCCGGACGCGAAGGTCTTTCCCATCTCCGCGGCGACGGGCATGGGCGTGGACAGCCTGATGGCGGAAGTGGCCCGCACCCTCGCCTCCCTGCCCGAAAGCGAACCCTTCCGCGAGGAAGAACTGGCGCCCGACGCCCTGGAGGAACAGGGCGGCTTCAGCGTCGCAAAGGACGAAGGCGTATTCGTTGTGGAAGGCCGCGGGGCGGAGCAGCTGATCTCCAGCGTCAATTTCGACGATGAGGAAAGCGTCAGCTGGTTCCACCGCATCATGCGGCAGAGCGGCATCATCGACGCCCTTCGCTCCGCCGGCGCCGGCGAAGGAAGCACCGTCCGCATGGGCGGCATGGAATTCGATTTCATCGAATAACGGCATCCGGCGATATACAATGAGGAGGAAATACCTATGACCGACATCAATTCCCGTCAGCGCGCGTTTTTACGGTCCATGTGCAACACCATGGAGCCAACCCTTTTCATCGGCAAGGACGGCGTAACGGAGAACACCGTCAGGGAATGCGAAAATCTTCTGGAAGCCCGCGAGCTGATCAAATGCTCCGTCCAGAAGGAAGCCCCCATGGGCGCCAGGGAAGTATGCACGGAACTGTGCTTAAGGACCGGCGCCGCCCCCGTGCAGTGCATCGGGCGCAAATTCTGCGTTTACCGGCCAAAGCAGCAGAGCGATCCCGTGATCGAGCTGCCCAGGTGAAGGGGATGCAAGGGATGCGCGTCTTTTTTCCCGTCCGCCGGACGATTCTTTCCGTCCTCGCCCTTTGCGCCGTCCTTTCCGCCGTTTTCCCTTTTCCGCTCTTTCTCCGCGCGGCCGGGGCGGACTGGGACGCTTCCGACTTTGAGGTAACGGAAAACGAGCCCGTATGGGACGAAAACAGCTATGTTTCCGATTACGTCAGCATCGAAATCTCGTCCCGGTGGTACGGGCATTCCGACGTGTATATCTGTGATATCCGCATCGCCGGCACCGACTGCTTCCGCCGGGCTTTCGGAGGAGACAAGTGGAAAACCTCCTCCGAAAGGATCGGCGCGATTGCCGAAAGGAACGGCGCGGTCCTCGCCATCACCGGCGATTCCGGGGCCAGCCTGTCCTCCGGGATGATCGTCGGCAACGGCGAAGTCCTCCGGAACACCGTCAGTCCCCGGCGGGATCTGTGCGTCCTTTACCGAAACGGCGTGATGCGTACCTTTATCGCAACGGAGTGCGATATGGCCGCCCTGCAGCGGGAATTTGCGAACGATCCCGGCGTATGGCAGGTTTTCCTGTTCGGCCCCGCGCTGCTGGACGCCGGGGGACACGCCCTGGAAAAGTTCAATTCCAACGTCTATCCCGCCAATCCCCGCAGCGTCATCGGATATTTCGAGCCGGGCCATTACTGCTTTGTCCAGGTGGACGGCCGCGGGGTGGATTCGGCCCTGGAAAAAGGCCGGAGGTCCACCGGACTGAACCTTAAGGAGCTGGCGGCGCTCATGGAAGAGCTCGGATGCAAAGCCGCCTACAACCTGGACGGCGGTCAGAGCAGCGTCCTGTGGTTCAACGGAAGGATTTTTTCAACGCCCTACAGCGGCGGGAGAAGGATCGGCGATATCGTCATGATCGCGGACCGGCCGACTTCCGATCCTTCTTTCGTCATCCGCTGACCGTCACGCCCCGAAGCGCGTCAAAAAACGCTTCCCGGGGCGTTTCTTTTTTCCCCGGCTCATCCCCGCGCAAAAAGCCGCCATTGACGCCGCTTATACCCTTCGGCCCCCCAAATTCCGTTTCCCACCGCACTTGCCAAATACGGGCATATATTGTATAATTTAAGTATTGGGGGATCTTTCCCCATAAAAAAGATCCAGTGATGATCCACATCCCGAAAGGAGTCTGATTGCCAATGCACAAGAAGTATGTGTACCTGTTTACCGAGGGAAACAAGGACATGCGGAACCTGCTGGGCGGAAAGGGCGCTAACCTGGCCGAAATGACCAACATCGGCCTGCCCGTCCCCCAGGGCTTCACCATCACCACCGAAGCCTGCACCCAGTACTATGACGACGGCCGCAAGATCAACGACGAGATTATGGACGAGATCATGCAGAACGTCGCCAAGATGGAAGAGATCAACGGCAAGAAGTTTGGCGATCTTGAAAACCCGTTGCTGGTTTCCGTCCGCTCCGGCGCCCGCGCCTCGATGCCCGGCATGATGGATACCATCCTGAACCTGGGCCTCAACGACGACGTCGTCGCCGCCATGATCAAGGGCAACCCCGATCCCAAGTTCGAGCGCTTCGTCTATGACTGCTACCGCCGCTTCATCCAGATGTTCTCCGACGTGGTCATGGAAGTGGGCAAGAAATATTTCGAGCAGCTCATCGACGCCATGAAGAACGAAAAGGGCGTCACCTTTGACACCGAGCTGACCGCCGCCGACCTGAGGGAGCTGGCCAACCAGTTCAAGGCCGAATACAAAAAGCAGCTGGGGACCGACTTCCCCTCTGACCCGAAGGTGCAGCTGTACGAAGCCATCCGCGCCGTGTTCCGTTCCTGGGACAACCCCCGCGCAAACGTGTACCGCATGGACCACGACATCCCCTATTCCTGGGGCACTGCCGTCAACGTGATGCCCATGGTGTTCGGCAACCTGAACGACAATTCCGGCACCGGCGTCGCCTTTACCCGCAACCCCGCCACCGGCGCCAAGGAACTGATGGGTGAATTCCTCACCAACGCCCAGGGCGAAGACGTGGTGGCCGGCGTTCGCACCCCCATGCCCATCACCCAGATGGCCGAAAAGTTCCCCGAGGCCTACAAGCAGTTCATCGACGTGTGCGGCAAGCTGGAAGACCACTACCGCGACATGCAGGACATGGAGTTCACCGTTGAAAACGGCAAGCTCTACATGCTGCAGTGCCGCAGCGGCAAGCGCACCGCCACCGCCGCCATCAAGATTGCCTGCGACCTGATCGACGAAGGCATGATCACCGAAGAAGAAGCCCTGATGCAGATCGACGCCAAGTCCCTGGATATGCTGCTGCATCCCACCTTCGATACCGAAGCCCTCAAGAAGGCCGTTCCCGTCGGCAAGGGCATCGCCGCCTCACCCGGAGCTGCCGCCGGCACCGTCGTCTTCACCGCCGAGGATGCCGTCGCGCATGGCAAGAAGGGCGAAAAAGTGGTCCTGGTGCGTCTGGAAACCAGCCCCGAAGACATCGAAGGCATGAAGTTCTCCCAGGGCATCCTGACCGTCCGCGGCGGCCAGACCAGCCACGCGGCCGTTGTGGCCCGCGGCATGGGCACCTGCTGCGTATGGGCACCTGCTGCGTATCCGGCTGCGGCGATATCAAGATGGACGAGGAAAACAAGCAGTTCACCCTGGCCGGCCGCACCTATCACGAGGGCGACGCGATCTCCCTGGACGGCTCCACCGGCAACATCTACGGCGAACTGATTCCCACGGTCCCCGCCGATCCCAACAGCGGTTACTTCGGCCGCATCATGGAGCTGAGCGACAAGTACAAGAGGCTGGGCGTCCGCACCAACGCCGACACCCCGAAGGATGCCAGGCAGGCCGCCGCTTTCGGCGCGCAGGGCATCGGCCTGTGCCGCACCGAGCATATGTTCTTCGAGCCCGCCAGGATCGGCGCCTTCCGCGAGATGATCTGCGCCGAGACCGTTGAGGAGCGCGAGGCTGCCCTGGCCAAGATCGAGCCCATGCAGCAGAGCGACTTCGAGGGCCTCTTCGAAGCGCTGGGCGGCTATCCCGTTACCATCCGCTTCCTGGATCCCCCGCTGCATGAATTCGTTCCCACCTCAGAGGAGGACATCGAAGCCCTCGCCAAGGCCCAGGGCAAGAGCGTTGCCTACATCAAGCAGGTCATCGCCAGCCTCCACGAGTTCAACCCGATGATGGGTCACCGCGGCTGCCGCCTGACCGTCACCTATCCCGAGATCGCCAAGATGCAGACCGCCGCCGTGATCAAGGCCGCCCTGGCCGTTCAGGCCCGCCACAGCGAATACAAGGTGCTGCCCGAGATCATGATCCCGCTGGTCGGCGAGGTAAAGGAACTCAAGTTCGTCAAGGACATCGTCGTCAAGACCGCCGATGAGATCATCGCCGCCTCCGGCACCAAGCTGGAATACGAGGTTGGCACCATGATCGAAATCCCGCGCGCCGCCCTGACCGCGGACGAGATCGCCAAGGAAGCCGAGTTCTTCTGCTTCGGCACCAACGACCTCACCCAGATGACCTTCGGCTTCAGCCGCGACGACGCCGGCAAGTTCCTCAAGAGCTATTACGACAACAAGATCTACGAATTCGATCCCTTTGCCAGGCTGGACACCGTGGGCGTCGGCAAGCTGATGGATATGGCCGTCACCCTGGGCCGCAAGACCCGTCCCTCCCTGCACTGCGGCATCTGCGGCGAGCATGGCGGCGATCCGTCCTCCATCGAGTTCTGCGATGCCATCGGTCTGGATTACGTTTCCTGCTCTCCCTTCCGCGTCCCGATCGCCCGCCTGAGCGCCGCCCAGGCAGCCATCAAGGCGAAGAAGGCCTGATCCGAAAGTTTTTACAGCGCGCCCTCCCGTCCGGGAGGGCGTTTTTCTTTTTTTACGTCTTCTTTTCGCGTCTGTTTTTGCCTGCCTGATCCTCCGTTTGACATCCGTGGTATATAAATGATAAAATATATCCAAACAAATCATTTGGCGTCAATATATTCCGGCTTCAATACCATCCATAAAAAGGGGGACTTTCCGATGACACACAGGAACTTGTTCCGCAGAACACTGGCCGCATTGGCCGCGGTCCTCGTCATGCTCTCCGCAGCCGTTCCGGCTTTTGCCGCGGGTTACGGGACCAAAGCGGGACTTCTCATGCGCCTGGCCACCCGCACCGGTCCGGGAACCTGGTACGACGAGCCCGGCACCTTCTTCACCTCCAATTATTCCTCTGTCTCCGTCCGGGTCCTGTCCCGCTCCTGGGACAATCAGAACGATATCTGGTGGGTCCAGGTGGAGTTCTCCTCCGGCGGAAAAAGCTACCGGGCGTACACCGGTCTCAAGCGCGTCAACGTAAACATCAATACCGTTCCCGACGAATACCCGATGGGCTCCGCCACCATGCGGTATTCCGCCACAGCCTACTGGGGCCCCGGTACCAATTACGCCTCGTCGAAATACGACATCCCCTCCGGCGTCGAGGTAACGATCTATGACGTCGAAAACGGCTACGCCCAGGTGGAATTCTCCGACAGCCGCGTATCCAATCCCCGTCGCCGCGCATGGACGCCCACGAGCAGTCTCTCCGGCAGCTGGGGCTCCGATACCTCTACGGGCTACCGCTCCATTCCCGGCCGCCCGGACAAACGGCAGGCCGTCGTCTCCTCCGCCGGCGCCGATTCCTATATCACAAGCTCCAAGGATCCCTATGCCTATCTTCCTGAAAAGATGATCGACGGCCTCGAGCCCACCGCCTGGCAGTTTTCCACCACCCGCTCGCCCCTGGGACAGTGCTGCTGCTATTTCAACTTCTCCTCCGCGGTGAACATCGACGAAATCTGGATGAAGAACGGCTTCTGGAAGATCACCTCCGGATATGACCAGTACTACCGCAACAGCCGCGTCCGCGGCCTCGCCGTTTCCTTCCGGTACGCGGGTTCCTCGTATTACACCGACGAAATCTCCTTCACCGTCGGCGATTCAAAAACCCAGCAGATCATCAACCTCGGCCCGCACCGGAACGTCACCGGCGTCCGCCTGAGGATCCTTTCCATCTATACCGGCGAAAAATTCCCGAACGACGTGTGCATCTCCGAAGCAATGTTCGTCAGCACCCCTTCCATGTACCCGTAACATCCTTTTCACACGCAAAAAAACAGAGCCGCCGGGCTCTGTTTTTTTGCTGTTATCGTTTTTGCTTCTCACCATTCCCCCGAATGCCAGCATTCGTTGACGGCCCCGCCGTCCCGGTAGGTACGCTCCGGGCCTTCTTCTTCCTCTTCCCCGTCGCGAATCCTGTCCGGATCGCCCCGGAACGCGTCGGCGGTATGTATTGCCGGTCTTCGGAGCGCGGCGGCAGGGGAAGCCTCCGGCATCCGTCCCTCCGCAAGGGCCAGGATGGCGCGGCTGACACTCCAGGTGTCGTGATCGGCGATCAGGTGAGTGAAGACTTTTTTCACCTCCGGATGGGAATTGGCCGGGGCAAAGGACCACCTGGCCACGGCTGCCATCGGGATGTCGTTCAGGTAGTCCCCAAAGACCGCCGTTTCCGCCTTCCCGACGCCCGTCAGACGCTGCAGATCCGCGATGCCGGTCCCCTTGCTGATGCCCTTCTGCCCGATGTCCATCCAGGTATAAGCGGTACATTTGACGTCCAGGCCCCTGTCCTCCAGCGGCATAAAATAAGGCAGGATGTTTTTTTCTATGTCGTCCATATACATCAGGGACACCTTGATCACATCGCCATCGAAGGACGCGGCGTCCAGAACCTTCCACGACGGATAGAACTTCACCAGTTCCCGCTCCGTCTCCGCGTCATAGGGCATGGCCGCGTCGGTGAACGCGCCCCAGCGCGTGGTCAGGATGACCACCAGGCCCGGATGCCTGCGGCCCTCCGTGACCACCCGCATCCAAAGATCCCTGGGAATGGTGCGTACGAAACGCAGTTCCCCTCCCATCCATATCCGGGCTCCGTTGTCGGTGATCAGCGCCATATGGGACGCGGCTTCCCCCAGCGGCGTGGTGACGCCCTCCACGGCCCGCCCGCTGCAGGCGCACAGGATAATCCCCGCTTTTTCGCAGGCGTCGACGACGTGCATAAAATCGCCGGGCATCCGCCCCCGGGAATCCAGCAGGCAGCCGTCCAGGTCCGTCACGATCAGGGAAAGCCTTCCCGGTCCGTTTCCGTCCATCAAATCTCCCCCATGCTTTCCGCCGCCAGGACCGCGTTGCGCAATTTGCGCGTCACGGCGGCCGTGCCGGTATCCGTGGTGTTCTCCATCATCAGGAAGGTCATCTTCTCTTCGGGGAAATTGGCAAAATAACTGCCGAGCCAGCCGTCCCAGCCGTATTCGCCCGTCCTTGCGAATCCCGCAAAGCGGCCCGGGTCCAGCATGACCCGCATCAGCTTTCCGTATCCGCAGCCCCAAAGGCTGTCCCACATGTCCTTTTGAGGCGTGGGCATCAGCTGGGGAGAGGTCAGGAAACGCACCGATTCCGGGCTCAGGATGCGTTTTCCGCCGGTCTCGCCTTCTCCCAGGAGCATATCGGCGAATCGGGCATAGTCGTCCAGGGTGCTCACCAGGCCCGCGCCGCCGCTTTCAAAAGCGGGCTGCCTGGAATAATCCCCGCAGCACAGGTTGCGGCCCTTCCACTCGGTCAGCCCCTCCGCGCCGCGGACATAGCAGCGCGCAAAACGGGCGCGCTTTTCCTCCGGCACCCAGAAGGCCGTGTCCTTCATTCCCAGGGGTTCAAAGAGCTCATCCCGCAGGAAAGCGGAAAACTTCCTGCCCGAAGCCACCTCAACGACGGCTCCCAGCACATCGGCGCATGTGGAATAACGGAAGTGGGCTCCCGGCTGAAACGCCAGCGGCTGCCGGCCCAGGCGGTCGCAGAATTCGACGGTGTCCCATCCGGCTTCCCCGGCGTCCATCATCCTTTGGTTTTCATCGAATACCCGGGCGGCATATTGCCCGGCGATATCCGCGTCGGGATAGCACAGCCCGGCTGTCATCCCCAGCAGGTCGCGGATATTGACCGGCCGTTCGGCGGGCACAAGGAGGCCATCCCGGCATACCTTCTGATTACGGAAGCCGGGCAGGAATTTTTCCGCCGGATCCATCAGATCGATGATTCCCCGTTCGCACAGGATCATCACCGCCGCCGCGGTGATGGGCTTGGACTGGCTGTAGAGGCGGAAAATGGTATCCCTCTCCACGCTTTTCCCGCCTTCGATGTCCGCGTAACCATAAGCGGCGTACGCCGCGTCCCGCCCGTTTTTGCGCACCAGCACGCTGATGCCCGCAGCCTCGCGGTTTTCCACCGCCGCTTTCAGAATGGTTTCAAGCCTCTCGCTGATCTTCATGCTTTCCTCCGTCTTACGATGTTTCTTTTGACACTTTATCTCTTCAATCGTTTTCATCGGGGCCCAGGACATGGAATATCCTGAAAAGGCGGACCCTGTCGATCTCAAAATATGTCCGCCCGTCCACGCTCCTTCCGGAGAGGATACCTCCCGCAGGAAGCTCCCGAAGACGTTTTTTTTCGCCCTTCAGGGAAAGAGTGATATCACAGGCAGGGCTGACGGGCATCTCCTCCTGCTCGTTCACAAAGGCCAGGTATTCCCTGCCCTCCTTCACCCATCGGAGCACCTCGACCCGTCCTGGCGCTTCACATTCCAGGTCTCCTTCGCCTTTCAGCGACCGGATCAGGTGTCTCACCGCCAGGCGGGACATATACGGCCGCTCCTTTTCGAGGCATGCCGCCGTCCACAGCACTTCGCCTTTTCCCACCTTCCGCCGGACAACAGCCGGCGCTGTGCCCGGCCTGCCCGGGGGATCGGAATGAATGGCGGCAAATTGCTCGGTCCCGGACCTGACCCATGGCAAGGTCTGCACCGCTTCCACGCAGGCATCCTCCGTCCGCAGTTCAGCGTTCAGTTGCGGCCCGTCCACGGTCAGCGGAGATGTACCGTCAAATCCCGGGAGCGCGCCTTCAAATGCCGGTGTCATATAGGTGAACCTTTCGTCGGTCCACCCCCCGCACCGTATCCCCAGCATCTCCTCCAGCAGGGGATGACCCACCGGGCCTGACACATACAGCTTTCCCCCGTCCCTGACAAATTGCCCGATCCTTTCCATCTCCTCATCACTGAGGCGCGGAACAAAACTCAGGATCAGCAGTCGGCAGCCGGGTGATGAAAGGCGGCGGGAGGGGATCACGTCGAAGGGAATATGGGATTCCCGCAGGATCCCCGCCATCTTCAGCTTGGCGGAAAGGTATTCATCACCGCCGTAGGGATCGCAGCTGATGGCAAAGGGGCCTTCCCGCGGATCATATTTTGCCCTGGAGGGAAAAAGGATCGCGGCGTCGGCCAGCGGACGGCCGCCCGCGTATTCCTCAAAAGGCTTGGTGACCGCATACACTTTTTTCATTAGGCCGCGGTACACTTTTTCATTAAACCTCCCGTCGGGATCAATGGCGTCCACCAGGAGAAAGGCACCGTCATGGATCAGGGCGGTGATGACATGCAGGATCAGCTGCTCCTCTGTTTTTGTGGTCGTATGATACCTCAGCTCCGGCTCACAGCGTGATGTATGGTACACAAAGGGCAGCGCCGGAGATACGCTGCGGTAATACTTATTGATAAAGGTCTGCTGAAGATACCCGCCGTAATAATCCCCGCCGCAGTAGTCCACGGCGTCCGCCAGCAGTTCGGTGGAGGCGTTGACCCAGGGGGAAGTGATCATCGAAAACTGGTGTTCCACCGTCACGTCCGCCCGAGCCGCCTTAACGGCCGAACGCATTTCTTCGGCAAATTCCCACAGCCATTCCTCCCGCCTGGCCTGGAAGCGCAAAAAGGACGGATCGTTGAAATCCACTGTTTCAGGGATCCCGGCGCCGGTCTCCCGGCGGTACTTTTCGCGGCACACCGGACAGACGCAGATGCCGGGCCAGAAGGTCATATCCAGAAAAATGCCTTCAAAATCGTATCTTTCGCACAGCTCGGCAAGGTTTTTCTTTACATAATCCCTGTACCCCGGCTGATTTGGGCACATGATACCGTACCGCCCCGAACGGAACCAACCCATTCCCCGGTAATCACGAAAGCTTTTCCCGTCGGGGCACACCAGTCGCCATTCAGGATAAGCATCGTAAGCCCAGTTGTCAAAGATCTGGCTGTAATAGGCGATGACAGCAATTCCCCGTTGATGGCATTCCCTCACCGTCGCGCCGAAAAGGTCCTTGCCCCCCAGGCCGCGGTGCATCCGGCCAATCCCCGCAGGCCAATAGCACAGTCCGGTGTGGGACTTGGCCTTCACCATGGCCGCCTGCACCCCGGCCTCCTTCAGGGCGTCGGCATAGGCCGCAGGATCAAACCGCGTAAGAAAGGCTTCGTCGCTGTCGGAAATATGCATGTCCAACAGGTTCCTGCGGTAATTGTGTCTGAACCAGTATTCCTTTTCCGCCGTCATGCCTCGTCCTCCGCCTCGTACAAACGCCTGAAAATCTTCAGGCTCTCCTCCCCGCCGCTGGAATAAATGCGCACCGTCCCTTCCGCGTCCCGGGATGCCTCCAGGCCGGTCTCCTTCAATCGGCGCGCCAACTGCTTCGCTGTGCCCAGGTTTCCGTCCACGATCGCAGTCCCCGGGGGAAAATGGGCCGCAATCGCCCTGCGCAGGAACACGTAATGCGTGCAGCCGAGAACCACCGCGTCCACCTGCCGATCCGCAAAGGGCAGAAACAGCCGCCGCAGGTAATCGTGCAGTTCCGCGGACCCCAGTTCGCCCCGCTCCGCAAACTCCATCAGTCCGGGACATGGCAGCGGCACGACGCCTTCACCGTAGCGGGCCATCAGATCGCCGTATTTGCGGCTCCCGAGGGTGCCCGGGGTCGCCATGCTGATTACGATGCCTACCTTTCTCAGGGCCGAGGCCGGTTTGATGGCCGGTTCCATCCCGATGATGGGCATATCGTACTTTTCCCTCAGGAATGCGGCCGCGGCCGCGGTGGCGGTATTGCAGGCGATAACCACAGCCTTGCAGCCCTTCCCCAGCAGAAACCGGACCGCGTTCTGCGAAAAGGCGCATACCTGCTCCTGGGGTTTGGTCCCGTATGGGGCGTTGGCGTCGTCTCCAAAGAAGATCAGGCTTTCCCACGGCATCAGTTTCCGTATCTCCTTCAGGACACTGATCCCGCCGGCGCCGCTGTCAAATATCCCGATCGGCCGTGGATCCATTTTTTCCCTCCGATAAAATTGTCCCTGCGCGCTGACTCAGTAAATCCGGGGACAAATCCCGCCGTTTCCCGGCACCGTCTATTATACCATCCGCCAGAAAAAAGACAACCGCAACCGTGTTTTGCCTGTTTTTGTTTATATAAAATCCGCATATGCCTATTGCGCATCCCGTTTTTTTGATTTAAACTGATTGCAGAACCCTGAAAATTAAAAAGGAGGAGATTCCCATGGCTGTCAACCGCTTTGTACTCAACGGTGTTTCCTATCACGGACACGGCGCCATCAACGAAATTCCCGGCATCATCGCCGCCCGGGGGCTGAAGAAGGCCTTCGTCGCTTCCGACCCCGACCTGGTCCGGTTCGGCGTCACCAAAAAGGTCACCGACCTCTTGGAAAAGAACGGCATCGAATACGCGCTGTACACCGATATCAAGCCCAATCCCACCATCGAAAACGTTCAGAACGGCGTGACCGCCTACAAGGCCTCCGGCGCGGATTTCATGATCACCATCGGCGGCGGTTCCTCCATGGACACCGGCAAGGGCATCGGCATTGTGGTCAACAATCCGGAATTCGCCGACATCCGCTCCCTTGAGGGCGTGGCCCCCACCAAACGCCGCACCGTGTTCACCATCGCCGTTCCCACCACCGGCGGCACCGGCGCCGAATCCACCATCAACTACGTCATCACCGACGTGGAGAAAAAACGCAAGTTCGTGTGCGTGGACCCCAATGACATCCCCGATGTCGCCGTGGTCGACCCCGACATGATGTCCTCCATGCCCAGGGGGCTTACCGCTTCCACCGGCATGGACGCCCTGACCCACGCCATCGAAGGCTACACCACCAAAGCCGCCTGGGAACTGAGCGACTGTCTCAACCTGGAAGCCATCCGCCTGATCGGTTCCAGTTTGCGCAAGGCCGTCGCCAATGATCCCGACGGACGGGAGGGCATGGCCCTGGCCCAGTACGTCACTGCCATGGCCTATTCCAACGTGGGCCTCGGCATTGCCCATTCCATGGCCCACACCCTGGGCGCGGTGTATGACACACCCCATGGCGTCGCCTGCGCCATGATGCTGCCCATCGTGATGGAATTCAACGCCGAATGCACCGGCGAAAAGTTCAAGGCCATCGCCGAAGCCCTGGGCGTGGATACCGCGGGCATGGATCAGGCCGCTTACCGCCAGGCCGCGGTGGACGCTGTCCGGCAGCTTTCCGTGGACGTGGGCATCCCCACCAAACTGGACAAGCTGAAGGAAGAGGACCTGCCCTTCCTGTGCGCCTCCGCCGCCGCGGACGCCTGCGCCCCCGGCAACCCCCGGCCGGCGACTCTGGCGGACTTCGAGGCCATGTTCCGCAAGCTGATGTAAGCCGCAGATCAAAATCGAACCCTGAAACCGCGGGCCCTTCGGGGCCCGTTTTTCATGTTCCTTTTTATTCTCCGCAAATAACAAGAGTCGGGTTTAAGCAATAGAGGTACCTCATGATGTCTGAACGCCTGTGAACGCAAGAAAAAGCTCCCGCCTCTCGTACCTTTTCCCTTCCCGTTTCGTGCTTCCTGCCCATTTTCCTCCCCTGCCCTTCTTCCGCGGCGAATCATCCTGTATGAATTGTGTATTTATCCCCCCGCGGCTATTTCAATTTGATCCTTTTTCCTATATAATTCTCTTTACCGGATTGGGATCCGCGGATACTCCGTCCTTCCCCCACCGGGCAGGCGGCCCCGCGGTCCGCCTTTTCGAATATAAACGAGGTGTAAGAATGTACAGGATCGTCAGAAAAAAAGTGCTGAACCCCACTGTAATCCAGATCGAGGTGGAAGCGCCCCTCATCGCCCGCAAGGCCAGGCCCGGCCAGTTTATCATCCTGCGGGTGGATGAAAACGGCGAAAGGATTCCTCTGACCGTGGCCGGCGTAAACCCCGAAGAAGGCACCGTCAAGGTCATCTTCCAGGTGGTTGGCGCCACCACCGAAGCGCTGCGCCACAGGGAAGAAGGCGATTTCCTGCAGGATTTCGCAGGCCCGCTGGGCGTGCCCACCCATACCGAGGGCATCAAAAACGTCTGCGTCATCGGCGGCGGCGTGGGATGCGCCATTGCGATGCCCGTAGCCCAGGAATTTCACCGGCTCGGGGCCCGCGTCACCTCCGTCATCGGCTTCCGCAGCAAGGACCTTCTGATCCTGGAGGACGAATTCAGGGCCTGCAGCGACCGTCTCGAGGTCATGACCGACGACGGCTCCTACGGCAGGCACGGCAACGTGACCGTCCCTTTGAAGGAGATGCTGGAAAACGGCGAAAAGTTTGATATGATCATCACCATCGGCCCCCTGATCATGATGAAGTTCGTGGTCGCCGCGGCCAGGCCCTTCGGCATCCCCGTCACCGTCAGCATGAATCCCATCATGATCGACGGCACCGGCATGTGCGGCGGCTGCCGCATCACCCTTGTGCAGGACGGCAAACGCGTCACCCGCTTTGCGTGCGTGGACGGTCCGGACTTTAACGGCTACGAGATCGATTTCGACGAGGCCATGAGCCGTTCCCGGATGTATTTCCCCTTTGAACGCCACGCCTACGAAGAAACGTGCAACCTGTTCAGGAATGCGTAAGGAGTGATTCAGATGGCTGTAAACCGTGAAAAACACCCGATGCCCACCCAGGCCCCGGAAGTGCGCGCCCACAATTTCAGCGAGGTCGCCCTGGGATATACCGCGGAAATCGCCGTGGAAGAAGCCGCGCGCTGCCTCAACTGCCGCAACCGGCCCTGCGTAAACGGATGTCCCGTCAATATCGATATCCCGGATTTCATCCTCCAGGTCCGCAAGGGCGAGTTTGAAAAGGCCTACCAGGTCATCACCCGTTCTTCCTCGCTGCCCGCCGTATGCGGACGCGTCTGCCCCCAGGAGACCCAGTGCGAAAGCCAGTGTACCCTGCGCGTCCGGGCCAAAATGGACCCGGTGGGCATCGGAAGGCTGGAGCGTTTCGTGGCAGACTGGCACAACGCCAATGTTTCCGCCGCCCCGGAAAAGCCGGTGCCCAACGGCCATAAGGTGGCCGTTGTGGGGGCCGGTCCCTCCGGCCTCACCTGCGCCGGCGATCTTGCCAAGGCCGGATGCAGCGTGACCGTCTACGAGGCCCTGCATACCGCCGGCGGCGTTCTGGTCTACGGCATCCCCGAATTCCGCCTTCCCAAGGCCATCGTGGCCAGGGAGGTGGAGACCCTCAAGGCCCTGGGCGTTGACATTGAAACCAACGTCATCATCGGCAAAACCCTGACAGTCGACGAGCTTTTCGATATGGGATTTGAGGCGGTGTTTATCGGCTCCGGCGCGGGCCTGCCCAATTTCATGAACATTCCCGGCGAAAGCTGCAAGGGCGTATACTCCGCCAATGAGTTCCTGACCCGTTCCAACCTGATGAAAGCCTACCGGGACGATTCCGCCACCCCCATCATGAAAGGGGGCCGCGTCGCCGTGGTCGGCGGCGGCAACGTCGCCATGGACGCCGCCCGCACCGCCCTCAGGCTTGGTGCGGAAAAGGTGTACATCATCTACCGCCGTTCCATGGAGGAGCTTCCCGCCCGCCGCGAGGAAGTGGAGCATGCCCGGGAGGAGGGCATCGACTTCCGCCTGCTTTGCAATCCAACCGAAATCCTCGGCTACAGTAACCCCGACGATCCCCGCGACGCGAAGAACGGCTTCGTCACGGGCATCCGCTGCGTAAGGATGGAATTGGGAGAACCCGACGCCAGCGGCCGCCGCCGTCCCGTGGCCATCGAAGGCAGCGACTTCCTTCTGGATGTGGACACCGTGGTGATGGCCATCGGCACCAGCCCCAACCCGCTGATTAAGAGCACCACCGCAGGCCTTGAGGTCAACAGGCACGGCGGCATCATCGTCAACGAGGACGGCCTTACCAGCCGTGAAAACATCTATGCGGGCGGCGATGCCGTCACCGGCGCGGCTACCGTCATCTCAGCCATGGGCGCGGGCAAGACAGCCGCCGGGGCAATCCTGGAAGCCCTGAAAAACAAAAGCTGATCCGGGTATGGATTCTTCCGTTTCCGGCCGCAGGGCCGGCATGCTGATGGTCCTCTCCGCTTTTGTTTTCGGCACAGTGGGCTTTTTCGTGCGCCGAATCGGCCTGCCGTCGGCGCAGATTGCCCTGTACCGCGCCCTGATGGCCATCCTCCTTCTGGGGGTCTGGCTGCTTTTAAAAAGGCAGTCCATTCCCCTGAAGGCCCTTCGCCGGGAGATTCCCCTTCTGTTCCTGTCCGGCGGCGCCATGGGCTTCAACTGGATATTGCTGTTTGAAGCCTACCGTTTCACCACGGTTTCCGCAGCCACCCTCGCCTATTATTTCGCGCCGGTCATCGTGCTGTTCCTTTCGGCGCTGCTCTTTCGGGAGAGGCTCACCGTCCTCAGGATCGTCTGCATCGTCCTTTCCGCTGCAGGCATGTTCCTGATCACCGGCGCCCGGGGCTCGGCTGCGGAAGCGGACCATGTAAAGGGCGTCCTGTTGGGCCTTGGCGCGGCGGTGTTTTATTCGGCGGTCATGCTCCTCAACCGCGCCATCCGCAATGTGGGCGGCCTTCACCGCACCTTTCTGCAATTCTGTGCCGCCGCGTCGGTGCTTCTGCCCTACGTGCTGCTGACAGGCGGATTCGCTCCCGGGCCCGACGATTCCGCGGGCATTCTGTGCCTTATCACGGTCGGCGTCGTTCACACCGGCATCACTTACTGCATGTACTTTTCCGCGCTGAAGGATCTGCCCGGCCAGACCGCCGCGCTTCTCAGCTACATCGACCCTTTGGTCGCGGTCGTCCTGTCAGCGCTCCTCGGCGAAGGAATCACTCCACGCGGAGCCGTCGGGGGCTGCATGATTCTTTTTTCGGCGCTGGTCTGCCAGATGCCGGACAGGAAAAAGCCCCCTGACGGGAAGGTGCCGTCCCTCGAATAATGTTTTGCCCTATCCTCCGGCGTTTGCCGGAGGGTTTTTCTTGACATGCCCCGCAATGGATATATATAATTTTTCTGCAGTAATAAAAGTCCGGAGGAGCATCGTCCCGGACTGTATAAAGCCGACGCTCGCATGATTAAGGAGGAGGAATCATGGGAAACTACAGGAACTTCAACCTTGCCGCTTATTTTGTGGCCCGCGCCGCCGCCCGGATAACCCGCGGCCAGCTGGAAGAGGAGCTGGCCTTCCTTGAAAAGCACATCCGGCTGGATAAAGTCTATCTGGAGCCCTGGCGGGGCGAACTGGCAAGCCACGAGCAGATCGAAATGTGTCGCGAGGTCTTCCATGCCCATGGAATCAAGGTTTCGGGGGGACTTACCACCGTGATTCCCACCCCTGAAGGCGCAAAGCCCAAACAGCGTCTGTTTAACACCTTCTGCTACAACGATCCCGCCATGCGGCAAAAGCTGAAGGAGGTCAGCGCTTTCATCGGGAAGCACTTCGACGAGTTCATTATCGACGATTTCTTTTTTACAAACTGCGCCTGCCCCGACTGCGTCAGGGCAAGGGACGCTTTCAACCGGGAGCACGGCATCGCCGCCGGCTGGCGTGATTTCCGTCTGGACCTTCTGCGCCGCGTAAGCCTTGAAGATATCATTGCCCCCGCCAAAGCGGCCAATCCCGCCTGCCGGATTATCATCAAATATCCCAACTGGGCGGAGAGCTACCAGGAGACCGGCTATAACCCCAAAGAACAGCGCAAGCTGTTCGACGCGCTGTATACGGGCACCGAAACCCGGGATCCGGTGACCACCGACCAGCACCTGCCCCGGTATCTCAGCTTCTCCCTGATGACCTATTTTGAAAACATGTGGCCCGGCCGCAACGGCGGCGGCTGGTTTGATACATTTGACGTACATATCACCGAGCATTACCTGGAGCAGGCTTATCTTACGGCCTTTTCCAAACCGAAAGAGCTGATGCTGTTCTGCTTCCAGTCCATCACAGACAATATGCTGACCGCCGCCCTCGGATTCCAGCTGGACAAGCTGGACGCGCTCCTGGATTACGCGGGCAAACCCCAGGGCATCGTCTGCTATCTTCCGGACAATTGCCAAGGGGAAGATCACGTGGAGGATCACCTGGGCATGGTTGGCCTGCCGATCGTTTCGTCGCCTTTCTTCCCCGAAAACACCGAAAGCATCCTGCTGACGGCGTCCTCAGCCTGTGACCCGGATATCGTCGGCAGGCTGGAAAAATACCTTGCGGGGGGCGGCACCGCCATGGTCACCCTCGGCTTCTGGGAAGCGGTCCGCGACCGCGGATACGAAAACCTGACTTCCATCCGTCCCGAGGGACGCGCCGTCACCGCAAACAGGTACCGGGTGGAGGAAAAGGAAAACATCTGCGTTTTCCCGGAAGGACAGAAGAACACGACGTTCAGGGTGCCCGAATTCCGCAACAACAGCACCTGGGCGCTGGTCAAAGCGGTTCACGGCGAGGAAAACGATGCAATCCTTCTGCGGGACCGGTACGGTGACGGCACCCTTCTGACTCTGTCCGTTCCCGACTCCCGCCCGGATCTTTACCGCCTGCCCGAAGCAGTGCTCAGCCGCATCCGTCGGGAAATCCCGGTCCGCGGCGTCTGGCTGGAAGGCCCGTCCGAGATCAGCCTGTTTATATACGACAACGATTCCGTGGTGCTGTATCCCTATGTGATGGACGGTGCCCAGCGCGCCCGTGTCTTCCTCCATGTTAAAAACGGATCGGCCCTTGTATCCGAGCCCGGCGGCAAACGGATCGAACCCCTGTACTTCCGGGACGGCGAGGCTGTCTTTGAACTGGTCGCCATACCCGGCAAATACGTTCTGTACCGGATCGAAAGGAAGGAGAACGAATAATATGTACCAGGTCAGGGGAAGATGGGCGCTGATCACCGGTGCCGCCCGGGGCATCGGCAGGCTTACCGCCGAATTCATGGCCTCACAGGGCTGCAATCTCATCCTTCACAGCCGCGACCTTTCGCATACCGAAAACCTGCTTGAAAAAGTCCGCGGCATGGGCGTCTCGGCCTGTGCCGTCGCAGCCGATCTGGCCCGGCCGGAAGAGGTCGAACAAATGCTGAAGGATATCGACGATATGGGAATGGATGTGGACATCGTCCTGAACAACGCCGGCGTGCAGATCGCCTACCGTACCGACTGGTGCCAAACCCCGGTATCGGACTACCTCATCTCCTTTAACGTCAATACCATCGCGCCTGCCATGATCTGCTATCACTTCCTTCCGAAAATGATGGCAAAGGGCACGGGACGCATCCTGAACACCACCAGCGGCATCGCGTTGGACGTCTGCCAGGCGGGTTATTCCGCCAGCAAGGCCGCCCTTGACAAGATCACAATCGACATGGGCTCCAAAGTGGAGGGCACCGACGTCATGATCAACCTGACCGATCCCGGATGGTGCCGCACGGATCTCGGCGGTCCTCACGCCCCCAACGCCCCTGAAAGCGCCATTCCCGGCATTGTGGCCGGGGTGTTCGCGGACGACAAAAAATCCGGTCGCTTCCTGGGCGCCCAGAATTTCGCCGGCATGACTCTTGAGGAAATGGTCCGCAAAGTCGAAACGGATTTCGACAGTCCATACGCAAAATAAACCGTTCGATCGAATAAACCCGGGCCCGGCGCGAATACGCCGGACCCGGGTTTATCTTTCTGCTATATATCGATATCCTGTCCATACTTTCTTTCGGATACTTTCGGTACAGGAATACTTTTCCGTTTATTTCCATCCCCGCCCCCGGGGCAAAAAAAGGCCCGCCTTCTTTTCGGAAGACGGGTTTTATTGGGATCCGGCGGCGTCCTATCCTCCCGGGCCGTTTCCAGCCAAGTACTTTCGGCGCTGATGGGCTTAACTTCTGTGTTCGGGATGGGA
>CADANQ010000073.1 GCA_902789365.1 uncultured Eubacteriales bacterium
CATGCCGCTGAAGCGGATCATGATCGGAGGGAGATCCCTCCGATACCTCCCCTCTGCTGCCATACGTTCATTCTCCTTCACACACGACTGAACAGTTACGGACGTTCTTTGTCATGGCCTGCGTTGTTTCTGGGATCAGCCGTTTTCTTCTCCGGCGCCGCGGAATATGGCGGAAAGAAAGCGGGTAATGTTTTCGTCGATTTCCACGGTATCGTCGGCCGCCATGCAGTAAAGCACCATCCAGTCAAAGGGCGTCCTGGAATCCAGCGGAGGAAACCCGCAGTCGGAAAGCATGCTGCTGAGCCGGGCGTAGGAATCTTCGAACACGTCGTCCTCGGAGCCGTCGGAATAATAATCCCCGTAATCCGATTCCCCGCCGTCGCAGGCCATGAACAAAAGGATGAGCGCCTTGCGGGTGACGTCGATCTCCCGGCTTGTCATGCGGGCCAGGGTAAACTCGTCCGGCCAGTTTTGCTGGATATCCCGCTGAATGGCGTCCTTCAGCACGCCGGCGTTTCCCTTCTTTTTGCTGTCGGCGTTCTTGCCTTTGGGAATCAGGTTCCGGTAAAGATAGGTCTCCAGGATCTCGGTAACCGTCATTTTCCTTTCTTCCGAAAGGCAATCGTCCATATCTGAGTTTTTCAGCAGGTCCATGAACCCCATGAACAGCTGGTATGCCGTGTTATGCAGCGCGCCGAGCCTCGGCGCGGCCTCGCCGAGGAAAGCCTTCAGTTCTTCCTCGTTCTTCAGCCTGGAAACCTCATTGCGCACGTTCCCGGTCATCTCGCCCGCGTCCCCGTTCTTCGCTTTGGCGCACAGGGGCGCCATACGCTCCTGCAGGGCGCAGGCTTCAGCCCAGTTCATTCCCCTGTCCAGGGCGAAAAGATACACAATGTCTTCCGGGTCCCGCCAGTGGAAGCTTTCGCCGCACAGGCGCGGCAGCGCTTCTCCGGCGTCCTTTGCCGTCATCCCAAGGGCAAAGACCAGGTTCACGGCGCTTTTTTTGCTGATGTACTGGGGCTTATCGTTTATCCATATCCTTACCTTGCGCCCTATGTTATCCCGGTTCGCCCCCGGGGTGCTTTGGGCCAGCAGGTCCGTCACCCGCTTTTTCAGGGCGTCGCCGTCCTTTGGGTCCGCGCCGCAGAGCTTCGCCAGCGTTTCCGTCACCGGACGAAGATAGGCGTCCTCGTGCAGCCTGGTTCTGGCTTCCTTCAGCGTCAGGTTTCCCCCGGCCGCAATACGAAACATCAGGTCTGTCATTCCAAGCGGCTTATCGTCCACTGTTTTGTCCTCCGGCATTCCGATCGGTTTTTAAAGATTATTCGTATCTGTTCAGTCCTACGGACAGAACAGATACCGCGGGGGGTACCCGTACCCCCCGCGAGCCCCCCGGGCGAAGAACGGAGTCCGGGGAAGGAAAACATCCTGCGGGAACGGTTCGGGGTATCGTTCCGCTTCACCGTACACGAAGCTTAAGCGGATTATAATCGGAGGGAGCTCCCTCCGATACCTCCCCACTGCTGCCATACGTTCGTTCTCCTTCACACACGACTGAACAGTTACGATTATTCTTCTACGGATTATAATGGATAACTCGCAATTTGGCAATAAAATCCGGAGCCGCCCTTTGTCTGATTTTTGTTCCTGCGTTTTTGTTTTATGCAGGATTTTATCCCGGCAGTATCGAAAGTATAATAAAATGGATTTGGTCCTGTCGCGTCTGAGTGGGCAAAGGTCCCCCGGAAGCGCGCGCCGGCGCGCCTCCGTTCGCCGGCCTATACCTTCAGGAAGGAAGCAGAAATATGGATTCCAAAGTATTGATCGAACTGATCGGCTACCTCGGCTCCGCCCTGGTGGTCGTTTCCATGCTGATGGCCTCGGTGGTGAAGCTGCGGGTGGTCAACACCGTCGGCAGCGCCATCTTCATGGGCTACGCCCTGGTGATCGGGTCCTATCCCACGGCGGTGATGAACTTTTTCCTGATCGCCATCAACGTGTACCATCTGTTGCGCCTATTCCGCAGCCACAAGGAATACGATCTTGTCGCCGCCTCCCCCGACGACGGCTTCGTAAAATACTTTCTGGATAAATACCGCGCGGACATCGCCGCGCACTTCCCCGGGTTCACCGAAAAGGACGCCCGTGCGGACCGCGTGCTGCTGGTGTGCTGCGGCGGCGACCCGGCCGGCATCTTCCTGTCCGACGACGCCGGGAACGGGGACCTGAATGTGCTTCTGGATTACGCCGTCCCCGCCTACCGGGACACTTCCGCCGGGCGCTTCCTGTACGCCCGGCTGAAGGAAAAAGGGTACCGCAGGCTGATTGCCATGGGTGATGCCGAAAAACACCGGGATTACCTGACCCACGTCGGATTCAAGCAGGAGGGAGACAGGTTTATACTGGACCTGGGGGCGAAATAAGGCACGGCGGCTTCCGTATCCGCAAGCCAAGGCCCGGGGTCTTCGCGCCGTATGATGCGTGAAAACCCCAGGTCTTTTCTTTATAATTCGGTTATGTGCATTTATCGGCACTGCCGTGGCGGCGGCCCGCGGTGCATTCACCCTGGGTTTATCATGGGTCGGCGGCCGCAGAAGGATGGGGTAAGCCTTTGTCACGGTGTGGATACCGCAGGCGGACGGAGCGGTCAAAGATTCTTGACGTGGCTGTCTTCCCCGATGGACGTGGTATCCGTCCCCATCAATGTACCGCGCGAGGCAGACGTCAGCCTGTGTCCTGCGGAAGACTGGCGGCAGCCCGTATTGCCTTCCCCCTTGGGGGAAGGGAGACCGCGGAGCGGTGGATGAGGTTCCTCGTCCCGCAGCATGCGGTGAACGTTTCGGATGATGGAAAACCTATGCCCTCTTATCGACAAAAAGGGAAAGACGGCGTGGAACGTGAGAACCTCATCCGTCTCCTCGCTGACGCTTGGAGCCACTGCCCGGGGCTGCCGCCCGCCCTCCGCTGAAAACAGTCCGCCGGACTGTTTTCCGAGCGCTCCGGGCCCCCCGAGAGGGAAGGCTTACGAAGTCTTCCTTGTCGGTTGAAAGATTCTGTGGCGAGCAAATTATGGAGAAATGCGTAGTAAAACACGACCCATGGCAGGCGGCAGCCCGTCATTATAGGTCAATCTTTATTTTTCTGCCAATACACAGAACCGTCCCCTGTTTTTCGCATCGGGAACAACGCCAACCCAGGTTACCGCCTCATCACCGATTGCCGCATGCCGAAGCATGGCGGCCCTCGGGCCGCCGCTACATATCGCTTTCCATTCGTTCGCTCGACAATAACTTTTTTTGCCTGTGCTTCAATGCCAGGGATTCCCACGTCGTTTTATGCGTGCCAATCACGAGCTTTAAATATTTCTTTTTTTAACTTGCCGCCGGGATTTCAGATCAGAAGATACCTGATTCCAGATTCACCCACAAAGCGGGGCGAACGGCGGTATAGCCATCGTCGACAATGTCGTAGTTGTAGCGCGCACCATAGCTGTTCACATTGCAGGCGGAAGAAGAGTCCCGCCCCGACGACCGCAACCACCACTTGCAGTTCCCATTGTATGCGTTATATGGTGCTCCCTGGGCAACAGCATATTCCGTCGGTTTGCATTCCAAGGCACTGTCGCTCTTGAAATAACCCCACGCTTCCGCGTAACTTAGCAGGAAGACCCGGTCTTCCGTATCTTTCCCTCCGCTCGTGTTCCATCCGCTGTACCCCTGACCTGCACCGTTGTCCACCTTTGTCAGCACGATTGCCGTTTGCTCCCGAGCTGTGAAAGCTTTGTTCAGGAACGTCCCGTTCAGCCACGTCCGCAGAGTGCAAGTTTCCCACGTCACGCTTGTCCAACCCGTATTATACGGATGACAGTCAAGCGCATATTGGCTGATCAGCAGCGCTTTCTGTCCGTCCCTCGCAAGCACCAGCCATTCGATCGGCGTGCTATCATTTCCAGACGCCGTCTGCGGATAGGTGCCGAAAGTGACATAATTTCCCAAGCCGAATTTCGCGTCACGTTCCGCCGCTGCAGCTACTGCCATAAGATTCTGAGCATTCGCCAGCAGGCTGTCTACGTCCTTGTAACCTTTAATCCCGATAAAGATTACAGCGGCTCCGGCATAATCGCCCTTCGACGCCAGATTCTTCGCCTTCAAGTATCGTGTCTCCGTAATCTGCACCGCAGCGTCTGAATAGTTCCCGAGCGTTGTGAATTCTTCTATCGCCTCCTCATATCTCCCCGCCTGCTGCAGCGCGACCGCGGCCTTGTAATCGCGCTCTTTTATACTGTTCCTGCATACTTCAATCTGCGCCGCGGAATCTCCGTATCCGTCCAGCGCTTCAAATGCCGCAATCGCTTCCTCATACTTCCCCGCCTGCTGCAGCGCTATCGCTGCATTGTAATCACGCTCTTTGATACTGTTCCTGCATGCTTCAATCTGCACCGCGGAATCTCCGTATCCGTTCAGCGCTTCAAATGCCGCAATCGCTTCCTCGTACTTCCCCGCCTGCTGTAGCGCTATCGCTGCATTGTAATCACGCTCTTTGATACTGTTTCTGCACGCTTCAATCTGAGCTGCGGAATCACTGTATCCGTTCAGCTCTTCGAATGCCGTAATCGCTTCCTCGTATCTCCCCGCCTGCTGCAGTGCGACCGCGGCCCTGTAATTGTTGCCGGGAATAATAACCTTTGTAACAAGGATAATTGCCGCAATGATCAATACCGGAACCAGAATGGCAAGGATCGTGTCCCGTAACTTTTTGACAGCAGCCGCTTCCTCCGCGCGCCGTTTTTCCTCATTTTCGGCAGAAAGGCATTCCTCATACCGCTTGTCGGCTTTTTCCCTCAGCTGCTCCACATCGCGGTAGCCGTTAAGTTCCCATTTGGCAAGGGCACTTTTAACGTTTGACCACTTGCGGCTGTCCTCTCCCGCATTCTTAATCTGCTTCATCACTTCGTTATACTGATAGGACCGAATACTTTCCGCGGATTCAAAACATTCTTTTGCCTTGGCCTTCGCGTCACGATAAGAGGGGATCGTTTGAAATATCTTTGCCGCATCCTCAAGGATTGCTGGATCGTTCAACCCGCTTCTTTGTTTTTGTTCGGCGCTGTCATAAACAGCCTTCTGCCTTGCCTGCTCCGCCAAAGCGCGGCACTGCTTCGCGCATTCCGACGCATCTTTATCCCCAACGGAATCAAACATTTCCGCGGCCGTTTTGAAACCTTGCTCGGTCACATAACCCGGATCGTTGTTTCGTACTGTCTGTCGGAAAATCTTCTCGTTATGCTCGCTGTTCGCACGCCGCTTTCCGTCTGCCCGATCACCCTGGGAACGCGCGCAGGTCTCCCTGTATCTTTCAAGCTCCCTGTCAAGTTTTTCCCGGTCCGCTTTCGGGCTGACCGCCATCTCCATGGCGCAGTCATATGCGTAATCGCGGATCTGCCTGTCCACCCGCTCCTTTGCCTTTGCCGCATACTCTTCATACGTTTTTTTCTGCCCCGGGTCGGCAAAGCGCAGGGCCTTTTTCCAGTCCGGATCATCATTATACAGGAACGTCGCTTCAGCAAGTTCGCTCTCCCTGCACATACCGAATTTAACGCAGGCCTTGGCGGCATAGGCAGGAGCGTATTCCGGGTCGATATCCAGCACCCGGTCCAGGTATTCGGAAGCGCTGCGGAAGTCCCCGTCCTCCATGAACAGCTGCGCCCGCTTCATCAGGCTGGCGACGCCCGGCGCTGCGATGTCGGCGGACGCCGCCGGCGCGGCCTGCCGCGCAGTCACGGAGCTCCCGGCCTTTTTATCCGCATCCAGCACCTTTTTGACGCCGCGGATCAGATCCTGCATGAAGCCGATCTTCCCCATGTCCTGGCTCTGCAGGCTGCTCAGCTCGTCCGGCAGGTCGTAGGGGTCCATGCCCCGGTAACAGGGGATCAGCAGACGCCCGCGGTCGTTCGCCATCAGCTTCAGGTAGCGGCTCCATTCGTTCCTTACCCACACGGCGCTGAAATATTCCGGTTTGCTCCCGATGACCACCATCACTTTAGCGCTGTTCAGCGCCGCGAAGATATAGGGCTCGTATTCCTGCCCCAGCTTGTCCTCCAGGGTGATGCGGCTGAAGAACACCTTGTAGCCCTGCTCCGTCAGGCCGTAGTAAACGTCCTGCGCCCACTGGCTGTCGTGGGTGCGCTGCCCGTTTTCGTCGGTCTCCTTATAACAGATAAAGACGTCGTAGGGCTTTTCGTTTTGCGATATGGCCAGGATGCCCCTTTGGATCTCCGCGATGCGGGCGCCCTCCTCACGGTAGATCCGGCGGCTTTCATCGTCCGGCGCGTATTCCACCGCGGCCTTGTAATCCTCGTCCGAAAGGATGGAGGTCAGCTGCAGCCGGTGGCAGGTGGGCACCCGTTTCCCGGTGGCAGGATCCTCCACATATTCGATGCCATACCGGCTGATGACCACGCCCCAGTGGGCCTCGGCGTCGGTATCGTCCTGCTCCAGGATCTTTTCGTACGCCGCGGCCGCCTTGTCGAACTCCCCCTGCCGCCGGAAATGGTTGGCCCGGTTATAGCGGTTCAGCTTGCCCTCGTCCTCAGCCTTCGGAATGGTGGAGACGCTGCCGCAGTATTCGCAGGTGCCGTAAGTGGCGCCGGGAATGAAATCAATGTCTCCGCCGCACATCTTGCATTTGATGATCATCGCAATTGCCTCCGTTTTATCAAATATCCTTTGTCACAGGTCATTTTCCGGACTTCGCAAGCGCCTTCCGCTCTTCCAGCATGCGGAAGGCCTTTTGAATATTGGCCGCGTCGGCATAGCTCGAAAGGGTCTCCAGCATATCGGCAATCCGGCTGTCCATGGGGGTGGGCGTGGGATCCGCGTACCGGATCTCCTCCGCCAGCTTTTTGATTTCCGGATGGTTCGTGGCAGCCGCAATGGCCGCGGCCCGGGTACGGATGGCCTTCCAGGGGCCGGTTTTATCCTCCGGAGCGGCTTCAGACCGGCGAACGGCTTCCCTCGCCGCGTCCTTCACCGTAAGGCAGATTGCCGCGGCGGCGAATACCGCCAGCTCGGCGGCAATTGCCGCCCAAACGGGGCAGAAGGAGGCAATGCCCATGATGACCGCCCCAACGATCAGCTGAACGATTACAAAGATATACCCCACCCGAAAAATGGGCCAGCCCAGCAGCTTGCTTTCAAGCGTCCGTTCCCTGCGGAAGGCGCGGAAAAAGGCGGCGGCGCACAGGCCGAACATCGCCGCGGTGCATCCCGCGCCGATCCACCATGCCGCCGTACGGTCAAAGGGAATCAGAATCATCAGAGCGATAACGAGTACCAGGGCCACGGACCAGACGATCCATGCGTGTTTGGTGAGCTTCACTTTTTATTCCCCCTTCTTCTTTCCGCAGTCCGGGCAGAATTTGCTGGTGATTCCCGTGCGTCCGCAGGAACAGTCCCAGGTGTCCGGTTCCGGCTTTTTCATGCCGCACTCGGGACAGAATCTGCTGGTGATGCCCGCGCGTCCGCAGCCGGGGCAGGTCCAGCCCAATTGGTGCTGAGGCCTTTTGGCCCCGCAGTCGGGGCAGAACCTGCTGGCAATGCCCTTCGCGCCGCAGGCGCAGTCCCATGTATCCGTGGGAATGGCCCCGCCGATGCCGGCGGCCGCCTGTGTAACCGGGGTGATGGCTTCCTTTGCCATGCCGATCACGCTGCCCATGGTGCCGAGGCCCACGCCCAATTGCATCATGTCCCCGGCAAGGCCCGTTGCGCCCCCCGCGCCGCCGTTCTTCATGGCCTCCAGGCCCACCTGGCGCGCGGTTTCCTGCTGGTAGGTGTAGCCCTTCATGCGCATTTCCTGGGCCTCCGCCTCGGCCTGCATGCGGTATACGTCCGCCTGGGCCTGGCCGGAAATACGCGCGGCCTCGGCCTCGCCCTGAGCGCCGATCACCTTCATGCGGGCCGCGGTCTGGGCCTCCACTGCCTTGCGCTCGAAGGCTGCTTCGGCCTCCGCCTTGCGGATTTCCTCCTCCCGGGTGCGCAGGTACATGTCCGCGTGCTGCTGCTTGACACGGCGGAAATTGGGGTCGTCGTCGGGGGTGACGATGTTGGCCACATAGAATTCCGGCATCTCCAGGCCGTATTCCTTCAGCTCCGGATTGATGGCTTCCCTCAGGGCCAGGCTGATGCTTTCCACATGCTCGTCCAATTCCAGCACGTTGAAGCGGTTGGCCTTGATGATCTTCGCCAGGCTGCCCTTCACCTTGGCGGCAACCATGGTGCGGAAATAGCCCGAATCCAGGCTGGCGGAAGCCGTAACGGTGACGCCGCCGGCCTGAGCGGAAACGGAGGCGCTTTCGCTGCGGAACAGGTCGTCCCGGCTGAGATTGCCGGTGGTGCCCACCAGCCTGATCAGAAGCTTGCGCGCGTCGGTCACCCGCAGGTTAAAGGATCCGGACGCGCCAAGCTCCACGTGCAGCCCGGTGGCCGGGTCAAACAAGCCCACCCGGCTGGGGGTGCCCCATTTGATGCCCATCTGGGTGGTCAGGTTGACGAAATATACCTCCGCGTGGAAGGGCTGCCCCTGCACGGGAAGGCGGTACAGCTGTTCCATTTTGGGCAGGATGCCCGTTTCCAGGGTGTATCTGCCGGGACCGAAGGAATCCAGCGCCTCGCCGTTGCGGAAAAAGACGGCCTCCTGGCTTTCGTGAACGATCAGCTGGCTGCCCGTCACGAAGTCCGTCAGGGGATGTTTCCACACAAAGGTGCTGTTGTCCCCCTCAAAGCTGATGACCGACGGAATGCCGGCATCCCGCATTTCGGCCTTTTTGATCTCCTGCTGCACGTCGCATTCAGCGTCGCACATGGGGCAGGCAATGGTATCCGCCGCCTTGTCCGCCTGCAGGCGGCACCCGCAGGTGGGGCAGCGGAAATGCACCAGGTTGATATAGGTCTCATCCGATATCAGGTTAGCCTTGCATACGGGGCATTTGGCGTTTCTCCCCTCCGCCTGGTCATACACCACATGGTTGCCGCAGGACGGACAGTCCATGGCCGCCATCCGGTCGGTTTTGACGTTGATGATGTTGCCGCAGGAGCAGCGGATATGCTTGCTGGCGAAAAAACCCGTGCTTGCCTGGGCGTAGTTGTGGCAGGCCGGGCACGCGATGATAAACTTGCTCATGATGCTTCCCTCCGTGGATCGAATTTTCAGGCAGGCGGTCTTTAAGGTTGATTAAGCCGTGTCCCGAACGGGGCGTACGGAACAAGCCGGCATGTGTCATACTGATATCTATTTTATCCTATGAAAGGGTTGTTTTCAATGATTTCCAAACATTTTATGTCGAAACGGCGGGCGGCAGCCCGTTGTATCTTCTCATTTGACGGCCCGGAGCGACCGATAAACAGGCTGTTGACTGTTTTCGGCACAAGGTGTGCGGCAGCCCGAGGCGCTTTATCCGTACGGGGTCTGAGGCTCCGGAAAATAAGTCCGGCGGGCTGTTGGGAGGCGGCGGATATCACCTTTTCCGGGCACCCGCATCCCGCGGCATATCCCCGTCCCGGAATCCCGTTGCCCCGCGCGTCAAACCGTGGTAAAATGGTTACAGAAGACCAACCGCCGTGATCCGGCGGATAACAGTATAACGCTGACCATACGCGAACAGGAGGAAACAAGGTGGACGGGAAAATTTCAGCGGCGGACCTCAAATATCTGCGTCTCCTGGGGGAGCAGTACCCCACCATTGAAGCGCTGTGTGCGGAAATCACCCGCATCAGCGCCAAACTGAGCCTTCCAAAGGGCACCGAGCATTTCATGAGCGACATCCACGGTGAATATGAAGCTTTCTGCCACATCATGAACAACTGCTCCGGCGTGGTCCGGGAAAAAGTGAACCTTTGGCTCGGTGACCTGTCCGTCCGTGAGGCGGATGAACTGTGCACGCTGATCTATTATCCCGCAGCCATCCTCAAGCAGCGTCACCAGAAGGGCGAGATCCTCCCGGAATGGTACAAACGTCAGACGGAACACCTGATCCGCCTTTGCAGGCTGCTTTCATCCAAATATTCCCGGGAAAAGGTCCGCCGCTTCATGCCGGACGGCCTTGCTTTTCTGCTGGACGAGCTGATGCACTACCAGAACGACGAAACCAACGAGGAAAGCGAGCAGGAAGGCAACCGCCGCCGCTATCACGACGCCATCATCGACACCCTGATTTCCACCCGCTCCATCGACAGCCTGATCGAAGCGCTGACGGAGATGATCAAAAAGCTTTCGGTGGACCGGCTTCATGTGGTGGGCGATATTTATGACCGCGGTCCCCGTGCCGACAGCATCATGGATATCCTGATGACCCATCATTCCGTGGACATCGAATGGGGCAACCACGACATTCTCTGGATGGGCGCGGCGTCAGGAAGCGAGTGCTGCATCGCGGGTGTCCTGCGCAACTCCATTTCCTACGGCAACATGGAGATTCTGGAGCGCGGATACGGCATCCCCCTGAGAGAACTGACCCTTTACGCCGAAAAGCGCTACCCCGACCTGAAGCCGGATCAGGCCATGGTGCAGGCGGTCAACGTGATGATGTTCAAGCTGGAAGGACAGCTGATCAAAAGGAACCCGGAATTTGAAATGGAGGACCGCCTGCTGCTGGACAAAATCGACCCGGAGCGGCGGACGGCGGAAATCGACGGGGAGGTCTGGCCGATTAAGCCCGTTCCCCTGCCAACCGTCGATTTCAGCGATCCTTACGCCCTGACGAACGAGGAATCCCAGGTCATGGCCGGGCTGAAGCGGGCCTTCACCCACAGCCTGCGGCTGCGCGAGCACATCGCTTTCCTTTACCGGCGGGGATGGATGTACCGGGCCTTCAACGGCAACCTGCTGTTCCACGGCTGCGTTCCGCTGAACGCGGACGGAACGTTCCTCAAAAAAAAGCTGGACGGAAAGGAACTGAGCGGCAAGGCCCTGATGGATTACGCGGACCGCGTCGCCCGCCGTGCCTTTTACAACGGGGACCGGGCGGCGCTGGATTTCATGTGGTACCTGTGGTGCGGCACGGATTCGCCGGTATGCGGACGCCGGGTCAAGACCTTCGCCAGGGCTTTTATTCCCGACGAACGCGCGTGGCAGGAGCCCCGCAATCCTTATTACGAATGGTATAATTCCGAAAGCAAATGCCGGGAAATCCTGGCGGAATTCGGCCTGACAGAGGAGACGTCCTGCATTGTCAACGGCCATACGCCCATCCGGGTGACTCACGGGGAAAGCCCCCTGAAGGCCGGCGGCAAGCTGGTGGTAATCGACGGCGGTTTCTGCCGGGCTTACCAGAAAACCACCGGTATTGCCGGGTACACCCTGATATCCAACAGCCACGGGATGCGGCTGATGTCCCACCAGCCCTTCACATCCCTGAGGGACGCCCGGGAAACCGGGCGCGATATCCATTCCCAGTCCTTCGAATTCAAGACCTTCGCCCAAAGGAAATACGTCGCCGACACCGACCAGGGCCGGGCGCTGACGGAGCGCATGCGCGACCTGATGCGGCTGCTTGAGGCCTGCCGGAGCGGCGTAATCAACCTTCAGAGATGAAAAAAAGAAGCGGGACCTCCGCGGCCCCGCCCTTTCCCCGGCACATTTCCCTTGCCGGTGTCCTGACAATACAGCGCATCAAATCCAAAACTTCACTCTTCACTCTCCACTCTTCACTCTCCGCTCTCAACTCTCCACTCTTCACTCTCCACTCTCCGCTCTCAACTCTCAACTCTTTTCTTAAGCCTTTCCGCAACGGCGCGCATGTCCTCCGGCAGCCGGGCACGGCATTCGGCCTCCAGTTCTTTCGGCACCCCGTAAAAGGCCTCGGCCATGGAGCCCGCGATGCAGGTCAGGGTGTCGCAGTCGCCGCCGAGGGACACGGCGGTGCGGATCACATCCTCGAAGTCCGTCCCCTCAAGGAAAGCGGTGATCGCCTCGGGCACGGTCTTTTGGCATGTCTCTACGTGGTGATAGGTCGGGCGGATCTGGTCGCAGGTACGGCTCAGGTCATAACCGAAAGCCGCGGTGATATATTCCCGAATCCGCTCCTTTGACGCGCCTGTCCGGGCCAGGAAGACGGCGGCAGCCGTCGCCTGAGCGCCTTTGATGCCCTCGGGATGGTTGTGGGTCACCTCGGCGGTCAGTTTCGCCGCGTGCAGGGTTTCTTCCAGGGTATCGTACAGCCATCCGGCGGAGCTGACGCGCATGGCCGAGCCGTTACCGAAGCTCCCGTACGGGGCGGGGTTGCCGCTCATCAGCCATCTGTAAAACATTCCGCCGTACCCGGCGTCGGGATAGCGTCGTCCCCATTTGCGCATGGATTTGATCAGGGCGGCGCGAATTTCGTCGTCGGTCCCGCCCATGCTGTCCATCAGCGCTTCCGCCACGGCCACCGACATCACCGAATCGTCGGTAAACACGCTCCGCTTGCCGAAAAGCGGAAAATCCCTGGTTTTATTGCCCATGTCAAATTCATAGGGCGCGCCGATCATGTCTCCAAGCAAAGCTCCGTACATACTTCAAACCTCCTGTCTTTTGTTCAGCGGCATGATATCACATTATCCCGATCCGTTGGTCGTCCGCCGGGCGACATTTACGCGGGCGTTCCCCGGTCTGTGCTTTCTATTCCGGCCTGCCGCTTTCTCGCCGCGCTTCCGGGGCATTTGCCGGTATCCATCACGCCGCAAGGGGTTAAAAAAATGGTTATACGAATTTCCGACGACTTTGACCTTGAGAAAATCGAAACCAGCGGCCAGTGCTTCCGATGGACGCGAACGGAAGCGGACACCTGGCGCGTCCTCAGCGGGGAATCCTGCCTGTATATCTCATCCCTGGGGAACGGCGATTATGCCCTCGACTGCGGCGAGGACGAATTCGACAGCCGATGGAAGGACTATTTTGACCTGCGGGAAAGCTACGCCTCCATCCGCGCGCGAATCGATCCCGCAAAGGACCCCTTCCTCCACGCCGCGGCGGAGCATGGCAGAGGCATCCGCATCCTGCGTCAGGACCCTTGGGAAACGCTGGTATCCTTCATCATATCCCAGAACCGCAATATCCCGGCCATCCGGCGCTCGGTGGAAAAGCTGTGCACCCTGTGCGGCGAAAAAAAGACCGATTCCCGGGGCATCGAATACCATGCGTTTCCCTCCCCCGTTTCCGTCGCCGCTCTTACATTGGAGGACCTTTCCCCCTGCAGGCTCGGCTACCGTGACAGATACGTCCTGCGGGCGGCGAAGGACGCGGCGGCGGGTTTATTGGACCTTGAAGCAATGCGGGACATGCCCTGCGCCGACGCCGTAAAGGAGCTTGAAAAACTGTACGGGGTCGGTAACAAGGTTGCCTGCTGCGCCGCGCTTTTCGGCCTGCACCGTCTGGACGCCTTTCCCCGGGACGTGTGGATCAACCGCGCCCTGAAGGACGAATACCCGGATGGCTGGCCCTATGAAAAATACAGCCCTTACAACGGGGTGTACCAGCAGTATATATTCGCGTATTACCGCGCGTTGAAAGGCAGATGAGCTTCCGCGCTCGGACATTCGCAAATACGTCATAAAGGAGATCGATCCATGGATAATATCGTTGAAGCCGCCAGGGAATATATCGCCGGACTGTTCCGCGGGAATGCCGGAGGGCACGACGCAGCCCACACCCTGCGGGTATACCACAGCGCGATTCTGATCGCGGAAAAGGAAAAATCCGGCGATCCCGAAACCGTCGCCCTCGCGGCCCTTCTCCACGACGCCGACGACCATAAGCTGTTCCATACGGAAAACAACCGAAACGCCCGGTCCTTCCTGGCATCCCACGGCGTGGACGCCGAAAAAACCGAGCGCATCATCGCGGCCGTGAACTCCGTGTCCTTCAGCCGGAACCGCGGAAAGAGGCCTTACACCATTGAGGGAAAAATTGTGCAGGACGCGGACCGCCTGGACGCCATCGGCGCCGTTGGCATCGCGCGTACCTTCGCCTACGGCGGGGAGCACGGCCGCGGCCCGGACGATTCCATCGCCCATTTCCATGAAAAGCTGCTTCTTTTGAAGGACGAAATGAACACGGACACCGCGAAGGCCATGGCCGAGGAACGGCACGCCTTCATGCTTGCCTTCCTGAAGGAGTACGCCCGGGAAACAGGCGGATAAGGGCGGCGCGTTATCCGTATATCGGCCGTTTCCCGAACACATCAAAGAATATATTCCGCAATCATCCTGGAAAGCTTGCCGAAATCCGTGTTCCCGATGACCCTGAACGTGACTTCCGCCCCGTTGCAAAATGACAGCGTCAATTCGGAATCGGACGCATCGCCGATCGATCCCGTGGTCTGGATAGAAAAGAAATTCACTTTGCCGTAGGGCAGGGTTGCATACGATTTCCTTTTTCCCGAAAGTCCCTGCGTGTCGGCGGCAATGATCCTCTTGTTGGTAAATATCACCTGTTCCCGGGGGTTACGGAACGCCGCGGCGCATTCCTCCCCCGTCACCAGCAGGGCAAATACATCTTTATCAACTGACTGAAGATCGGTCGGATTCAGGGTGCAGATTCCGCCCGCGCTGAAACTGATGGCCATGGGTCAAATTTCCTTTCTTACAATTTTTTTCGTTCTCACGCCGTATTTCCGCCCCTGATATCCTGCGGTTCACTTGACAGCAAAGCCGTTTTCGGCGGCGTACGCCGCGGCGGCGGATCCCTCGCCGCAGCTGATGGTGAACCTGGGAATCGGCACGAACTCACCGTCTTTATAATCATAGCCGAAAGCCTGTTCCCCGATCGTTTTTACACTGTCCGGGATGGCGGCCGAGGTGATCCGCGAGCAGCCGTTAAAAGCAAAACTATCGATGAATGCAACAGTATCCGGTATGTCAAGCTTCCCGGTGAAGCCGGAGCACATGCTGAACGCGCCCCAGCCGATGCGGGTCACGCCGGAAGGGATCACAAGCTTCCCGGTGAAGCCACGGCAGAGATAGAACGCGTCGCCTTCTATTTTTTTGAGGCCTGAAGGAAGCCGGAGCTCCTCGGTGAGGTATACGCAGCATTGAAAAGCATACTCCCCGATCTCGGTCACGCTGTCCGGGAAGGTGATGCTGCCCCTCAGCCCGTCGCAGTTTTCGAATGCCGATTTTGCAATCCTCGTCACGCCGTCGGGGATGACGTAATCGTTCATCGTTTTCCCCCCAGGGGCTGCCAGCAGCACCGTTCCGTCGGCGGTAAACAGGATACCTTTTACCGTTTTGTAGTTTTCGTTCCCTTTGGAAACTGTAAACAGGGTCAAACCTGTGCATCCGCCGAACGCCCCTTCCCCGATGTATGTGACCCCGGCGGGGATTGTGACCTTCCCCTTCAGGCCGATACAGATTCGGAACGCGTTCTCCCCGATCTCACGGAGGGATTCCGGCAGCTTGAGCGACCCCGTAAGACACATACACCAGCAGAACGCGCCTTCGGAAATGACTTCCAAAGAATCGGGAAGCGCCAGTTCCCCGGAAAATTGGCAGTTGAAGAAAGCGGAGTCGCCGATCCGGACGATACCTTCCGGAATCGTCAGCTTCCCCGACAGGTCCTCACGATCATAGAACGCCATATCGCCGATGCGCGTTACACTGTATCCGTCCACCTCGGCAGGTATGGTCATATCTGCGCCCGTACCTGTGTAACCCGTGATCTCCGCGGTTCCGTCCTCCAGGAGAACATATTCAAAAGCGCCGCAGGTGCGCTTTTCCGGCGAAAGCGCCGAAGCAAAGGCCGGAAGCAGCGCCAATGCCAGCAGCAGAGCAAACAGTTTTCTCATACCCGCCCTCCGTTATTCCGTTATTTTCGGCCCGATCCTTCACCGGACCATTACGAACAAATTATATCATGTTCTCCGAGCGGCGGTCAAGGAACAGCCCCCGCTCCTTTTCCCGCGATTTCGTCCCCCCGCGTAAAAAACGCCGACGCGACAATGATCCGCCCCGGAACCGGAAAAACGCAAAAGGGACCGCCCTTTCGGGACAGTCCGCGGATAAGCGTTTGCCGGGCGGAAGAATCGTTCTCCCCGCGCCGGGGTTATTTGAATTTGACCGCCGTGCCGTAAGCCATGACTTCCGCGGCGCTCTGCATGATGCTCGACGTGGTATAACGTACGCATACGACAGCGTCCGCCCCCATGTTCTTTGCTTCCTCCGTCATCCGGTCGGTGGCGATCCGACGCGCGTTGTCCATCATTTCGTTGTATTTCTTCAGTTCGCCGCCCACCAGGGTTTTAAAGCTCGCGCCGATATCCCTGAAGGCGTTGACCGTCTGGATGGTGCTGCCCTTGACAATGCCCAGCTGCTCCAGTTCCTTGCCCGCGATGTTTTCCGTTGTCACGATAAGCATAACGAAACCCCTTTCTCTTCCCTTTGTTTTCATTTTTCGTGTTTTGTTTCCGCTCCGCCGCGGCGCCGGCCTTCCCGGCGCCCGACCGGCTTTCTGAATATCATTATCATGATTTCATGTACAACTGTCAAGTTATTCATAACGTATCTGTTCAGTCCTGCGGACAGTTTAGATACCGCGGGGGGTACCCGTACCCCCCGCGAACCCCCCGGACGAAGAGGGGAGTCCGGGGAAGGGAAACCCCTTCCCCGAGTCCTGAGCCTCGCCGGCGGCGCTTACTTTCCTGCGTCCAAGCGGCACCGCCGGCCGGGT
>CADANQ010000074.1 GCA_902789365.1 uncultured Eubacteriales bacterium
CCGTTACACGCCGCTGAAGCGGATGATAATCGGAGGGAGATCCCTCCGATACCTCCCCTCTGCTGCCATACGTTCGTTCTCCTTCACACACGACTGAACCAGTTACGTTATATGCTGCCCGTTTATGCCCGCGCGAGGGCGGCCTTGCGCCACAGCGCGCCGATCACTTCCGCCGCGGCGATCAGCGCCATGCCGCCGATGAGGATGTACAGGCAGACGTTCTGAGAGATGTCCCAGAACAGATAGGGCTTGTCCATGGCGAATTCGGCCAGGCCGATGATGACCATGCCAAAGAGGCCGATGCCGGCGGGGAGTGTCAGGATCCAGGCAAAATCGGCCTTCGTGAGGCGGCGGGTCATCCAGGCATAGCGGATCAGCAGGAACATGATGACAATTGCGCACAGCACCTGCTCCGCGGGAACAAATTCCCACATATTCCCGTCGACTTTCAGCAGCCTTTGGCAGAATATCTGCAGAAGCGCCAGATAAAAAGCGATCCGCTCGGCGGCAAAGCCGTCGCGGTAGCTGTTTTTCCAGATTTTCTGACAGGCCAGCGCAACCGCGCATACCAGCAGCGAGCAGAAACATTCAAGCATAAATATGGCATAGACGGTTATTTCTCCATAGGATACCGTATATGATACCGCCGCGGGGAAGAAAGAATGCGCCGCGATTTCGACTTCCTCGCCGACTCCCGTCAGGCCGTCTTTTGCAAAAAAGTATTCGCCTGCCCTGACCAGGGCCAGAAGCATGGCCCAGCAAGGGGCGTAGAGGTTGGTCATGGGCACGGAACCGTGACTTGTGTGATCCACCATATTCATGAACAGCCGGGCGCCGAGCAGCGTGCCGGCCGCGAAGCCGACGAAGGAAAAACGATTGATATCCAGGCTGAAAAGAGGGGAAAGACCGTAGCGGAACACCTGACAAAGGACATAGACTGCTTTTGACATCAGTACGCCGAGGATCAGCGCGCAAAGCTGTACGAACACGGCGGTAAGCCAGGGGCGTTCGCTGCGTCCGCCCCGCAGACGAAAACGGAACATAAGGCCGGACAGAATGAAAGCGCCGATAAACGCGACGTACGGCATAATGACAGCCTCCTTTGAATACCCCGAGAGGAAAGACGGAACGAAACGTTATTCATCCCAGGCACTGGCGAAATAAACGATATCGACCAGATCGCGGGACGAAGAGTTATAAATATCATTGATTTTTTCACCGTTGAATATCAGCATGGTGGAATCGCCGCCGTCCAGGTTGTAGGCGGTCTTTACGCCCATGTCGGCCACAAAATAGGTGAACACCTGCAGGTTCATGCCGGAGGAGCCCCGGGCGGGGCCGGCGCAGCAGATGCACTTATAATGCAGGGGACCCACCTGGCAGATGGCCATGCGCTGCCTGCCCTTGTCCTCGGCCATGCCGGCCCCGCTGACGCCCCGCACCGGTTCCCCGTCGATCACCAGGGCCGGGCCGAAATACATGGCGTTGATCACCTTTTTTCCGTTGACGGTTTCCGAAACCTCGCCCTGCCGGGCCCGGGCGATTACATGGAAATCGCCGTCCTCGTCGATGAGCAGCACGTCGGTGGAGCCGTCCAGGATGTTTTTATAAAGGATGCCCTGGCGAAGGATGAATCCCTTGCCGGTATAGTGAAAATAATCGCCGTCGACAGCTAGGACCGCGTTTACCGCCTTTGCAAGGCGGGGGCCTTTGATTCCCCTCGGATCCGCTTTATCAAAGCCGTCGGAGGACACGGTCCTCAGCTGGGTGGGGGAGGCGATGACGATGTCGGCCGCCCACCAGTCGCAGTCGCTGTAGCGGCCGCTGGTGAGGGTTACCGTGATGGTCGGGTCCTGATAAAAGGTTTTGCCGTCGAAATTGCGGGGGTCCAGCTCACACCCGCCGGAAAAATCGATGGGCAGGGCGTACACGTCCTCCATGATGTCAGGCTGTCCGGGGCCGGCCAGGCCGAAGCCCTCGCAGAAGGCGCAGTTGAAAAGCAGCGCCAGCGAAGCGAGAAACGCTCCGGCGCGGAAGAGGAAGCGGCAGGAAGAAGATGAACGCATAATCAGGGCTCCTTTATCGTTAAGATTTAACAACGCTCGGACTGCCTTTTCGGAAAAAGGCTCTTCGCCGCGGCCATGGCGGCGGCGCCCATGCCGGCGGCGCACAGGGCGATCAGCGAATAGGTGACGGGAAGGCTGAAATAAACAAGGGTGCCTCCCGGCAGGGCCAGCGGCTTTTCCACCGCGAACTCCAGGGCGATGACACCGCCGATGAAAAGGAGGATCAGGGACATAAGCAAGGCGCCTTTGCGTCCCCGCAGGCCCCGGACGATCGCGATAATGACCACCGCGGCCAGGATCAGGGCGCTGATGAGCTGGCTGACCCTCACAAAAAGCCAGCGGACCACCTGGTCCCGCCGCAGGCTTTCGAAAATGACCTGCCCGGCGGCGTAGAGGATCAGGGCGGTCAGGGCGGATTGTCCCGGTGCGCGCTTTTTAAGGCGGACAAGCGTTACAACCAGGACCAGGAGGGCGTATACCCCCTCCCAGAAGAACACTGCCAGGTTCCATTCGTCGGGCCATTCGGGGTCGGGCCAGGCGATGGGGAAAAAGCACCAGGGAACGGAGGGATCGTCCACGGGGATGCCGTTGCCCTGGCCGTCCAGGGGCTCGGCAAAGCGGACGCACATGATCAGGACCAGCAGCGCCGGGGCTGCCAGGTCAAAAAGGACGCGCCTCTGGTCCTTTCCAAGCAAAAGCACCGCGGCGCAGACCCCGGCGGCGGCGCCGTAGAACATATAGCCGCCCACCCAGGGCGAAAGAAAGATCTGCCAGCCGAAATCCGGCACCAGCTCGGTCGGCAGGACCAGGCAGTTGAGCAGGTGACCGCAGAATACAGCCAGGGGGATGGCGAGCATCAGGCATTTTTCGCCCCGTTCCCCGATTTTCCGTTTGCCGCACAGCCAAAGGAAGAACGCCGACGCTGCCAGGGCGCCCAGGCAAACGCAGGCGGAAAAGGGACGGATGTCGAGGCCGAATACCGTAAAAAGGGGCTCAAACACGCACTTACCCCCTTTTAATCCTTCCAGGCGGTGACGAAAAAGATGATGTCGTTGATGGTGCGGTATTTCGAGGAGCCGAAGGAGTTGAGCTTTTCCCCCCGCCACACCATCCAGGCGGAGGTGCCGCCGTCCAGGTTGTAGGCGTTCTGCACCGGGCCGAGGCTTGTGACCAGCTGGGTGAACTCATCGATGGTCAGGCCGGTGGAATTGTTGTGGTCGGGCCCGGAGGTAACGACGCACAGGTATTCCAGGGGGGCCACCTGGCAGACGGCCACCCGCTGGGCGCGCTTGGTGGGGCCGTAGCCCCGGTCCTCGAAGGTCTCGGTGACGACGCCGTCGACGACCAGGCCGGGGCCGAAGGAGAAGGAATTGACGATGGTCCCCTCAAAAGCGTCGATATCGGCCTGCCTGGCTTCCTTGATAATGTGGAAATCGCCCTTGTCGTCGATCAGGAGCACATCGAAATACCCCGAGGGATTGTGCCGCTTGACGGAGCCCTGGCGCACGATGTACATCCCCGCGCCGGATTTGTTGTCCCCGAAGGAATCCCCGCTGAGGGCGAACAGGGCGTTGACCCTTTTGGCCAGCCGGGTCGCCTGCTGGGTGTCCTTGCCGTTGGAGGAGGCCAGGGAGGTCCTGATTTGAGTGGGGTTGGCGATGCGGATCCGCGCGGCGAGGTAATAGGAATTGAAGGCGCGGCCGTTTTCGATGGAAACGGAAATGGACGGATCCTCGTAGAGCGTTTCCGAAAGGTAGAAGGACGGGTTGGGGGCCTGGAACTGGGTCTCGTTGATGCCGTATTCCAGGATCTGTCCCTCGGCGCCGGCTTTTTCGCTGGTCACGAAAAAGAGGACCGACAGGCAGAACAGGAAAATGACCGTCAGGCGGACGGCGCGGGAAAGACTGGATGCCTTCATCATATCATTCCTCCCGGGGTTCGGATCAGGGGGTGGGTTCCGCGTAGCGGTCGCCGGTGTAGGTGAACACGAAGGGATCCTCCGCGGTGCCCGCGCCGCCGGTGACGGCGCAGCGGGTCAGGTCCAGCGTCAGCGCGGGCCGGACGCCCACGCCGGTGCGGGTGTAGACGCCCCAGCTCAGGTGGCCGTCATAGCCGCACAGCTGCATCATGATGTTGGCCTCCGAATTGCTTTTGAAGGCCACCACCCAGTAGGGGCAGGTGTCGTATTCGTCAAAGACATACAGCTTCTGTCCCCAGTCGGGGTACATTTTGATGGATTTGGCGTAGGGGGACGCCTTGGCGCGGCGCTCCTTGTAATTGGTGCCGTAGCGCCCGGCCGAAAAACCGTAGGCCGGGGTCAGCATCTGATCGTCGGTCAGGGGATAAATAAGGCCGTTGTGGGTTTCCACCAGGGCGCCGCGGATGGGGTCGTCCCCCAGAAGGGTGTCCAGCATTTCCCCGTTCATCCAGGTGTACAGGTCGCTCTGGTCATAATCTGTGATCCGCCTGAAATTGCGCTTTTCGCTGTCGCGCTGGCTGGAGCAGAGGATGACCTGGTGCACGTCCAGGATGATCTCCGAAAACAGAAGGGCCTGCCCGTTTTCCACGCTCAGAATCCACCAGAGGACCGGCCTTTCGGAGCCGTCCTTTTCATAAGGATAATTCCCCAGAACCACGTACTGGTAATGGGGAGCGCCGGTTTTATTGTAGCCCCTCAGTGTTTCCGCCCCGGCTGGGAGCGCGGCGGAGAGGCAGCACAGGACCAAAGAGATGGCAAGAAATTTACGGAGCATGGATTCCTCCTGATCTGAGGGCAGGTTTGGAAAAACGGACCCTCATGATGGCCGTACGGGGGCGGGACCGGGAAAAAGCTTTCCGATCAAAAAAGCAACCATTATGGTAACACGGGCGAATGCCTTTGTCAAATCATGCGGAAACGGATCAATAGGCGGGGCTGTAGGGAAGGACGGCGACAATCTCGTCCTCGACGTATAAAATCCGGTACATGGCGTCGGGGTTTTCACCGTAAACGCTCAGGAACCCGTACACGTCCCTCAGCTGCCGCGCCGCGCCGCCGACGGCGCAGTAATAGACGCAGCCGGGGCTGACGGGGTAATGATAAAGATAGGAAGAATCGTTCAGGTAGGTGGAGCGGCTGCCGTCCTCGTAGGAGGAGGAGCGGTAGCTGACGGTGACCAGGTCCGCCGCGATATACCACACGCCGTCCTTTTCATACACCGAACGGATGAAGCCCGCGGAGCTGCGGGTGCGTTTTTCGCCGGGTCTCCGCTGGACGAAAATCGTATACACCGCCGAGCCCGTGGTGTTGGACACCCGCACCGTAACGCAGATGGGCCCGTCCGAAAGGGGGATTTCCGCGGAGGCTTCACCGGAGGGGACGTACTGCCCGTTGACGGAGGCGTAACAGCCGCCGGGGACCGTCGGGATAAAGGAGATGCCGGTTTCCCACGAAGCCACGGTGACCAGATAGGAACGGGTGTAGGGATCGAAGGAGGGGGGAGAGGAAACGGCGGTCGACTCGCAGGAGTGGCTCAGCATGGTGAGCACCGGGGCGATATCGGCCCGCGCGGCGGAAAAGAGCAGCAGCAGGCAGAGCGCCGCGGAAAGGAACGCGTTCTTTTTCATGTGCACACCTCCTGTAGTCCCGTATCCTTGTCTATTTCAGTATAAAAACGGAAACTCCTGCACTTTTTGTTCCGCGAAAAGGTAAAAAAACATAAAAAAATAAAGCCCGGCTGTTCCGTCCGGCCTTTTTGTGGTACGATCGTGGGGCGGAGCCGGGGCCCTTGCGGGGGCGCGGCGGAAACACCCGGAAGGAAAGGTCGGAGAACGGGATGAAAAAGCATACCATGATATCGGGAGCTCCCGGGCAGAATCGCGGGCTTTTACGGCATCGCCCCTGTTTTTGCCGCGGGCTGAGGCTGATCTGCGCGGCGGCGGCCTGCGTGCTGCTGGTATGCGCCTTTGGCGCGGCGCGGGGAGAAAACGCCCAGGCGGGCATCGTCAACGTGCTGCTTCTGGGGGTGGATCGGAACGAAGGCGGCGCAAGGGTCGGGGCCGTCCTGATCCTGACGGCGGATACGGTCCGCGGCGGCATCCGCCTGACCAGCGTGTCGGCGGACCTCCGGATCGAAGCGGGGGGCGGGACGGCGTCGGAAATATACGATTCCGGCGGGGCGGAGGGCGTCGCCCTCGCGCTTTCAAACCTGCTGGGCGTGGAGATCCAAAGGTACGCGGCCGTGGACCGGGCCGGCTTCAGCGCCGCGGTGGACGTCTTCGGTGGCGTGGAGATCGACCTGGGGGACGAGGAGGCGAAAGCCCTGTCCGAAATGTGCGGCGCGAAGGTGCCCGCCGGACTCAGCACCCTGAACGGCGAACAGGCCCTGTGCTATGTCCGCATCAGGGGAGCCGGGTCCGGCGACCGCAGGCAGCGGGTCTTTCTGTGGGCCATGGCCGAAAAAGCCCTGAGGCTTTCGTCCCCCGCCAGGATCCTGGACCTGGCGGAGCGCCTGCTTCCCTATATGACCACCAACCTGCCGGCCATGGACCTGATCACCATCGCCGTGGCGGCGCTGACGGGCGAGGGCGGGAGTCCGGAAAGCTGCGCGCTGCCCGAGGACGGGGAGTGGATTTCCGTCGACGGCGCCGCGGAGCTTATGGATCCGGCCGCGGCGGCTGAAAGAATACGCGTCTTCATCTTTTACGGGCGGCGGGGCAGGTAAGGAAAAAGGAAAACGACGAAGGCTTTTATTGCCATGAGAGCGCGCCTTTTCCCGGGCCCGGCTCTTTGATCGGAAAAAACAAAAAACACGGGGCGGACGCTTTTGCGTCCGCCCCGCGGCTTGCTTATATAATCTCAGTCTCCGTCAATGATGACCTCGGGAATGGCCGGGAATTCGGGGAGGGAGATCTCGGGATCGAAGGCGGGCTCCAGATCCGGGGCGACGACCTCGATCAGTTCCTCGGGCAGGTTGCAGACAACGTATTCGCTCTGCTCGACCTGGGACGTAATGCCGCTGCCGTCCAGCAGTTCGGCCCACACCTTGGCGTAATAGTTGCCGGTCTCGTCCAGGTATACCGAGAAGGAATGCTTGTGGGTTACGTTGTCGATCATCAGCACTTCGGCGGCGCCGTTGACCTTGTAGACCTCATAGTGGATGATATAGTCCTCGGTCTGGCTGGAAACGGTATAGGTCCAGGTGACCAGCTGCGGGGAGAAGATCTTGTTGGTCGAGACGGTGGGCACCGAAATGATCAGGTCGGAGATGACCAGGGCGGTCTGGGTGACCTCGGTCTCGCTGCTCTCCTCGGGATCGCACTTGGTGCCGGTGGAATCCATCGCGTACACCCTCAGGCTGTAGTAGCCGGGATTGTTGGGCACATAGGAGATGGGGGAATCGTCGGCGGCGGAGGACATCTTCACGATCTTGTCCGCCTGGTAGATGGCGTAGAACACCATGTAGTTGCCGATGGCGCCGGATACGGTGAAGTTCCAGGTGATCGTCTCGCCAACCTTGCAGGAGGTCTTGTCCGCGGAGGGAACGCTCACGGCCAGGGCGGTGTTGGGGGCGGGCTTCATCGTGACGACGTCGCTGGTGTACCAGCCGGTGGTGCCCAGGTCGTCCTTGCCCCGTACCTCGACGTAATACTTGCCGACGCCGGTGAAGGTATCGGTGATGCTCGGGGTGGTGACGGTGCCGGAGGTGAGGTTGGTGGTCGTGGAGGAGCCGGCGGGCGTGAACTTCACCTGATATTCGGCGCTCCAGGTGCCGGTGACGCCCGTTACGCCGAAGGTCCAGGTGATCGGGCTGCCGGAGGTCACCTCGCTGGATACGGCGTGCAGGTTGGTGATCTTCATCTTGGTGGTGGAACCCGCCGCGACGGTGACCGGCGCGCCGGTGTAGGTGGCCGCGGCCCTGGGCGTGTCGTCCGTGGCGGTCAGGGTGATGGTGTAGGTGTCGCCCTTGCTGAGGAAGGTCTTCACGGAGGAGGAAGCGGTGCTGCCCGAGACCGTGGTGGAAAGCGAGCCGCTCGCCACGGTGCCGTTGACGACGCCGACGATTTCATAGGTGAAGTTCACCTTGCCCATGGGATCGCCGCCGAGGGTGAAAAGCCATTCGGCGTAGCCGGGGCCGGACAGGGACGCGTTTACGGGCACCACGCTGGTGAAGGTAAGCGCGCCGGAATAGGAGTAATCCACAAGGCCGCCGGAGATGGAGCAGGTCTGGTGCGTCACCTGGTCCTCGGAATCGATGAGGATGGTGTATTTGCCGAAATCGCCGGTCTTGACCGTGTATTTGACGATATAGCCGGAGAAGCCGGAAACGGTCTTCACGGGCGTGCCGTCGCGGAAGATGGTGTAGGTGGTCTTAAGACCGCCCTTATTGTTGAAGTGAGACCAGGTCCAGGTGATTGTGCCGCCCGTGGTCATTTTGGCCGGGGAGCCGACCAGGTCGGAAAGGTACAGGGACGTGCCGTCATACACGACGATGGCGTCGGTCAGCGCGAAGGGGTTGGTGATGGTGTACTTCCCCTTGGAGTCGATGGCGTAGGCCTCGATGGTGTAAAGGCCGGTCTCCTCGGCGAAATAGGTCACCGTCACGCTGCTGCCGGTGGTGGTGGCGGAAGAGGAGTAAATCGCGCTTCCGTTCTTGAAGATGGTGTAAAGGACGGTCTTGGTGCCCTGACCGCCGGTGAGGCCGATCTTCCAGCCGATGGTCTTCCCCGTGGTCGCCTTGGTGGCGGTGCGGGTGATGCCGGTGATGTCAAAGGGCGCGGGCGTCATCACCGTGACGTCGACCGTGGTAACCTCGCCCGTGGACTGGCTGGACTGATCCCACACCTCGCAGGAGAAGTGGATGATGCCGGTGACGGTGGGCTCATAGACGATGGTGGGGCTGTCGCTCTCGAAGGAATCGATCATCGAGGATCCCTTGTAGACCTTCCAGTAATAGTGCAGGTCCTTGTAGCCGCCGTGAGTCTTGGCGGTGACGGTCACCGTCTCGCCCAGTTCGATCAGGGCGGAGGAAACGGTGAGGCTTTCCATCACCAGGGGCGGCGCGTAGGCGCTGACCAGGTAGCCGGTGTCATACCAGACGGAGGTGCCGGCCTCGTCGGTGCCGCGCACGCAGAGCCTGTAATCGCCGGGCACGTTCAGGTTGTAGGCGAAGATGGGGTTGGAGCGAAGGGTGTTGATGACCAGGTCGTCGCTTTTGCGGTACAGCGAGTATTCGTAGGTCACGCTGCCGGTGGTGCCGCTGGCGCCCACGCTGCCGGTTTCGCCGTAGACGGTCCACTGGACGGTGGAGCCGATCTGGACCAGGGTGGCGTTGGGAACCACGTCGCCGATGCGCGGGCCGGTGCCCACGACCACGATGGGCTTGCTGACATAGGCGGCGGACACGTAATCATACTTGGTGTCCTGCGCCACGACCTGCAGGTAATAGGTGCCTGTTTCGGTGAACGTGATACTGTAGCTGCCGGGAGTTTTGGGCAGATAGTCGTATCCGGTCCCCGAAGGGGTCGTTTTGTACAGCGTGTAGATAAATTCGTAGTTGCCGCTGCCGCCGGTCACCGACGGGGTCCAGGACATGGTATTGCCCACGGCGGGGGTCCCGACGGCGGTGAGACCGGTGATTTTGATAGAAGCCGCTCCGGCGGTCACGGGCGCCGACAAAAGCATGGTCAGCAGCATGACGGGGACGAGCAGCCGGGCGATCCCTTTGCGAAGCATAAGATCTCTCCTTCCTTGACAATAGACTGGTAACTAAAACAATTATATCATAAAAAGCCGGAAATGCTATTGCGCAAACATCACAAAATGAGATAATGAATGTAAACACTCGGCAACATTTGTAATCTTTGCTCAATTTTTCGGGAACGGGGGGAGAATATGGGCGGAAAAGCCCTGTTTTTCGATCTGGACGGAACGCTGTGGGACCGGGATGAGCGCATTCCCCCCGCGACGGCCCGGGCCCTGGAAAGGGCGCGCCTCAAGGGCAATCTGGTTTTCGTCAACACCGGCAGAACCCGCGCCTTCGCGCTCCGGCCGGCCCTTTGGGATATCGGCCTGGACGGCATGGTCACCGGCTGCGGCACCCGGGCGGAGATCCTTCGTCCCGGGGACGGCGAATTGTCCCTGAAGGCGGGTCAGTCGCGGGTCCTTTATGAAAAGGTCCTGCCCTTATCCGTCCTGGAGCCCCTGGTGGACGTTCTGGAGGCCCGCGGCTTCCGGGTGCTTCTGGAGGGGGCGGACTGCATGTACGCCGACATGGCGGCCTTCCGGGACGACCCTTACATGGTCTCGGTTGAAAAACGGGCGGGGGACGTCCTGAAGGACCTGAAGGGGGAGCGCGGCAGGTGGCGGGCGTCGAAGATGACCTGCGACATGCGCCTTTCCCCGGACCGGGAGGAGGTCCTGAGGCGCCTTTCGGGGGAATGGAACCTGTTCCGGCACGGCCGGGAGGTGTGCGAAATCGTGCCGGCGGGGCACGACAAGGCCGCCGGCATGCGGCGGGTGTGCTCTCTTCTCGGAATCCCCATGGAGGACACCGTGGCCTTCGGCGACGGGGCCAACGACGTGGACATGCTCCTTTGCGCCGGGTGCGGCGTGTGCATGGGCGGCGGGGACAAAGAGGCCCTGGCGGCGGCGGACATGGCGGCGCCGCCCTTCGGGGAGGGCGGCGTTGAGGAAGCGCTCAGACGCCTGGGGCTTGCCTGACGGGCCCGGCGCTCCGAGCATGGGGCGAAAAGCCCGCCCGGGAAAAACGAGAGCGTCAGTATTCGGCGTAGCCGCTTTTCTCCAGGTACTTGCCGCTGGAGAAGTGCCGGAGCACGGCTTCCTCGAAGGCCGCGGGGTCGCCCCTTTTGAGGGCTTCGACGATCTTTTCGTGCTTTACCACCGAATCGGACAGATGGGGCCTTTTCTGCTCCAGCTGGAAAGTGACGTCCACGCCCCAGATGGCGTCCAGCAGGCTGTAGAGGACGGAATTGTTCAGGGGGCGGAAGAGGAGCATGTGGAATTCCCGGTCCTCCTCGCCGAAATAACCGGTTTCCTCAAAGGATTTCCGCATCCTTCTGACGCAGTCCTCCAGCGCCGCGACGCCGCTTTGATCCAGGGCGGCGAAGGCCATGGGCGCGTAGCTTATTTCCAGGATCCGCCGGATGGCGAACATCTCCCGTACCGCGGGGTCGTCGTCGCCCACGTGGAAGAACAGCACGTTCTGGAAAACGAAATCCATCGAAAAACGGCATATCTCGGTGCCGCGGCCGGGGCAGGCCCGGACCATGCCCATCAGCTCCATGCTTTTGATGGCCTCCCTCAGCACGTTGCGGCTGACGCCCAGCCGTTCGCACAGGGTCTTTTCGGTGGGCAGCAGATCGCCCTCCTTCAGGCCGTTCAGGATGATATAGCTGCGGATCTCGCGGAAGGCCGAAATGTACAGCCGTTCGCCGGGTTCGCGGTTTTTCATGGGGCCACCCCCTCCGGACGAATTTGTACTACATTTTTTCATTCTTATTATACAGGGCGGTTTTTTGCCTGTCAACGCGCATAAGTATGTAAAATAAGGCTATTTTTTTTCCGAATAGTCACAAAAAACCGTTGACAAGGACGAAAGTTTGTAGTACATTTAATTTATCGGAGCCGCCTGCGACGCGGCCGTTCACAAAATCCCAAAAAGGAGGATCCCATATCATGAAGAAGCTGCTTGCTTTGCTCATTGCCCTGATGATGATGGTTCCCGCCGTCGTCGGCCTGGCTGACGACGAGGTCACCATCACCCTGTGGACCTACCCCATCGGCGCGTGGGGCCAGGAAGCCACCGTCAACGAGATCATCGCCAACTTCAACGCCGCCCATCCCAACATCAAGGTGAACGTCCAGTACCTGGATTACACCAACGGCGACGCCCAGGTATCCACCGCCATCGAGGCGGGCACCACCCCCGACATCGTGATGGAAGGCCCCGAACGCCTGGTCACTACCTGGGGCGCCGCGGGCAAGATGCTGGACCTTTCGGACCTGTGGACCGAGGAAGCCCTGGCCGACATCAGCGCCACCTCCGAGGCGGTCGTCGCGGCCTGCAAGAGCACGGACGGCGTCTACTACGAGTATCCCCTGTGCATGACCACCCACTGCATGGTCATCAACTACAACGATTTTGAGGCGGCCGGCGCCCTCCAGTACATCGACGTCGAGAAACACACCTGGACCACCGAGGGCTTCGTCAACGCTCTGAGGGCGCTGGCGGCGGCGGGCTTTATGCCCACCGGCACCGTGTACTGCGGCGGCCAGGGCGGCGACCAGGGCACCCGCGCCCTCGCCATGAACCTCTACAGCGCTTCCTTCACCAATCCCGAGCACACCGCCTACACCATGGACAGCGAAAACGGCCTCAAGGGCCTGCAGCTGCTGGTGGACCTGTGCAAGGAAGGCGTCCTGGAATACGATCCCGGCATCGTGGCCGGCGACGAGATCGCCCTGTTCTGCAACTCCACCCTGTCCATGGGCTTCTGCTGGAACGCCTCCGCGGCCGTTTCCAACCAGGCCTCCCTTGCGGATGACGTGAAGGTGTTCCCGATGGCCTTCCCCTCTGACGACGGCATTCCCGAGCTGTGCGGCGGCATCTGGGGCTTCGGCATCTTCGACAACGGCGACGCCGCCAGGGCCGAGGCCGCAAAGACCTTCATCCGCTTCGTGTGCGACGACGCCGTTCAGGGTCCCGCTTCCGTGTATGCCAGCGGCTTCTTCCCGGTCCGCGCCTCCTTTGGCGACATCTATGCCGGCACCGAAAAGGCCGCCAACGCGGATTACGCCATCTTCATGCCCTACCTGGGCGACTACTACAACGTGACCTCCGGCTGGGCCGTGCAGCGCACCGAGTGGTGGAACATGCTCCAGCGCATCTTCGCCGGCGGCGACGTGGCTGCCGAGGTGGGCGTGTATATCAACAACAGCAACGCGGCCATCGGCCAGTAAAGCCCCTCTCCCGGCCCGCGCCCGAAACCGGGCCGGAGGCTGAAGACGGATAATCGGCGCACCCCCGATCCCCTTCGGGAATGGGGGTGCGCTTGTATCAGGGAGGACTCGATATGATGAACGCTGCGGGCAAGGTCCGCGTCCAGAGCATGAGGGAGGCAAAGTTCAGGGAGAACATCGCCGGATACCTGTTTATGGCGCCGGCCCTGCTGTTCTTCTTCGGCTTTGTCATCTTCCCGATGGGCATGTGCCTTTACACCAGCTTTTTCAATTATACGATGACGGACTTCTCCTTCATCGGGTTCGGCAATTACGCGGAGATGTTCGGCGACGCCGTCTTCATCAAGGCGCTGACGAATACCATCATCATCGTCCTGGTGTCGGTGCCGTTCACCTGTTTCTTTTCTCTCTGGGCGGCGACGCTGATCTACCGGATGCGCAACCGCTGGGCCGGGCTGTTCCGCTGCGTCTTCTACCTGCCGGTGGTTACCGGCAGCGTGGCGGTCACGGTGGTCTGGAAATGGATCTTCAACAGGTACTACGGCATCCTGAACTACCTTCTTGTCAATATGGGCGTGATCGGACGGAGCATCAACTGGCTGGGGGACGCCCAGTACGCCCTGGGCTGCATCATCACCATCCTGCTGACCACGTCCGTGGGCCAGCCGATCGTACTGTACGTGTCGGCGCTGTCCAACGTGGACCACAGCCTGATTGAGGCGGCGGAGGTGGACGGCGCCAACAATCTGCAGGTGTTCTGGAGGATCAAATGGCCCCAGATCATGCCCACCACGCTGTACATCCTGGTGATCACCACCATCAATTCCTTCCAGTGCTTCGCGCTGATCCAGCTGCTCACCTCCGGCGGACCCACCCATTCCACCGAGACCATCATGTATTATATTTACTACATGTCCATCAGCGGCAACCTGAACCGCTACGGTTACGGAAGCGCCATGGGCGTTATCCTGGCCCTGATCATCGCGGCCTTTTCCGCCGTGCAGTTCAAGCTGGCCAGGACGGACAACGGTTAAGGGAGGAGGATCGCCGTGGAAAATACCGCTTATCAAAAGGCACCGGCCAGGAAGCTCCGCGCCCAGAGAGGCCCGGAGCATGAGGTGGGCAGCACCACGCCCTACCGCGTCGCCTGCATCGTCATTCTGATCGTCATCGCGCTCCTCTTCACCTTCCCCCTGTACTGGATCATCACGGGTTCCTTCAAGACAAACAAGGTGAACACCGCCTCGGTGCCCCAGTGGTTCCCGCTGGCCCCGACCGTCGAAAACTATCAGAACCTGTTCACCCGGCCGGCCCTGAAGTGGCTTGGGAACACCGTGGTCATGTGCGTCTGCTCGATGGCGCTGACCTGCGTGGCCGGCTCCATGGCGGGCTATGCCCTGGCCAAGAAAAAATTCCGCGGCCGCGCGCTGTTCTTTTCGCTGTTCGTCGGCGCCATGGCCCTGCCCAAGCAGGTCATCCTGATCCCGCTGCTCAAGGAAATGTCCTTCCTGGGCATCCACAACACCCTGTGGGCGGTGATCATGCCCACCGTGGGCTGGCCCTTCGGCGTGTTTCTGATGAAGCAGTTCAGCGAATCCATCCCCGACGCCCTTCTGGAGGCTGCCAAAATAGACGGCGCGGGGGAGACCCGCACCTTCGTGGAAATCGTCCTGCCCCTGATCTCGCCGGGCATCGGTGCCCTGGCCATCTTCACCTTCATCAGCTGCTGGAACGATTACTTCCTCCAGCTGATCATGCTCAACGAAACGGACAAGCTGTCCATCTCCCTGGGCATCGCCAAGATGCAGGGTCAGTTCTCCAACGACTTCGGCCTCATCATGGCCGGCGCGGCGCTGAGCAGCGTTCCCATCATCATCGTGTTCATCATGTTCCAGCGCTTCTTCACCAGCGGCATCACCATGGGGGCCGTGAAGGGGTAAGAGCGGAGAGTTGAGAGTTGAGAGTTGAGAGTTGAGAGTGGAGAGTGGAGAGTGAAGAGTGAAGAGTGAAGGTAGCTGTTCAGCCGTGTGTGAAGGAGAACGAACGTATGGCAGCAGTGGGGAGGTATCGGAGGGAGCTCCCTCCGATTATAATCCGCTTCAGCGGCGTGTAACGGCCTATCGGGTACACGGTCCCGATGCCGCTCCGGC
>CADANQ010000075.1 GCA_902789365.1 uncultured Eubacteriales bacterium
TCCAAGCGGCACCGCCGGCCGGGTGCGAACCCCTCACCGATCCTGCGGGAACGGTTCGGGGTGTCGTTCCGCTTCACCGTACACGCCGCTGAAACGGATTATAATCGGAGGGAGATCCCTCCGATACCTCCCCTCTGCTGCCATACGTTTGTTCTCCTTCACACACGACTGAACAGTTACTGCGTTTTTTTTGCGCCGCCAACGGGACATTTTCCCGATCCCTGTCCCATGCGTCCCGGCATATACAGGCGGAAACCGCCGTTTGCCGGCGGCAGGTCCCTTCGCCGAATCGGGGTGCAGGGGTTGAAAACCTCTGCCGCGGGGTTTGGGGCCGCGCAGGCCCCAACCGCCCCGGCCCGGTATCTTTTCGCGCCTCCCGGGAAAAACAAAAAAAACCGCGCCATGGGACGCGGGCGTTCCGGGGCGCGGGGTTCGGTTCAAAAGACGCGGTACTTCCCGCAAAGCATCAGCAGCGCGAAGAAATACAGGCAGTTGTCGTAATATCGCCTTTTCCCCTTCCGCATGGGCAGGGAGGCAAAGCGCTTCAGCCACATGTCCGCCGTATCGCTTTCGCCGGCGATGACCGACGCGGCGCAGCAGGCGGTGATGGCGGTGGGGTGCATGGCGGGTGTGTCGGTGCGCGTCCCGTCCAGCATCATGGCGCGGTAATTCTCCTCCGGCAGCTGCCCGGCCAGGGTGGTCTGCGCCCGTTTGGCCAGGGCCTCATATTCCGGACGGCGTCCGAACCACAGGGTGTCCAGGGCGATGTTGAGCATCACGCGGTAGGCGTCGGAATACCAGGGGGCCGTTTTCCCGAACAGAAGCTTCGGCGTACCGTCATATTCCGCGTATTCCGGGCTGAGTCCGGTGACGGGATGGGCGCTTCGGACGATGTAGCGCCGGCTGGCCCCGGAGGCTTCCAGCCAGAAGGGACGGTCCCTTTCGTCTGCTTCCTCGGCGAACAGGCGGTAGAAATGGGGCAGGTGATAGCTGGGGTCAGTGAAGTCCGCTTCCGGCACGAACCGGATCAGGCGGGTTTCGGGGTCCCACATCGGCCGGCCGCCGGTGATTTCCTCCTGATGCAGGCAGTGCCGCAGGATGGTCCGGGCGTCCCGAAGGTAGTCGAACTCTCCGCGGCTTCCCCAGCGGCGGTGCGCCAGGATCAGCGCCATGGCGAAATACTCTTCGCCGTCCGGCGCGGGGCCCTCCGCGTTGTGCTTTCCCTCCGGGGACACGGACCAGGCGAAATAGCCTTCATAGATTCCCCCGCGCTGAAGCATGTAACGCAGGGAAAAGCGCCAGAGCTTGTCGAACAGGTCCTGCCGGTCCATCTGGACGCACATCATCATGCCGTAGCTCATGCCCTCGGTGCGGGCGTCATGGTTCCCGGTGTCCTCAAGAAAGCCCGCGTCCGGATCCTTGTCGCGCCAGAAACGCTCCGAAGGATCGAAGAAAATGGTGTCGAAGGCGGCCCGGACCCGGCGTTCCGCCTCAGCGTCCGAAAGCCCGGCGCGGGCAAGGAAATTTTCCGTACAAGTCATCGGTCTTCCTCCGTTTTGAGGCCCGGGGAGCCCTTCTGGTGGGTATCCCACAGGGAGTCGATATCCGGCCCCGCGGAGGCGGAGGTTGTGTAGATCACCCGGAACTGGGTGGGAGTGCAGTTTTTGTGCTGCCGGAAGACCCGGTTGAAGGTCGCCATGCTGGAAAAGCCCGAGGCGAGGGCCACCTTCCGCACCGAACGGTTGGTGCGGATCAGCAGGTCCGTCGCCGCGTTCAGCCGACGGATGGTCAGGTAATCGGAAAAGGACATGCCGGCAAAGCTTTTGAACACGCGGGAGAAATAGTACTTGGAGAAACCGGCGAAATCCGCGACCTGCTCCAGGGAGATTTCCTCCATATAGTGCTCGTTGATGTAGGTGATGGCGCTGTTCATGATGGGGGATTCGATGTTGAAGCGGCCGTTTCCGCCGCCAGGCGCCGTGCGCAGCAGGTATTCCCGCCCCAGAAGGGCGTAGACCTGCATCAGAAAGGAATAGCACTGCAGGTTCCACAACGGCTCCTGACGGTAATAGCAGTCGATCACGTTGCGCAGAAGGACGGACACCTTTCTGCGGGTTTCGGTGTCCTCCTTCAGGTAGATCGGCGAGCGCACGAACGGTTCGATGCTCGGCATATCCCTCAGGCACATAAGCGGGGCGGGTTCAAACAGAAACAGGTGCCTTGAAATATCCCCGGTTTCCGTCAGCGCGTGGGGATATCCGGAAGGAATGATCAGGATTTCCCCCGCCTTGACGTGGTAGGTCCTTTCCGGCAGCTGATAGGCGGATATGCCGGAATCGGGCATGATGATTTCGACGGCAGAATGCATGTGGCTGTCGAAATGCGCTTCCGCGTCCGACGCCCAGATTCTGATGGACGAATGCCCTACATAGGTGATGTACTCCTGCCGGCCCTTCAGGATGCGGAACCCGTCGGGGAAACGGCTTTGGGGATTGATTTCCTCCCGGATGTTTTCTTCCATTTCGGTTTCCTCGATCTTGATTCAGACGGGATCAGCCCTTGACGCTGCCCAGGGCCATGCCGGTAACAAAGTACCGCTGCAGGAAGGGGTAGATGATCAGGATGGGCAGAGCGGTTACGACCGTCGTGGCGCACTGCACGGTTCTGGGGGATACGCTCTGCCGGGCCAGCTCGTTGGCGGCGTCCAGACTGCCGTTGGCCAGGTTGGACTGCTGACCCGCCGTATTGATCTTGCCCATCAGGTAATACTGCAGCGTATCCAGCCTGCGGTTGTTCGGGATGTAGAGCATGGTGTCAAACCAGGAGTTCCATGCGCCTACGGCCACGAACAGCGCCACCGTCGCCATGACCGGCATACACAGCGGGAAAATGATCTGCCAGTAAATCCTGATGTCTCCCGCGCCGTCGATGCGGGCGGATTCCACCAGCGCGTCCGGCAGGCCCATGATGTAGGTGCGGATGATGATCATGTTGAAGCAGGAGAACATCGTCGGGATGATGTAGACCCAGAACGAGTCCGACAGGCCCAGCGTTTTGCTGATCAGCAGGAAGTTCGGGATCAGGCCCGCGTTGACATACATGGTGAAAACCATGATCAGGGTGATGAACTTGCGCAGCACATATTCCCTGCGGGACAGCGCGAAGGCCAGCATGCCGGTCCAGAACAGGTTCAGCACGGTTGTAATGATGGTCTTGGCGGCGGAAATGCCGGCGGCCCGGAAGAGCGTGTTCGACAGGATCTGCTTATAACTGTCCATGCTGAACTGCCTGGGCCAGAGGCCGATCCCGCCGCGGGCGGCGTCCGTGCCGTCGTTGAAGGAGTAGGCCACGGTATTCAATACCGGATACAGGGTAACGAACATCATGAAAAGCAGGAAGAGAACGTTGAAGATCGGGAAGCCCAGGTCCCTTTCATAACGGAAGTAGTAAAGCAGCACGAACAAAAGGATGATGAGCAGTGCCAGCGACACATAGAACACGGCTCGCCACAGCGCAAAGCCGCCCTGCTTTTCCGGGAAGGAGACAGTCACGGTCTTCGCGCTGGTGCCCTTGCCGATGACATAGGAGAATTTGTCCGTCGGCGCCGCGCCGGTATCCCGCGTCTCCTCCTCCGACATCGCGCCGGTCGCGAGATCCGTGGCGACGGTCAGATCGCTGACGACCACGATCTCGTCGTTCTTTTTGTTGATCAGGACGGTCATTGTCATGATCCCGGCCAGCATCAGCCCGGCAACGAAAAGAGAAGCGATTCTGATCTGACGGCGGCGGAGCGGCGTGGTCGCGCCGGAATCCCAGTTGGAACGCTTGAGCTGGACCGTCAGCACCACGGCCGCGGCGATCAGCACCGCGATCATCGCCAGGCGGATCATGCGCAGGACGGTTTTCTGATTTTCCATCGCCGCGATCTGCCCCTTGCTGCCGCGGGAGAGACGGATCGCCTGGTCGGAGTCGTATCCGAAATTGTAGATCTCCAGCCCGTTCAGCATTTCAATCAGTGTTTCGCGGTCTTCCTGTGTAATCCCGCTGAGCTCCGGCGTGCCGCTGAGCTCGTCCAGGGAGATGAAATGCGCTTCGATTCCCTTTTTCGCCAGCTTTGCTCTGGTGTCGTCCAGAGCGTTTTTCTGCGAAACGGCGACGTAAAGGCCCTTGCCGTCCTTCACGTACAGGGGGATCAGCTGTTTATAGCTCTTCATGGCCAACGCGTATTCTTCGGCCTCGTTCTCCGGGCAGAAAATCAGCCAGTAGAGCTTATCGGAATCCTTGCCGGTCTGCTGGCCCACCTCCTGCAGCACAAACAGGTGCCTGCCGTCGACGGTCGCCGTGCCGTACCGGTCGGTCATTTGCAGCTTATTGGTCAGTTCGATGCGCTCGGCGCCCATCGCCTCCCGCAGCACATCGATGCTCTCATTCGTCTTCAGGATGGCAACTGAGCGGCTCTGTGATACCATGACCAGCATGATCAGCGCCAGAATCAGTACCGTGGCGGCGGCCAGGCTCCAGCGGCGCTGTTTCGGACTCATTCTCGCACCGCGGCGCAGCGTATCGGGAATCTCCCGTATTCCCCGCGTATCTCCCATCAGTTCCTGCGGGGCAGTTTCGGTTTTTTTGCTCACGTAAATTCCTCCTTCCCTGTTTCCCGTCACAGCAGCGAGTCGTCGCTGAGTCGTTTCGAGATGAAGTTGGCGCCGGTGAGCAGGACAATCGCCACGATGCTCTTGAATATGCCGGCCGCCGTTGCCAGACCGTAGTCGATCTGTTTGCCGGTGCCGTATTCCAGAACATACAAGTCTATCGTATAAGCGACCTGCTGCGTCCCGCTGGATTTGAGCAGGTACTGTATCTCAAATCCGGTATCCAGCAAGTGCCCTATATTCATGATCATCAGGATGATAAAGGTGGAACGGATGCCCGGCAGCGTTACATGCAGGATTCGCTGGAGCCGGCCGGCGCCGTCGATGGAAGCGGCCTCGTAAAGGCACGGGTCGATCCCCGTCATGGCGGAGATGTAGATGATGGTGCCCCAGCCGACCTCCTTCCATACATTGATTACGCCAACGATCCACCAGAAATACTTGGCCTGTCCCAGCCAGTCCGGCCCTTCCTGAACGACGCCGGTCGAGAGCAGGAGGCTGTTGAGGGGACCCGGGGTCCTTTCGTTGCTGTCAAAGATGATCTTGGCCATGCCGACCACGATCACCATACTCAGAAAGTGGGGGAGATATGTGACCGTCTGCACGGTCCGCTTGTAGGTCTTCTGCCTCACCTCGTTCAAAAGCACCGCCAGCAGAACCGACGATACGGTGCCCATCACCAGGTTGATGAGGCTCATGGCGAGGGTGTTCCGGATCGCGCCCGTAAAGGGAATCGCGCCGGGCTTGAAAAGGTTGATGAAATTGTTGAAGCCGTAATTGGCCGGGCTGTTGCCGCTCAGGAAATTAATCAGGGTGCCCCGTTCGTTGCTGATATCCTTGAATGCGTTTGACCAGCCAAGCAGCGGCACATAGTTGAACAGGAGAACATACAGCAGCATTGGAACGGACATGAGCGCCAGCTGCCATTGCCCGCCGAGCCGGCGGAAAAAACCGGCCCGGGCCTGTTTGGGAGTGCGATCGGTTTTGGGGTTGTTTGCTATGCCGGTCATGTCCAGGACTCCTTTCCGAAAAACCAGAGGGGAGAGAAGCACTCTCCCCTCTGGCAAGGATCAAAGTTGATTACTTGTTGTCAAGGACCTTGTGGGCCTCGGCCAGAACGGCCTCCTGCATGAAGGCGGCGAATTCGTCGGCATAGGGGGTGATTTCAGCGACGAAAGCATCCCACTGGGCGTCGAATTCATCGGGGCTGCACATGATCAGCTTCGGCAGCAGTTCGTCCTGAACCTTCAGGAAGTTGTCATGGGCGGTGGTCACGGGCGTGTAGTCGATCTGCCAGGCTTCGCCGTAGGGAGCCAGATCGATGGGCGGGTTCACGAAGTCGGCGAACTTGGAGTAGCCGTAAGCGGCCAGGAACTGCTTGTCGTAATCGTTCATCAGACCGAACACGATTTCATCCTGGTTGCCAGGCTCCCAGCAGTTGCCGGCCTTGACGACCTTGTCGCCGACCTGGATGTCGTTCATGATCCAGCCCTGCTTCTTGGGGCTGCTCTGGAAGAAGCCGTCCGCCTTGTTGGCGAGCTTCCACTGAGAGTTCTGGGTGTTGGCATACTGTTCTTCGGTCATGTTCAGGCGGCCGTCTTCGGTGATGTAATAATCTTCACCCTCGATGCCCCAGTTGAGGATCAGCTGCCATTCGTCGGACAGCATTTCTTCCCACATCGCCACAATGCGTTCCGGGCACTGGCAGCTGGTGGAGATACCGAAGCCGCGGCGGACATTGGGCAGAGAGCCGTTCAGGTAGTGATCTTCGATCTCGACGCCGTTCACATAATCGGGATCATACACGATGCCCAGGGCCACGTAGGTGCGGTCATACATCTTGGCGTCCGTCAGCGCGGAGGTGGCGGTGCCGAAGTCCCAGGCCTGGTCGAACATGCCCAGCACGGTGCCGTTGGAAATGGCGGCGATATACTGGTCATAGCTCATGGTGAAGGTGCTGCGGTCGATGAGGCCCGCGTTGTACATTTCGTTCAGCTTCTTGTAGTAGGCCTTGGCGTAGGGCTTGTCGATGAAGGTCTCGGTCTTGAATTCCACGGAGGGATCGTTGCCGGTCACTTCGTAGTTCTGGTCTGTCACGCAGACGTACACTTCGCCGTCGTTCGGGCGGCCCATCAGGTGCTGCACGGGGTTGATCAGGCAGAAGTGACGCCAGTCTTCGCACAGGATGGCAAAGCCGGTGTAGGGCGTGCCGTTTTCATCGGTGGGGTTGGCGTCCAGGAAGCGCTCGAGCAGGTCGAAATACTGGTCCATGGTCTTAATCTCGGGATAATCGTCCCAGGCCAGAACCTGCTTCTGAATGAAGAAGGCGGGGCCGCCGACGGACAGAGCGATCTGGGGGCCATCCGGCAGACCGTAGTTCGGGATGATGTAGAGCACGTCGTTGCCTTCGGCGTCTTTCTCGATCAGGCGGGCCTTCTGGGGCTCGATGTGCGCCCACAGACGGGGGGTCTTTTCGGGAGAGATGTAGTCCAGCAGGTTGATCAGGGCGCCGCCGCTGATGATCAGGTCAGCGCTGTTGCCGCCGTCGAACAGGTCGGGATAGGATCCGCTCGCCAGACGGGTGCTCAGGGTCTGATCCAGGTCGCCGGTGAGGTAGGTGAAGTTGAATTTGATGCCGAACTTCTCCTCAATCAGCTTGTAGATCTTGTTGTCTTCCGTGGGCTGGTCGCCGGGATCGCCGCGGAACACGGTCAGGGTGATGACGTCGGAAGAGTCATCCGCCAGGGCCGCGGCTGTCAGGGAGCCGAGAAGGGCCAGGGTCAACAGGATGGACAGGAACCTTTTCATCGTTTTCTCCTCCTTATGTGATTGGTGCTGTACAGGGATCTCTGATACTCATATTATATCGGCGCGGCGGATCGTTTGCAACGGATTATTGATTGAATTTGAATCATCTGTTGCTGTTGTATGGTTGAATATTGCACTTTGTGGTCAAATACATCACATTACAAACAAGCCGTCAGTGTCAAAAATGAGAAGCCGGAACGGTGCTGAATGGTAACAATTACCATGTTTGCACAATGGTGTTTTTTTATGAGTTATGATATAATGGAAAAAAGCGCCCGCTGAAAGCGGAGGATTATTTCCATAATAAAGGGGTGTGCTGCCATGCTGTTCAGACGTACGGTTGTTTACCTTCTCGTTACGGTATTTCTGTTCGCTTCATCCGCGGCGGAGGCGCCGTCCGGAGAAGGATTCGCGTCTCTTCCGACCTTCCGGCTTCTGCAGAGCGGGCCGGAGCAGGTCTTTTCCGGGGAGAACCCGACGAATGCCGGCGGCTCGGATTCGCTGTCGAGCGACGCCGTCACGGTGAGAGCGGACGGCAGTTTCCGGATTTATACGGGTGAAATCACGCTTTCATCCGTTCAGCCCACGGGCTTTACCTATTTTACCCAGAGCCGGGAGGCCCAGAAGGAGCTGTACGCATTTTTTGAGAAGACGACGGGCAGCAGCGCGTCGCGCTTCATTCTGTCCTCGCTGGTGCTCAGGAATACGCATCTGTACTATTTCAGCAACTGGTATTCGATCGAGGCCGCGGTGGTGTCGGACGGGAACGTAAGGGCCGGTCTGCCGAGGGATTTCGGAGAAGACGGCGTCGAGAGCAGGCTGCGCCAGGCCTTCGGACGGGAGTTTAAAGACTTTGAGATTCGTACGCTGGGGCGGCACCGGTACGCGGTCGTCAGGGATTACCTGACGGGAGACCAGCCGACCCTCATATACTACACGGCTGTGGGCGGCAAACTGATCCGCATCGACGCTTCCTTTTTTTCGGGGCACAGCGCCGAGGCCGAAGCGGCCATGGAGGAAGCGATCGCGGCGCTGCGCATTGACGCCGGAGACAAGCGCGGCGGCGGCGGGGGGCAGGATGTGGACACATCCGCCTACGGCGAGACCCTCCCCAAACGCAAAATGACGGTGATGGTCTATCTTCCCGGGGCGGATCTGGAATCCAGGCCCCTGCAGGGCGGCAACGCCTCCAACGCGATGACCAGCATCCGCAGCAGCGGTTTTGACCGGGAAAACGTCAACGTGGCCGTGTTCACCGGCGGCGCCGAGCGCTGGTACTCATCCTCCATCCCCTCCGACTGCAATACCATCCAGGTTATCCGCGACAACCGGCAGATGGCGGAGGTTTATCGTTCATCGGAGCAGATGAACATGGGAAAGGCGGAAACGCTCACCTTTTTCCTGGACTATTGCGTGGAGCACTACCCGGCGGAGCGCTACGCGCTGATCATGTGCGATCACGGCTGCGGACCGGTTTTCGGCCTGTGCGTGGATGAAACCAGCCGTTATATCTGGTATAAGTTCAATCCGATCGGGCCTGACAGGATCATGCTTGACGAACTGGGGACCGCGCTGGAGGAAAGCCCCTTCGGGGAAGGCATGAAGCTGGATTTTATCTATTTCGGGACCTGTCTGACCGCGTCGGCGGAGGTGGCCGCGGTCTGCGCGCCTTATGCCGACTGGATGGTATCCTCGGAGGAGCCCGGCTTCACCCTCGCCTATCCCTATACGATCTGGGAGGGCATCGAGGACATGCCCTCCGGGGAAATCTGCCGCCGGATCGCTGATACCTTCTTCGCGAAGGCGGAACAGATCGACAGCCTGCACCACAATACCATCTCCGTCTTCGATCTCAGGCGGATGGGCACCCTCTCGGAGCGGATGGATACCCTTTTCTCCGCGGTCCGCTCTCAGCTGAATTCCTCCACATACAGGAAGGCCGCGAAAGCCTCCCTCGGCGCGCAGCGGATTTTTGCCTATCCGTCGGACCAGTCGGAGAACGACTATGACCTGGTGGACCTGCGGGGCCTTGTGAAGGGCTACGCCTCCTGGTTCCCCACCGAGTGCGCCTCCGTGCTGGAAGCGCTGGACAGCGTGGTCGTCTACAACAAAAGCACCCTGCCCGACGAAACGGGCATGTCCGTTTTCCATCCGAACTACAACACCGCCGCCCGCAGCATGTATGTCGGCATGTATGGGTCCGTCCCCTTCAGCAAAGAATATCAGGCCTATGTAAGGGAGTACAGCGAGCTTTCCAAGGGCGGCGGCGCTGTTTACAGGTCCGACGCCGAAAAAGAGGATCAGGATGTGACCAAGGGCTCCCGCTACAATCTTTCCGTGGACGCCGCGGTCCTTGACGATATGCGGGACGCCGAGCTCCTGATTCTTGAGGACACCGGAACGTCCGGCATCTACCGCCTCATCAGCCGGCGGGAAGTGACATTTTCCGAGGACGGCAGGCTGGAAACGGATCTTTCCCACGAGGCGCTCTACGCCGTGGACGCGGACGGACGCCCCATCACGGACGCCCTCGAATACAGCGTTGCCGGCGATGAAATCCTGATGCGCGCCGTCCTTGAGGTCGATTCGTCGCACCGGGCGCTGTCGCTGGACGACGTGAACGCCCTGGATCTGGACGCGGACAGCGCTTACACGCAAAACGTGATCCTGCGCTGCGTCCGGGGTGAAGACGGCGCATTGATCATCCACTGGATACAGAACGTGTTTGAAGGCGGCATGGCGGACGGCCGGACCGTCGACCTGAAGGATTACGACCGCCTGTACCTGGTCAGCACGCCGCGCATGGTCTCCCGCGCGGAGGACGGCAGCCTGCTTACGTGGAACGAATGGTCCGACGGAGGGATCCAGAATTACCGCTATACCATCGATCTGGGCGACGACTGGTCCCTGGCCTTCCGGGACGATCACATGGCCTGGGTCGGCCGCAGCGCGATGCTGGTATCCACCGACATCTACGGCGTTTCCCGGGTGCTCTCATGGACGGACCTCGACAATCCCGCCAATGAAGAGATCGCGGCGGAGCCCGCCGTTCTCTGCGATGCGGACGGCTGCGAGGCGGCCCTCGAAGCCGCGTGGCGCAATACCGGCAGCGGCGAAACCTGCCTCTTTATCCGCTGGAAACTGACCAACCGGGGCGGGGAGAGCGCCGCCTTCATCGCTTCCGATTTTGCCGTCGACGGCGTCCCGCTCGATCTTCCGGCGGAATACCTTGGAACGGTGCAGCCCGGCCAGACGGCGTATGCGGTTTCGAAAATCACCGCGCCGGAGGCGGATTTCCCGTTTGCCTCCGGAACACGGATTTCCCTGACCTTTGAAACCGAGGTTGAAAACGGCTTCGGCCTCTGGGAGCCCATCGAGTTTGCCCTCCCGTAAAGATCCCCGCGCGCCTGATGAAAAAGTGAGGTCTTATATGAAAATACGGGTCCTGATCCTGGCTTTTCTGCTGTTTGTCCTGCTCTGGGCGCCTTCGCGGGCCGAGACCCCCGCGAAGGCCGTGACGGTCATGGTGTACCTGACGGGCAGCGATCTTGAATCCTCGTCAAAGGCGGCTACCAACGACGTCAGGGAGATGCTTCGTTCGGGCTTTGACCGGGAGCAGGTCAACGTCGTGCTTTTCACCGGCGGCACGACCCGCTGGCGCAGCGGGTTTCCCACGGACGAATGCGCGATGTATCTCCTTGACAATCCGTCCCAGCCCACCGAAATCGGGCGTTTCCCGCTGATGAACATGGGCGAAAAGGACACGCTCACCTTCTTCCTGCGCGAAAGCCGGGAACGCTTCCCCGCCGACGACTATATCCTGATCCTCTGGGACCATGGCGGCGGCCCGCTGCTGGGCGTATGCGTGGACCGGCTTTACGACGGGGATATGCTGACCCTGTCGGAGCTGGACGGCGCCTTAAGGGACAGCGGGATCGCGGATAAGAAAAAGCTGCGGCTGATCGGCTTTGACGCCTGCCTGATGGGATCGCTGGAGGTCGCGGCCGTCTGCGCGCCCTATGCCGATTACATGGTGGCTTCCTCGGAACTGGAGCCCGCAAGCGGCTGGAGCTACGGCTTTCTTTCGGCGATCGGGGCGGATCCGGACGGCGCCGAGCTCGGCCGGCGCATCATCGACGATTATTTTGACGGACAGTCCTCCGCCGTCCGCCGGGGCACGCCCGTCACGCTTGCCTGCGTGGATCTGAGCCGTGTCGAGGAACTGATCGGCGCGTTGAAGCCCTTCTTCGGCAATTTGTCCGGCGGCCTGACGGAGACCTCCTACAGCCGTTATTCCGTCATTCGCTCCGGCAGCGCTTCGGTGGCGCGTTCGACGGGCTCGGAATACGACCTGATCGATCTGCGGGATTTTCTGACGCAGTCTTCGGCGCTGGAAGGCGCCGATCCCTCGGAGGCCATCGCCGCCCTGGACGGGACGATCGTCCACAGCCGGAGCACCGAGGACGGGCTCCACGGGCTGACCGTCTACTTTCCGCTGTTCAACAAGGAAAAGTATCAGGAGGACTGGCGGGGCTTCTACGCCCACATCGCCGCCCCGGACGAATACGCGAATATGGTTTCGCTTTTCGGTGAAATCCTGACGGGCGAGCCGCTGGCCGACTGGCGCATCGCGGAGATTGAGCAGGAGGAAGCGGACCCGGAGCTTTTTACCTGTTATCTGACGCCGCAGCAGCGGGACGCCTTTGCTTCGGCCCGTCTTACGGTGCTGAAATATGACCCGAAGACAGACTCTTACAGCTTTGTCGACGGTTATGACGACGTCACCCTGGACCGGGACGGGGCCCTGAACGCGCGCATACTCGGCGAGGGGCTTGTCGCCGTGTCGCCGGACGGGCAGGAACTGACCCTGCCGCTGGTGTATTCCCGTTCCGACCGGTTCATCATTGTCAAAGTCACCCTGGAACGCTATTTTGAGACCGCCGACGGCGAAGACATTATAACGACGGCAAACCTGCGCCTTCGCGAAAACCCGGAGACCGGGCTGTGGGAGATCGTCGACGCGTATAACACGACCGACGGGATGATGACCATGGAACTGGACCTGAGCGAATGGGATTGGATCAATCTGCTCTATCTCCAGCGCATTCCTTTAAGGGACGGGGAAGGCAAGCTCCTGCCCTTCGGGGAGTGGGAACTGAGCGGAGCCGTCTCCTACAGCCAGATCGGTATCGGGGAAGTGGCCGGTTTCCGTTTCTGCCCGGTGTCTTCCTTCGGAAGCAGCTTTTACGCGATGTTTGAGATCACCGACACGCAGGGTACGACCTTTGCGAGCGAAATGATCCCCGTCCGGAACCTGCGGAGCGTCAGCATGCCGCTCGGCGGCATGCGCTTTGAGAACGATTTTGTCGCCGTCACGGCGGACGCGGTCGATATTGCCGACGCGCAGGTCGACGGCGGCGTCACGGTCCGCTATTCCATTGAGAATAAAACGGACCGGCTTCTGCGCGCGGATGTCAAAAGGGCGGCCGTGAACGGAGTGACCTCCGGCAGGACCCTGTGGCAGCCCAATCTGGATCCGAACGGAACCGTGAACACGACCGTTGACCTGAGCCTGGATTTCCTTCGGGCGGTCGGTATTTCGGAGATCGGGGAGATCTGTTTTGACCTGTGTATTTCGGACGAAAACTATTCGCCGGTGGCGGACCTGCATATCGTGATCCCGCTGGAGATCGACCTTAGCGGTATGTCGGAAGCGCGGGAACGCAGGCCGCTGGTCCGTACGGTCACCCCGGAAGGGATGACCCTGGAGCTTCTGGACATGCGCGCCGGACAGGACGGATCGCTGGAATGCGGGGTATACATAGAAAACCATACGGGCCATGAAGTGGAACCGGACGTTTACGGCAGGATAAAAAGCGCCGTCAACGGCTGCGGGTTTGCGACTCCCGTATCCGTGATCGGCATCGGCGGTCACAGGTGGAACCGCGTCGGCGACGGGATGGGCTGGTATGGGAGCGTCGTCTTCGAAGCCCCGGAGGAGGGGGCGAGCGATCCTTTGGAACAGGAGGACCAGTTCCAGGCCTACGGGATCGGCGAAATCCGTTCGGTCACACTGTGCGTGTTCGGGACGCCCGCGACGCTGGAGCTTGCGGAACCGTTCGATTACGCGGCCGCGACGGGGAAGTCCATTCCGGAAGCGCCCGAATTCCCGGCGGCGGCGGAGACGGAAGAAATGATCCTTCGCGTGGAGTCCGTCCGCCTGAAGGAGGACGAAATCTGTCTTGTGATCAGGTGCGAAAATCTTTCGGATGATCTCATCACCCTGGACAGCTTGAGTGAACGAAGGGACGGGAGCGTCAGCGGCGTTCAGGCGGCATATATCCGTTACAAGGGATATGTCCTTCCGCACGGCGTCGTCAGGATGACCGCAACGATCAAAAGAACGGACAATGTGCCCGTGCTTCCCTTTACCGACGCCGAGGTGCCCATGACGGCGTTCGTTGGGGAACGCCGCGAGGCGCTGCCCGCGTTCCGTATTTCGGCGGACGTTCCGTTTACCGCGGCGGGCGTTTTCACGGACGGGTACCGGGTCCTCCCGGGCGAACCCGCCGAGCCGGCGCCGGCCGAACCCGCCGGGGCGACGCCGGTCGAACCCGCCGGGGCGACGCCGGTCGATCCCGTCGTCAGGGTCCCGGACCGCGCTGACATCCTGCCGGTGACCGCACGTACGAACCTTACGGACGCTCAGGCGTCCGAGGTTGAATCCGGCCTCTTCGTTCTTGCCCGGCGGGACGGGGACAAGATCGCCGTGCTCGCCATCCAGCGCCTGACCCCCGCCGGGGACGGTCAGCTGGAGGCAAGATTCCCCGGCCTGGTCCTTTGCTGCTTTGACGGCGAAGACACGTCCAGCGTGTTTTCTTCCGTCATCCGCGACGGGGACGCGTATCTTTTCAATACGGCTTCCCTGATCTTCATGAGCACGGAAGCGAACACCTGCGGTCCCGAAATCACCGTCCGGTACGACCCCGGAACGGGGGAAGCCGCGATCGCCCTGATTGAAAGCGAGGATCCGCTCTTTGAACGGCAGTCGGATTATGATTCGGTGTACGATGTGCGGCTTGTGAGGATTCTGGACGAATCCGGGCCGCTTCCCCATCTCGGGGATATGGCCTCTGCCGGTACAAGCTATGGCTTCGGGTATCTTTACGGCAAACCCCTTCCGCTGAGCCTTTACCCGGTTTCGGCGGACGACGGACTGGTGTGGTTCTTCAGCCTTCGCAATCAGGACGGCACCGGTTTCTCCACGCCCCCGCAGGCCTATCCCCCGGTTCAGTGAAAAGCCGGAAATGCCGCGGGTGCAAACCTGACCGCATATGACGCGGAAAAAGGATCCGGCCGGGACGGAGCGCCCGGCCGGATCCTTCATTGTGTGCCGGGCATGGCACAGTTCTTGCGGGTGAAAGTCCCGCCACGGGTAGTTACCGCCAAGTGTAGCGAACCGCAAGCTGCTGTCAGCAATGACAGGA
>CADANQ010000076.1 GCA_902789365.1 uncultured Eubacteriales bacterium
GTTGGGGTGGGGTTGGGGTGGAAGGCCGCCAAAAAGAAGCAGAACCCTTGAAAAATCAAGGGTTCTGTGGTGCGGGAAACAGGACTTGAACCTGCAAGTACGTTCGTACACATGAACCTGAATCATGCGCGTCTGCCAATTCCGCCATTCCCGCAAGTTGGTGGGCAGGGGTGGATTCGAACCACCGAAGTCAGTGACGGCAGATTTACAGTCTGCTCCCTTTGGCCACTCGGGAACCTACCCATGAATAATCCGGACACTCCGGAGCAACGGCGGCGGACCGTTGACTTGGAAAGAAGAAAGCTGGCGATGGGACTTGAACCCGCAACCTGCTGATTACAAATCAGCTGCTCTGCCAATTGAGCTACACCAGCATAACCCAACCGGTTAGCAAGTTGACAGGGAAGAGGAGAAAGCGACCCGAAGGGGGCTCGAACCCCTGACCTCCAGCGTGACAGGCTGGCATTCTAAACCAACTGAACTACCGGGCCGTAAGATGGGCCTTCAGGGACTCGAACCCGGGACCAACCGGTTATGAGCCGGCCGCTCTGACCAACTGAGCTAAAGGCCCGTGGTTTCCTCTCATGAACTGAAGGCTGGTGAGAGGAAAAATGGTGACCCCGTCGGGATTCGGACCCGAGTTACCGCCGTGAAAGGGCGATGTCTTAACCGCTTGACCACGGGGCCATGATCTCACCCTGAGAAAAATGGTCGGGGTGAAGGGATTTGAACCCCCGGCCCCATGCTCCCAAAGCACGTGCGCTACCAGACTGCGCTACACCCCGAGGCATCCATTGCCTTGCTCACAGGCGACATGAGTTATTATACTCAGGGCGGACTGCCGTGTCAACCCCCTTTGAAAATTTTTTATCCGAGGGGCACGGAATGTGGTTTCATGGGGCAAACTATGGTATACTGCATTTATATGACAGGGGATCAAAGGGAGGAACCATGTCTCAGGAGGCGTTCCGGCTGCTGTCCAGGGCCATGCGGTATGTGTTTGTCCTGATTGCGGCGCTGTATTTTCTGCTGACGGTCCTGTGGATGAGGCGTGACCAGAGGCAATGGAAAAAAGAAAAGAAAAAACTGCCCGACGCCGGTACGGTGGGGGAGCTTGTGGATGAGGACAGCCTGAAGCGTTACCCCGTTCCCCGGGAGGGAACGGTCGGCTCCGCCAGGCGATGCGACATCCGGATCATCGGGAACGGCGTCAGGAGGCGGCACGCCGATATCCGCTTTGTGGACGGGAAGGGCCTGATGATCGTTCCCGCCCGGAAGGCGAAGATCGTCCTGAACGGGGAACCCGTTGCGTCCAGGGCCTGCGCCGGGCGGGACAGCCGGGTGAAGATCGGGTCGGCGTCGCTGGTATTGAAGCTGCTCAAAAATGTGGACGCGCCGGCCCGCGGCGTTTTTGAGGACGGGTACGCGCCTCCGGCGGAGGTGATGCCCGGCGAGGACGGATGGTCCCGGGTGGTGCCTCTTGCGGAGGAACGCGCTGAAGGAGAGGCGGAGAACGAGTGGTCCTGGGGGGACGAGTGCGGCATCGAGGAGCCGCCGGATCCCTTCCGCGGGGTGCCGCTGATGCCGCCCGGCGGAAGACCGGATGACGGAGGAGAAGATGAAACGCAGGAGTAAGGGAAAAGGAAAGCGGCGGACGCGGACCATGGGCCTGACTGGCCTGACCATGGTTTTTGCCTTTTTGTGCTTTCTTCTGCTGTTTGTGAAAACGGGGGACCTGACCGCGGCGGCGATGGCGGTGGGCCTGAGCGCCGCGGTATGGCTGATTACGGCGGTTATCGGGGGCGTATTCCCTTCGGACCGGCTGCTGCTCAGCCTGACGCTGTTTTTGTGCTGCGTGGGAATCGTGATCCTATACCGCTTCGACAGCGGGCGCGGCCTGACCCAGACCCTGAATTTCCTGCTTGGGGTGGGGTGCATGGCGGTCTGCATCCTGTTTGTCAAGTATGCCAGGAAATGGAGCTTTTTTGCACCGGTGATTATGGCGGGCAGCCTGGGACTGCTCCTGCTGCCGGTGCTTTTCGGGCATGAGACCAACGGCGCGAAAAACTGGATCTCCCTGGCGGGGGTCACCTTCCAGCCCTCGGAGGCGGTCAAGCTGGCCCTTTTGTGCGTGCTGGCCTATTTCCTGTCCCGGCGCAAGCTGATCCTCAGCGGAATCTACGCCGGCAGCTGCCTGATTATCCTGATGCTTCAGAAGGACCTGGGAACGGCGCTGATCTATTACGGCGTAACGCTGATCATGATGTATGTTTCCACCGGGTCCGTCACCCTGGTGGGGATCGGCCTGGCCGGCGGCGCGGGAGGCGCGGTGTTCGGCTATCATGAGTTTGCCCATGTCCGCCGGCGGGTGGCCATCTGGCTGAATCCCTGGGCGGACCCCGCCGGCGACGGGTACCAGATCGTCCAGGGGCTGATCGCCATGGCCAACGGCGGCGCCTGGGGCACCGGCCTGGGGCTGGGGAACGCCTCGACGATTCCCTACTATTATAATGATTTCGCTTTCTCCATTATACTCAATGAATTCGGCGGCATTTTCGGCCTGTTGGTGCTGGGGCTGTATCTGGCGGTGGTGCTGCGGGGCCTGATGATCGCCCACCGGGCCGAGACGGTGTTCGATACGCTGCTGGCGGTGGGCTGCAGCGCGCAGATCGGCCTGCAGACCTTCGTCATCGTCGGCGGCAACATCAAGCTGATCCCGCTGACGGGCGTCACGCTGCCGCTGATCAGCTACGGCGGCACGTCCCTTTTGTCCTCCCTGTGCGTCATCGGACTGCTGCAGGGGGTGGCGGCCAGGGTGGAGGCCGGCGTCAGGCGGGACCGGACCCTGGCGGGCCTTGACGGGGAAGGGGGCGCGGGGACGTGAAACGGATGCGCGGGAATATCCGCAGAGTGATCCCTCTGATGTGCGTCCTGTTCCTCCTGCTGGGGGCGTGGGGCGCGGGAAACCTGGCCGTGAACGGCAGGCGCTGGTTTTCCTTTTCCTCCAACGCCTATGCCAGGCAGATGAAGAAGGAGGTCACGGAAGGCGCGGTGCTGGACACCCGGGGCGTCGTCCTGGCCTCGACCTTCGGCGAGGAAAGGGTGTACCACAGCGACGAAAGGGTCCGCCGCGCCACGGTGCACGTCCTGGGGGACCGGGACGGAAACGTGGCCAACGGGGTGGAAAGCTTTATGAGCTACTACCTTTACGGCTTTGACCAGCCCTTCGGCGAGGAAGTCAGAAGCGTGCTGTACGGGACCGGCCGGCGGGGAAGCGACGTGTGCCTGACGGTGGATTCCGCCCTGAGCGCGAACATCCTCGGATGGTTTCCGGCGGACAAAAAAGGCGCGGTCATCGTGATGAACTACCGGACCGGCGCGGTGCTGGCCGAATGCTCCTTTCCCAATTTTGACCCGGCCGACGTGACCGTGAGCGTCAAAACAGACCCCGGGCAGCCGTTTTTCAACCGCGCCGTGCAGGGCATGTACGCGCCGGGCTCCACCTTCAAGATCATCACCCTGACAGCCATGCTGGAAAACTTTCCGGACGCCCTTGACAGGCGATACCTCTGCGACGGACAGCTGACGGTGGGCGGTCACCTGATCACGGACGCCGGGACCGACCTGGAGAGGCAGGTGGTGACCCGGCACGGCGACCTGGGCCTGGAAAGGGCGTTCCGGGTGAGCTGCAACAACACCTTCGCCCGGGCGGCGCTGGAGCTGAGCGACCGGCGGCTGCGGGCCGAGGCCGAAAAATTCGGCTACAATTACAATTTCCTCTTCCGGGACATGGTGGTGGAGAATTCCTCCTATCCCTCCGACAACCGGACGGACCGGGAGGTGGCCATGACCGGCATCGGGCAGAGCGCCCTTTTGTGCACGCCGATGCAGGTGCTGCTTTCGGCCTGCGCCGCGGCGAACGACGGCGCCGTCATGGAGCCGAGGCTTTTGCAGAGCGTTGTGGCCCCCGACGGCAAGGAGACCGTATCCTTCACCTCCGCGGTGTTCCGGCGGGTGATGGACGAGGCCACGGCGCGGACGGTGCGGGAACAGATGTACCAGGCCGTCGTCTCCGGCACGGGCACCCGGGCCGCCGTGCCCGGGCACCGGATTTGCGGCAAGACCGGCAGCGCCGAGATCGACGGAAGGGAAAACACCAACGCCTGGTTTGTGGGATTTATCGACGAAGAAAACGCCCCCTACGCCGTGGTGGTCCTGGTGGAGGACGCCGGCGGCGGAGGGAGTGTGGCCGCGCCTGTGGCGGGGCAGATCTTCCGGTATCTTCTGGGGGAGTGAATCAGAGAATCGTTACCTGGGCGTCCCGCTGATAGGTGTGGGGCGCCTTTTCCAGCCCCTCCTCAAAGGCTTCGCGGATCAGCTTCAGCGCCGGGCTGTCCTTTGAGAGCAAATCCGGTGCGTGGCCGTCAATGCGCGGAACGGGGTACGGGCGCCGGCCTAAAACACAAAAAGACGCAAAAAGAATGCAAGTTGCGCTTGTTTCGGACGCGGGATATGGTATAATGAATTGACCGTCCGCGGGGCGGAAGGGTTTTTCCGGTTATTCCGGCGGCGATGCGTCATAAGAGGCGTCCTTCCGCGGGCGCCTTTCACAAAAAAGCGGGTTACAGGAGCATTCATGCAGGACAGGATCATTGTGCGCGGGGCGCGGCAGCATAACTTAAAAAACGTGGACCTGGACATCCCCAGGAACAAACTGGTGGTCTTTACCGGGCTTTCGGGCTCCGGCAAGTCCTCCCTGGCCTTCGATACCATTTACGCCGAGGGCCAGCGGCGCTATGTGGAGAGCATGTCCAGCTATGCCCGGCAGTTTCTGGGGCAGATGGACAAGCCGGACGTGGACATGATCGACGGGCTCAGCCCGGCCATATCCATCGACCAGAAGACAACCGCCCGCAATCCCCGGTCAACTGTGGGCACCGTGACGGAAATTTATGACCATTTAAGGCTGATGTACGCCCGGGTGGGCGTGCCCCACTGCCCCAACTGCGGCAGGGAGATCCGAAAGCAGTCGGTGGACGAAATGACCGACGCCGTGATGGCCCTGCCGGAGGGGACGAGGATCTTTGTGATGAGCCCGGTGGTCCGCGGCAAAAAGGGGACCCAGGCGAAGGTGATGGAGGACGCCCGCAGGAACGGCTTCGCCCGGGTGCGGGCGGACGGGGAAATCTACGACCTGGACGAAGTCCCGGAGCTGGACAAGCAGAAAAAGCATTCGATCGACATCGTGGTGGACCGCCTCGTGGTCCGTGACGGCATATCCCAGCGGCTGACGGACAGCGTGGAAACGGCGCTGAAGCAGTCCGGAGGCCTTGTAATCGTCAGGGAGGCGGACACAGGCCGCGAACAGCTGTATTCCCAGAACTACGCCTGCCCGGAGTGCGGCATCAACATTGAGGAGCTGTCCCCCAGGATGTTCTCCTTCAACTCGCCCTACGGGGCCTGCCCCGCCTGCGCGGGCCTGGGGGAGAGGATGAAGGTGTCGGAGGACCTGGTCGTCAGCGACGGCACCCTCAGCCTGAACGGCGGCGCCATTAAATGCATGGGCTGGAACAGCGGCGATAAGGGATCCACGGCCCACACGATGTTCAGCGCCATGGCGGAGCACTACGGCTTTTCCATGGACACGCCCTTTGAAGAACTCAGCGAGCAGGCCCGGCAGCTGATCCTTTACGGCACCCGGGGAGAAAAGTTCCCGGTGCGTTTTGGCGAGGGCGGCGCCGGCGCCGGCGCCAGGTACCAGACCGATTTCGAGGGCGTGATCCCATCCCTGGAGCGGCGCTACCGGGAAACGGGCAGCGAGGGCATGAAGGAAGCCTACGAGGCGTATATGACCACCGAGCCCTGCCCGGACTGCGGGGGACGGCGGCTGCGGCGGGAGGTGCTGGCGGTCACCGTCGGCGGGAAGAACATATCGCAGGTGTGCGATATGAACATCCGCGCCTGCATGGAATTTATGAACGGCCTGGTTTTGTCCCCCACCCACCGGGTGGTGGCGGACCAGATCCTGAAGGAAATGAACTCCAAGCTGGGATTTCTTCGGGACGTGGGCCTGGAATACCTGACCCTCAGCCGCGGCGCGGCCACCCTGTCCGGCGGCGAGGCCCAGCGCATCCGCCTGGCCAGCCAGATCGGCAGCGGCCTGATGGGCGTTCTGTATGTGCTGGACGAGCCCTCCATCGGGCTGCACCAGCGGGACAACGGAAAGCTGCTGGGCACCATGCGCCGCCTGAGGGACCTGGGAAACACCCTGATTGTGGTGGAGCACGACGAGGAAACGCTGCGCAGCGCCGACTGGCTGGTGGACATCGGTCCAGGGGCCGGGGAACACGGGGGCCGCATCGTGGCCCAGGGCAGCGTGGAGGATGTGGCGGCCTGCCCCGAGAGCATCACCGGGGCCTACCTCAGCGGGCGCATGCGCATTCCCGTGCCGAAGAAGCGGCGCGCGCCGAAGGGCTGGCTGACGGTGGTGGGGGCCAGGGAGCATAACCTGAAGAACATCGACGTTCGTTTCCCCCTGGGGGTCATGTGCTGCGTCACCGGCGTTTCCGGCAGCGGCAAAAGCAGCCTGGTGAACAGCATCCTGTACGGGCACCTGGCCCACGCGCTCAACCGCGCCCATATCCGCCGGGCCGATTATGACCGGGTGGATGGCTGCGAGCAGCTGGACAAGATCATCGCCATCGACCAGAGCCCCATCGGGCGTTCCCCGAGGAGCAATCCCGCCACCTACACGGGCCTGTTCGACCTGATCCGCAAGGTATTCGCCCAGACGGCGGAGGCGAAGGTGCGGGGATACCAGGAGAACCGCTTCTCCTTCAACGTCAAGGGCGGCCGGTGCGAGGCCTGCGGCGGCGACGGCCTGATCCGCATCGAAATGAACTTCCTGCCGGATTTGTACGTGCCCTGCGAGGTGTGCGGCGGAAGGCGGTACAACCGGGAGACCCTGGAGGTAAAATACCGGGACAAAAACATCGCCGACGTCCTGGATATGACGGTGGAGGAGGCCCTGAAGCTGTTTGAGAACCACCCGCGGATCATGACCAAGCTGCGCACGCTGCAGGACGTGGGTCTGGGCTACATGCACCTGGGGCAAAGCAGCACCACCCTTTCCGGCGGCGAGGCCCAGCGGGTGAAGCTGGCCACGGAGCTGTCAAGGAAGGCCACCGGCAGGACGATGATCCTGCTGGACGAGCCCACCACCGGCCTGCACGCCGACGACGTCAACCGCCTGGGCCGGGTGCTGCAGCGCCTGACCGACGCGGGGAACACCGTTCTTGTCATCGAGCACAACCTGGACGTGATCAAGATGGCCGACCACATCATCGACCTGGGCCCCGAGGGCGGGGACGGGGGCGGCGAGGTGGTGGCCGAGGGCACCCCCGAGGAGGTGGCCGAAAACAGCTTAAGCTGCACCGGGGCGTACCTGAAAAAAGTCCTGCCGGGGGGAGAATGGACGTGAAAATCGGGGAGCGGGTGCGTTTCGGACCCGCGGGACAGAGCGACGCCTTCAACGCTTCCGGACGCCGGGGCGCCCCCGAAGCGGCGGCCTGGTGCGCCGGCATGGGGCTGGACGCCTGGGAAATGGCCTTCGGGCGGGGCGTTTACCTTAAAAAGGAGGCGGCTCCCGCTGTCCGGGCCGCGGCGGAGGAAAACGGCGTGACGCTGTCCGCCCACGCGCCTTATTATGTGAACCTGGCCAATCCCGACCCGGCAAAACGCCTTCGCTCCTTCGCCTACCTGAGAGATACCGCCGAAGCGCTCCTTCCCTGCGGCGGCAGGGAGATTGTGGTGCACGCGGGCAGCGGAATGAAGCAGGAACGGTCGGAAGCCGTTCGCCTGATCCGGGAGGGGCTGAAGGAGATCCTTTCCATCCTGGACGGGACGGGGCTGGGGGACGCCCGGCTCTGCCCGGAGACCATGGGACGGCCCGGGCAGATCGGGGACCTGGAGGAGATTCTGGACCTGTGCCTGACGGACGAAAGGCTGATCCCCTGCGTTGATTTTGCGCACCTGCACGCCCTTTCCCGGGGCGGCGTGGACAGCGCCGGGGCCTTTGAACGAATCCTGGACCGGACCGAGGAGGTCCTGGGCGTCGAACGGGCCCGGGGGATGCACATGCATTTTTCGGCCATCGAATTTTCCTCCGGCGGCGAAAGGCGCCACCGCACCTTTGACGAGGAAGCCTACGGGCCGGACTACAGGCAACTGATGCCGCTGCTTGCCCGGCGGGGCTATCACGGGATACTGATCTGCGAATGCCACGGCACCCAGGACAAGGACGCCCTTCGAATGAAGGAAACGTATCTGCGGTATGCGGAATGAGAACGCGGGAAAAGCATCCGCTCGGGGATTTTAGGGCATATAAGGCCCCTTCTCTGCCGGGGCCGACTGTGATATAAGGAGAAAAAGCCATGGCCATGGAACAGCGCAAACAGGAAGAGCAGAACAAGCGGGAAGCGCAGCGCGGACAGGCCGCGGGCGTACGCGCGGAAGCGCCGGTCATTGAAAAACGGGAGGAGCAGTCCCTGGTGAGCGCGGAAAACCTTCCCGCCGGGAAGGAAATCCCCCGTTCCGCCACCGCGCCGGCCACTTACCGGGCCCTGGTAAAAAAATACAAAAAACGCCAGCACGATACCCTGGTGGATACCCTGACCACCGGACTCACCTATGCCGACGAAATGGCGGTGGACCTGGGGCTGATGGAGGATACGGGACTGCTCGGCGAGGTGACCGAGGTGGTCTCCACCGCCCTGCCCTTCGCGGTGATCGCCGTCACCGAGCAGGCTAAGGTGATCATGGGCAAGAAGTCCCAGAAGGCGGCCATGCAGAACACGGTATACCGCATGGCCAAGACCGGCGCGGCCATGGGCGTGGGCGCGCTGGCCGGGGCGGTCGGCGGACTGCCGGCGGCCATCCCGGCGGCCCTGGGCGTCAGGGCGCTGCTGGACCAGCACAAGAGCAAGGCGCTGCTTGGCAACCGCGTGGCCGGCCGCGTCCGCCGGCTGAACGAGCTGACCGAAAAAAGAAGGGCCAAAAAGCTCCTCCGGGACCGGACGGACACGGAAGGAGACGGCAAAAAATAATTCCCGTTACTCCTGATTTACGCAGACAGAGGAGATCAAATGGAAGTAAAGTATCGCACGGAACATGATTCCATGGGGGAGGTCAGGGTGCCCGCGGACAGGTACTGGGGCGCCCAGACAGAACGGAGCCGGGGAAATTTCCCCATCGGGGTGGGCATCGAGACCATGCCGCGGGAGATCATCCACGCCTTCGGCCTGCTCAAGAAGGCCGCCGCCCTGGCGAACCACGCCCTGAAGCCGGAAAAGATGACGGACCGTAAGCTGCGGGTCATCACCCGGGCGGCGGACGAGGTGATTTCCGGGACGCTGGCGGAGCATTTTCCCCTGGTGGTGTGGCAGACCGGCAGCGGCACCCAGAGCAACATGAACGCCAACGAGGTGATCGCCGCCCGCGCCAACGAGCTGGCTGGCGAAAAGCTGTGCCACCCCAACGACGACGTCAACATGAGCCAGTCCTCCAACGACACGTTCCCCACCGCGCTGCACATCTCCGCGGCGCTGGCCCTGGAGGATCAACTGATTCCCGCCGCGCGGCAGCTGATAAACACCTTCCTGCGGCTTGAAAAGGAAAATGCCGGTGCGGTGAAAAGCGGCCGCACCCACCTGCAGGACGCGGTGCCCATTTCCTTTGCCCAGGAGATCAGCGGGTGGCGCGCCTCCCTGGAAAGGGACATTGAGATGACGCGCCTGGCGGTGAAGCCCCTGTACGGCCTGGCCCTGGGCGGCACCGCCGTGGGCACCGGGCTGAACGCGCCCGAAGGATTCGCGGAAAAGGCGGCGCAGGCCCTGGCCGACCTGACCGGCAAGCCCTTTGTGACCGAGGGCAACAAGTTCCACGCGCTGACCTCCAGGGACGAGATCGTCTTTGCCCACGGCGCGGTGAAGGCCATGGCGGCGGACATGATGAAAATCGCCAACGACGTGCGCTGGCTTGCTTCCGGCCCCCGCTGCGGGCTGGGGGAGATCCGTATCCCCGAAAACGAGCCCGGCTCCTCCATTATGCCCGGCAAGGTGAACCCCACTCAGTGCGAGCAGGTGACCATGGTGGCGGTGCAGGTGATGGGCAACGACGCGGCCATCGGCATCGCGGCTTCCCAGGGCAATTTCGAGCTGAACGTGTTTATGCCGGTGATCGCCTACAATTTTCTGCAGTCCGTGCGGCTGCTTTCGGAATCCATTGCTGCCTTCGACATGAACTGCGCCCGGGGCATCACCGCCGACCGCGAAAAGATGCGGGAGAACCTGGACCGTTCCCTGATGCTGGTCACGGCCCTCAACCCCTATATCGGATATGAGAACGCCGCGAAAACAGCAAAAAAAGCCTTCAGGGAAAACATATCCCTGAAGGAGGCCTGCGTATCCCTGGGCTTTCTGACCCCGGAACGCTTCGACGAGGTGTTCCATCCGGAAAACATGATCTGACCGCCGCGCTTTACGCGCTTTTCAGCGGGATAACGGCACAGGGGCGCTCCGCGAAAGAGGAGCGCTCCCGCTTTTTCATCCTGTGTTACGGCCGGTTTTCGATCCCCCAGGTGCACAATTGGTCCAGCACCTTCATCAGGGAGCGGCCGCGCTCAGTCAGGGTGTATTCCACCCTGGGCGGGATTTCGGGATACATTTTCCTGTGGATGAGGCCGTCCCGCTCCAGCTCCTTCAGGCAATGGCTGAGGGTCTTGTCGGCAATCCGGCCGAGATAGCGCTGCATCTGGTTGAAGCGCACGGGTTCATACTCCATCAGGCAGTACAGGATAATGGGCTTGTATTTTCCGGCAATCAGGGACAGGGTGTAGCTGTACCCGGTCGATGAAAAATCGGCCCCTTCGATTTGCTTTGATTCCATGCTTTCCTCCGGGTAAGTACCTTGCGTACATGTGGGTACTTGTTGTGATTTTGCAATCATGATATCATGATTGCGCCGAAAGGGCAAATATCAGTTTCGGGAGGATATGTTTATGAAAAAGGATCTGGGCGTCCTGCAGGCCGTTTATCCGATGCCTGTGCTGATGGTGGCCGCGTATGACGAAAACGGCAAGGTAAACGTGATGAACGCGGCCTGGGGCATGATCTGCGCGATGGACAAGATTGCGCTGTTTATCGACGAGGACCATAAGACCACACAGAACATTTTGGGCACGAAGGCCTTCACCGTGGCGCTTGCGGACCGGGACCACATGGAGGCGGCCGACTTCTTCGGCATCGCGTCCGGCAACAAAATGGACGATAAATTTGAGCGCACGGGATATCACGCGGCGAAAAGCGCGCACGTCAACGCGCCCATTATCGAGGAATTCCCGGTGGTGATGGAATGCGAGCTTGCCGAGGTGATCAACACCGAAAACATGTACGCCGTCGTCGGGAAGATAGTCAACGTGGCCGCCGAGGAAAAGGTGCTTGACGAAAAGGGCAAGGTCGATCCCGCCCGGCTGAACGCGCTGATCTTCGACCAGTTCGGGCACGGATACTATGTGTCCGGCGAACAGGCGGGCAAAGCGTGGAACGCGGGAAAAGCGCTGATGAAGAAATGACATACTCGTCCCTTAATGCTGTCTTAATAGCGCCGAAGGCGCGTATGAGATTGCATGAGACGGAATGACGCGCTCTGCGCGGCATTAGCGTGCGCAGCACGCGGCATCTCAAATTGGCTAAACCAATTGATGAGTATGAAATCCGCTGAAAAAACAACGGCGGGACGGGAAAATTCCCCGTCCCGCCGCTTTTTCACGGCTGATCCGAACGCCGGGTTTGCGGTCAGTAGAACAGCCTGTCGTTTTGCATGTCGACCTTGTTTCTTTCCGCCTCGATCCGGCAGGAGAAGTACGCGTCCCCGTCGACCATGACGTAATTTGCGGCCCCGGGCGCTGCCTGACCGGCGGGAAGCACCTCAGTGCGCTCTCCCGTAATCTGCACGGCGTCGTTCTTCGCGTGGATCTCGCACAGAAAAAGCGAAGGCTTTTTGACGGTTATGACAGCGCTGCCCTCGGACGGGTAGGATGAGCTGTTTTCGCGGAAAAGGATAACGTGCTTTCCGGGCGCGACATACACCGTGCCCGCGTAATCGATGCCGTGGCGCATGACGGTGATCAGGTCTCCGTCGATGTACAGCATGACGTCATACGTGGAAAAATAGGCGTTCTTTTCAAAAGCGATGTTCAGGTCCAGCCGGATCCGGTCATCCGTCCCGTGCGCGTCGGTCTGCGCCTGCGCGTCAGGTTTCTTTGCGCCGCAGTTGGAACAGAAGTTCCCTGTATTTTCCGCCGCGCAGACCGGGCAGGTCCAGGGACCGTTGTCCGGGCGTCGGGAGCCGCATGTTGAACAGAAATTCCCGGAGACTTCCGTTCCGCAGTTCGGACAAGTCCACGGGCCGGAGGATTCCGCAAAAGCCTGAACGGCGCAGGCTGCCAAAAGGACGACACAAAACAGGACCGCAAGAGCTTTTTATCATTCCTCGGAATATTCTTCCTCGATATCGGTGACGGGGATGTCCAGCTCGTCGGCGTATTTGCCCACGCCCATTTCGATCAGGCCGTCGAGCTCGTCCATGCCGCACCGCAAAAGGGCAATGATATACCTGATCAGGGGGATCGCCGGGTTTTCCGGGTTTTCGGCGAAGCCCGCAAACATATCGAAATAATCTCCCACCTCCACGCCGTCGAAGTCATGGGTAAAATAATTCCCCATCCATTCGAGCGTCTTGTCGTCTTCCTCGACGGCCTTGTCGTGAACGTCCCTGTCGAGAAGGAAGAAGTTGGGGATGCCGTCGCATTCCGCCACCGTGAGCCACCGTGTTCCGCCACCGTCGTCAAAGCGCACGGTAACGACGACGCTGCCGGCCACGGGTCCGCAGGCAAAGCCGCCGCCGGTCAGGCCGCATTTCGCTTCCTCGATCAAATACCTCTTCATGTTCTGTATCCTCCCTTGATGTTCTGCCGTTTTTCGTCACGGTTTTCCCTGACAATGAATATCTTAATCCTCCGGGATATAAAAAAGTGGACCCGAAAGGTCCAATTTCACGCGCGGTCCGAAATTTAAAGAGGCGGCGCGTTTTACGTACGTACCGCGCCGCCCCCCGGTTTAAGTCCGGGCCGTATGCCGGTCAGTCTTTCCGGACGCGCACTGCCCATTCGCCGTAATCGGCGCCGGTATACATATCGAAGTCTTTGTCGAAGCCGTATCCGTCCGGCACCTTCATCAGCTGCACGTGGTAATTATCCCGCGCGCCGTCAAAGGCGGCGATCCCGTTCGCGTCGGATATGCAGGGCGTGCAGGTCAGGTCCGTGCAGAAAAGGACGGCCGCGCCGGCCACGGGCGCTCCGTACTGGTCCACGATATGCACGATATAGCGCTGCGCGGCCGCATCCTCCGCCGGCGCGGCGTCCGCGAACCGCCAGGAAACATCCGGATAACCGAGCTCGCGGATAAAGTCCGCGGCGGCTTCAATGGCTTCCTCCGAACGGATCAGGAAGAAATCGATTATGTCCTCGTCGCTGTCTCCGAGAAGAATGTCGCACAGCTCACAGGGAATATAGCCCCGGTCGCCGCCGGCCACCGGAAGGCTGTACACAAAGCCGCCCCTCTCCACGGGCAGGTCCCGGACCGCAACGAGCATATTCCCGTCCGTAAACGTCATGCCGGAAATGTTGTCCGCCGCCGCGATTTCAAAGCGCAGGCGCGCCGTATCCTCCGTGACCACATAGCCCATGACCGGGGACTTAATGCCCGATGCGCGGAATTCGACCGCCCGGGCGGACGTGTTTTCCACGGTCACCTTCCGGGCCGCGGAAACAGGGTATGCGGCGGTGGAGGTGTCCGCGGGGATACCGTCCAGCACGGATGTTTCGGTATATCCGTCCCCCAGAATGTATTCCAGCACCCGCGAAACCTCCGCCGTGCTGTAAAACGGGCCGACGTGATGAAAAACCAGATTTCCGAAACGGTCGACGACCACCGTCGTCGGATAACCGGGTACATGGGTATACGCGTCCAGCCGGGCGCCTTCGTCCCGTCCCATGGGGAAGGAAACGCCGTATTCCTGGCGGAGCGCTTCAATCGCTTCTACGGTGTCTCCCTGGTAGGAGGACAGGCTGAGGAAGGCGGCGCGGTCGCCGTACTTTTCATAAGCTTCGTTAAGGAAAGGGAATTCCATTTTGCAGGGCGGGCACCAGGTGGCAAAAAAGTTGATCAGAACGGCGTGATGGGTCTTCAGCGCTTCGGAAAGGGTGAAGGTGTTCCCCTGTGTATCCGTTACGGTGAAATCCGCGTATGCTTCTCCCGGACGCGCGCTCTCCGCCGCGGTTACGCCCTCCGAAAATGCCGTGCCGAAGCATACCGCCAGCAGCGCCAGGGATATTAAAACAGCCAGGCTCTTTTTCATATAATGACCTCCGTTCGCGGGGTGTTTTGCGGGGATCGGCGCCGGACAGGCCGCGCGGGGACACGGCGGGCCGACCCCGGTGTTTCGCACGCGGGCGATCTGACATTCCCGCTTGTATATCAATTCTCCGCGCAGGGGAAAAACCCTGCCGGGCCGGCGCGCTTTAACGGGTCCCCGGCAATGGATATCACATCCGTCCGGGGAATGTATCTGTTCAGTCCTGCGGACAGAACAGATACCGCGGGGGGTACCCGTACCCCCCGCGAGCCCCCCGGGCGAAGAACGGAGTCCGGGGAAGGGAACCCCCTTCCCCGGGTCCCCAACCCGCCGGCGGTGCCGGTTTCCTGCGTCCAAGCGGCACCGCCGGCCGGGTACGAACCCCTCACCGATCCTGCGGGAACG
>CADANQ010000077.1:0-14603 GCA_902789365.1 uncultured Eubacteriales bacterium
GCCGCTGAAACGGATCATAATCGGAGGGAGATCCCTCCGATACCTCCCCGCTGCTGCCATACGTTTGTTCTCCTTCACACACGACTGAACAGTTACCCTGTGTTTATAATCATTCGCGGGCGCCCCGTTCGCAGGCTCGCGGCGCGGGGAAAACCGGCGCCGCTCTCCTCCGGGGCCCCGCCACGGGCATTATTTGCCGCGTTTCCTTACGTCCTCCTCGATCCTCTCCTTCCATTTCCGGCTGAGGGGCGCGCTGGAGCGCAGGCACTCCACGGCGTCGCCCATCGCCTGAAAATTGAGGGCCTGCCCCGCGGAATCGTTGCGGTAGGTCACCGCCCGATCCTCGTTGATGCCGTAGCGGGCCGCCGTTTCCACCGCGTCGATGTTGGCGCCCAGAAACAGGAACTCCCAGCCGTACTTCTCCTTCTGCCTGCTCACCATCCGCTTCACCTCGTCGGCGGTGTACCTGCGGCTGGCGTTCTCCATGCCATCGGTGGTGATGACGAAGATCGTATGCTCCGGCACGTCCTCCTCCCGGGCATACTTGTGCACGTTGCCGATGTGGCGGATGGCGTCGCCGAGGGCGTCGATGAGGGCGGTGCAGCCGCCCACCCAGTAATCCCGGTCGGTCAGCGGGGCGACATCGCGGATATCCGCCCGGTCGTGGATGACCGTGCTGGCGCCGGAAAACAGCACCGTGGACACATACGCCTCGCCCTCCGTTTTTTTCTGCCGTTCGATCATGCCGTTGAAGCCGCCGATGGTGTCCTTTTCCAGTCCGGCCATGGAGCCGCTCTTATCCAGGATGAATACCATTTCCGTCAAACCCTTTTTCATTTATAATCCCTCCCGTTTTTTATGCTGTCCGCGGGTTTTTCTTCCCCGCGGCTTCATCATAACAGAATACGTGAGGGGCCGGGTCGCCTGCCGGGCGACATTTTTTTATATGTTCATTGCCGATCCAAGCAGCGGCATGTCAAAGCGGAACAGCACCTCGTTGATCCTGAAGATATCGTAGATTCCCCGGCTGATGAAGTATTCCAGGATGATATCGAACCGGCTCGAACGGGACAGGGAAAAGCCGGCCTTGTCAAGGAATTCGCGGGTCTCCTCCAGGGACAATTCCAGCGCCACGGCAAAGGCAAACACCGTGGGCTTGCCGGGCCGGTAGTCCGGATTGGAGCGGATCTTGTGGAACAGCTTCCGGTCCACGTTGGCCCGTTTGTAGCACTGGGCGTCGGTCATCCCCCTTTCGTCGATCATACGGAGAAGGGCCTGGGAAAAGCCCTCGTCAGTGTTTTTGAGAATGGTTTCCCAGTCCGGCATGGCCTCGGAAACGGGCGCCTCGCGCCTGGCGGCCTCCGCAAAGTCCGCTTCCCGGATCGGCTCCTCCTCCGCCGCCTTCCGGCGGAACGGAAGCATATTCTTCATCCGGCGCCGCGGCGCCTCCGCTGCCGGCCCCCGGCCGACGTACGCGTCGGACAGAGGGGGGAAAGCGTCGGCGATGAATCCCATAACGTCCCGGACCAGGGCGCCGTCCCCCACAAAGGAGGTATCCCCCACCAGGGTCAGGTACACGTCCATGTCGTGTTCCTCAAGGAAAGCGCCGATGGCCTCCTCCGCGACCCGCAGCGCCTCGGCCTTCGGATAGCCGTAGATCCCCGAAGAGATCAGCGGAAAAACCACCGACGCGCACCCGCGCTCCAGGGCGAGGGCCAGGCTTTTGCGGTAGCAGGAATACAGCAATTCCCTTTCGCCGTATCCGCCGCCGCGCCACACGGGGCCCACCGTGTGGATTACGTACCGGGCCGGCAGGCAGTACCCGCCGGTGATCTTCGCGTCGCCGGTATCGCACCCGCCCAGGGCGCGGCATTCGCCGAGAAGCTCCGGCCCGGCGGCCCGGTGGATCGCGCCGTCCACGCCTCCCCCGCCCAGAAGGGTATTGTTCGCCGCGTTGACGATGGCGTCCGCTTCCATTCGGGTAATATCCCCGCGTACGATCCGAAACGGCATTTTCCCGCCCATCCTTTCCTGTCCGGCCCGTCTGAAAACCGGAATATATCCGTAAAGAGTCCGCAGTTCAGTTTAGCGAAAACGCGGAACGATGTCAACAGCCGGCGGAACGCGGAGAAGGCGCGCCGGAAATGACCGCAAAAAAGCCGAAGAAAAATCGCGGAAACGCCTTTGCGGGATTGACTTAAAGTGAACTTTAAGTTTTATAATCTCCCTGCCGCGCCTTAAGGCGCGGTGCGAAACCGGCCGCGGCCGTTCCGCTTATGCGCGCAGCATCCGGAGCCGGCGGGTTTTTCCCGCCGCGAAGGCGCCGGAGCGCAGGGCAGGGGCCGCGGTCATCCTTACGCACCGAACGGACGGAGAAAAAAACAATGCGCGAACAGATCAAATGGCTGTGGGACAATATGGATCCCAAAAGCCGCCGCCGCCATGTGACGGCGCTGTGCATCAGCGTGTTCACCTGCATGCTCCTTCTGGTGAATCCCGCCCTCACCCGAAGGCTGATCGACGAGGTCATCGTGCCCCAGAACCCCGAACCGCTGCTCGGGATCCTGGCGGTGATGCTTACGGTCAAGATGGGCCGGGAGGGCCTCAGGTACCTGATGGTGGTCTTCCTGGAAAAGGATTCCCAGAACGTGATCTATAACCTGCGGACCCGGCTGTTCGAAAAGCTGCAGTACAGCGACGTGCAGTTTTTCGATTCCCACCGCACCGGCGACCTGATGACCCGGATGAGCGCCGACCTGGACTGGTGCCGGCATTTCCTGGCCTACATCGATTACCGGATCATCGACGCGGTCTGCACCTTCCTGTTCGCGGGCGTCTTCCTTTTCACCGTCAATTTCAAAATGACGCTGATGCTCGTCGCCATCACACCGGCGCTGCTCCTGATCAGCAAGTTTTTCTCCCGGCACGTGCGTCCCCGTTTTGTCGCCATGCGGGAGCGCCTTTCCGATATGAACGCGGCCGCCCAGGAAAACATCGCCGGCAACCGGGTGGTGAAGGCCTTCGCCCGGGAGGAATACGAAAAACAGCGCTTTGAGGAAAAGAACCGCGCCTTTATGGAAAGCCACCTGCGCATCAACAAGCTGTGGCTCTCCTTTTACCCCTTCATCGAACTGCTGGCCAACAGCATGATGCTGGTGACGGTCTTCGTGGGCGGCCTGTTCATCATCCGGGGCGAAATGACCCCGGGCGAAATGTCGGTCTTTACCGGCCTGTCCTGGGCCCTTTCCAACCCGATGCGCGAGCTGGGCAACCTGCTCAACGACCTGCAGCGCTTTTCCACCTCCGCGTCCAAAGTGATGGAATTGTATTACAGCAAATCCCGGATCTCCGACGATCCGGAGGCCGAGGACCATCCCTCGGCCAGGGGCGAAATCGAATTCCGCGGCGTTTCCTTCCGCCGGGAAGCCAAGGAGATTCTCCGGGACGTCAGCTTCAAGGTATCCCCCGGCCGGACCGTGGCCGTCATGGGGCCCACCGGCAGCGGAAAAACCACCCTGATCCACCTTCTTGCGCGCTTTTACGACCCGAGCGAGGGCAGCGTGCTGGTGGACGGATGCGATGTTAAAAAGTGGAAGCTGCACCAGCTGCGCCACGCCATCGGCACCGCCACCCAGGACGTGTTCCTGTTTTCCGACACGGCGGAGGGCAACGTGGCCTTCGGCGACCAGAGCCTCACCCTGGACGAGGTGAAGGATTTTTCACGCCGCGCGGCCGCCGACGAATTCATCAGTCACCTGCCCGAGGGCTATGACACCATCATCGGCGAGCGCGGTGTGGGCCTGTCCGGCGGACAGCGCCAGCGCGTCGCCCTGGCCAGGGCCCTGGCGGTCCGCCCGGCCATCCTGGTGATGGACGACACCACCTCCGCCGTGGACAGCGAGACCGAGACCTATATCCAGCGGCAGCTGCGCTCCCTGCCCTTTGAGTGCACAAAATTCATCATCGCCCAGCGCATCTCTTCCATGCGGGACGCCGATCTGATCCTGGTGCTGAAGGACGGACAAATCGCCGAGCGGGGCACTCACCGGGAGCTGCTCGAAAAGAAAGGCTATTACTGGCAGACCTACTGCCTGCAGTACGGCGTTACGGAAAAGGAGGCGGTGTAGGATGGCGCGCAACAAATTCGATGTGGACGAGCGCCTGGAATCGCCCTTTCGGTGGCAGCACCTGAAAAGGGCGGGCAAATATATCGCCCGCCACAAATACAAAATGCTCCTCGCCCTGATGATGAGCGCCATGGCCAGCGTCGCCACGCTTTTCATTCCCAAGATCACCGAATGGGTGGTGGACGAGGCGGTCCCCGCCGGGGACGCCGCCATGATCGGCAAAATGGCGCTGCTCTTCGTCGGCGTCATCATGCTGAGCATCGTGTTCACCACGGTCCGCTCCCGCATCATGGCCCACGTCAGCCAGAGCATCATCCACGACATCCGCAGCGACCTGTTCGCCCACCTGCAGAAGCTGCCCTTCAGCTATTACGACAGCCGGCCGGCGGGCAAGATCCTGGTGCGGGTCATCAATTACGTCAACTCGGTGTCGGACATCCTCTCCAACGGCATCATCAACATGATCCTGGAGATCATCAACGTGATGTTCATCATCGTTTTCATGTTCACCACCGAACCCACCCTGGCCGCGGTCATCGTCGCCGGGCTGCCGGTCTTTATCGGCGTGATCGTCCTGATCAAGCCCCGGCAGCGGCGGGCCTGGCAGAACCAGAGCAACAAAAACAGCAATTACAACGCCTACCTGGCCGAATCCATCGACGGCGTCCGGCTGAGCCAGCTGTTTGACCGGCAGGAGGTCAACATCGGCATCATGGGCCGCCTGGCCTCCGCCTGCCGGGAGGCGTGGCTGAAGGCGGTGTACATCAGCAACACCGTGTGGCTCACCTCCGAAAACATGACCCAGATCGTCACCGCTTTCCTGTACATCGCGGGCGTATACTGGCTGGGCGGCGGCAAAATGGTGTCCTTCGGCGTGATCCTGGCCATGGGCCAGTACGTGATGCGCTTCTGGCAGCCCATCACGAACCTTGCCAACATCTATAACTCCTTCATCAACAACATCGCCTACCTGGAGCGCATTTTCGAAACCATGGACGAGCCCGTGACGGTGGACGACGCGCCGGGCGCCGGAACGCTTCCGGAAATCACCGGCGAGGTGGACTTCGAGGACGTGACCTTCGCCTACGAGGAGGGCGTCAACGTCCTTGAGCACATGGACCTGCACATCAGGGCCGGGGAAAGCATCGCCCTGGTGGGCCCCACCGGCGCCGGGAAGAGCACCGTCATCAACCTGCTGTGCCGCTTTTACAACCTGAACGGCGGAAGAATCGTGCTGCACGGAAAGGACGGCTCCGCCCACGACATCAGTCAGGTGACCCTCCGCTCCCTCCGGACGCAGCTGGGCATCATGCTGCAGGACAGCTTCATCTTTTCCGGCACGCTGGCGGACAACATCCGCTACGGCCGTCTGGACGCCACCGACGCCGAGGTCCGGGAGGCCGCGCGGCGGGTGCGGGCCGACGAATTCATTTCAAAGCTGCCCGACGGCTATCAGACCCAGGTACGGGAACGGGGCAGCAACCTGAGCCAGGGCGAAAAGCAGCTGGTCGCCTTCGCGCGCACCCTGCTGTCCGACCCCGCCATCCTGATCCTGGACGAGGCCACCTCCTCCATCGACACCCAGACCGAAAAGCTCCTGCAGGAGGGCATCAGCGAGATGCTCAGGGGCCGCACCAGCGTCATTGTGGCCCACCGGCTCAGCACCATCAAAAACTGCGACCGCATTCTGTACATCAGCAACAAGGGCATCGCCGAAATGGGAACCCACGAAGAGCTGATGGCAAAACACGGTCTCTACTGGCAGTTGTACACCGCCCAGGCCGGGGAGGACGCGGCATAAGGCGCGGATCAGTCCGTGACCGACACGTCCACGTCCGGGGAGATGACGATCCTGTAATCCGGATAGACCCGGCGCATTTCCCCGTACAGGATCCTCAGCCCCTCGTCCGGACGGATATCAAAGCTCATCACCACGTCAAAGGCCATTTCCTTTGCCCCGATATCCAGGCTGAAGCCGTGGAACTGCAGGGCCCAGTCGTACTTCAGCACCCTTTCCCGCACGTCGTTCCGTATCCTTGCGGCCTCGTCGCTGCCCGTATCGTAGGAATACAGGCCCACGCCGGCCAGGATCACGCCGGTCTCCCTGTAGACCCTGCCCTCCAGCTTCCTGGTGAGTTTGTCCACCTCCCGGACCGTCATGGTGTCCGGAAGCTCCAGGTGCACGGAAGCGTAGTTTTTGCCGGGGCCGTAGTTGTACAATATCAGGTCATAGGCCCCCCGCACCGCCTCCTCCTCCGTAAGAATCGCCATCACCCGGGCGGTGGTCTCCTTGTCCGCCCGCTTTCCGAGGATCTCGTTCAGCGTTCCGGCCATCATCCTGACGCCGGACCGGATGATAAAGACGGAGATCAGCGCGCCGACGTACGCCTCCAGGGAGACGCCGCTGAGCATGAAAACCACCGCCGAGGCCAGGACCGACGCGGAAAGCACCGCGTCGAACAGGGCGTCCGCCCCCGCCGCGGAAAGCGACGCCGAATCGGTTTTTTTGCCTTGGGCCGAAACATACCGGCCCAATGCGATCTTGACAAGGACCGCGGACGCGATGATCACCAGGGAAAGAACGCTGTAATCCGGCTTTTCCGGGCGGATGATCTTCTTTACCGATTCAACCAGGGACGCGATGCCGGCGTAGAGCACCAGCCCGGATACGATCATCGCGCTCAGGTATTCGATCCTTCCGTGGCCCAGGGGATGCTCCCGGTCCGGACGCCTTCCCGCCAGCTTGGTCCCCACGATGGTGATGACCGACGACAGGGCGTCGGACAGGTTGTTCACCGCGTCCAGCACGACGGCAATGGAATGGGAAAGCAGGCCGACAGCCGCCTTGAAAGCCGAAAGAAGCAGGTTCGCCAGGATCCCCGTGAGGCCGGTCCTGAAAATGATCCGCTCCCGTTCCGCGCCCGGCATTCCCGGACCCGCGTCGCTCATACGCTTCTCCTCCCGCGGCATGACGGAAAAATGCGCCGGAAAGCCGCGTTTTTTATTATTCGCTAACTCCATCATAGCACTCAGGTCAAGCCCCGGAAAGCGCTTCCGGGGTTTTTGTATCCGCGCCATGGATTGACGTCCCGTCTCCGGGCCAATATAATGAACCTGACAGACAAAAGGGGGGATATGCGTGCGCGTTCTGAATTTCGGTTCGCTGAACCTGGATTATGTGTATGCCGTTCCGCGTTTTGTGCGCCCGGGAGAGACCCTGGCCGCCGAAAACCGCCGCGTGATGCCCGGCGGAAAGGGACTGAACCAGTCCGTCGCCCTTGCCCGGGCGGGATGCTGCGTATTCCACGCGGGCTGCGTCGGCGAGGGCGGGGAGGACCTCAAAAAGCTGCTCGAGGACAGCGGGGCGGATACTTCGCTCCTGAAGCGGGTAAACGAAGCCCAGGGCCACACCGTCATCCAGGTGGCTCCGGACGGGGAAAACTGCATCCTGCTCTTCGGCGGCTCCAATCTGTGCGTCACAAGGGAGCAGGCCGTCTCCGCCCTGGCCCTTTTCGGCCCGGGGGACTGGCTGCTTTTGCAGAACGAGATCGGCCTTCTGCCCTTCATCGCGGAGGAAGGATACAGACGCGGGATGACCGTCGTCCTGAACCCCTCCCCCTACGGCCCCGCCGTCGGGGAAACGGACCTCAATAAGGTCTCCTGGCTTCTGATCAACGAGGTGGAGGCGGAACAGATGACGGGTTCGGCCGATCCCGACGGGGCCTGGGCGCGCCTGCACGCAATGTATCCGCGCCTTTCGGCGCTGATCACCCTGGGCGATAAAGGCAGCGTGTGCTTTGCCCCGGACGGCGCAAGGGTATGGCAGGACGCCTTCAGGGTCCGGGCCGCCGACACCACCGGCGCCGGGGATACCTATACCGGCTATTTCATCGCCGGCCTGACGGAGGGGCTGCCCCTTCAAAAATGCATGGCCCTGGCCAGCCGCGCCGCGGCCGTCAGCGTCACCCGGCCCGGCGCCGCGTCGTCCATTCCGCGAAGGGAGGAACTGCCCGTATGAACATCCTTATCCTCAACGGCTCGCCCGCGGGCGAGGACAGCATCACGCTGTATACCATGCTGTATATCCAGAGGCATTTTCCGGAGCACCGTTACCAGGTCCTTCACGTGGGCCAAAGAATCAGGGCAATGGAAAAGGAAAGGAACGCCTGGCGGGAAGCGCTCGAAAAAGCCGGCCTGATCGTTTTTTGCTATCCGGTCTACACCTTCCTGGCGCCGGCACAGCTCCACCGTTTCATTGAGCTTGTCAAGGAAAGCGGGATCGATCTTTCGGGGAAATACGCGACGCAGATCACCACCTCCAAGCACTTCTATGACGTAACGGCCCATCAGTACATCCGGGACAACTGCGGGGACCTGGGCCTGAGGTACGTCCGCGGGCTGTCGGCGGATATGGAGGACCTGACGCGGGAGGAAGGCCGCAAGGATGCGCTGGATTTCTTTCGCTATGTCATGTGGAACATGGAGCGCGGATACTTTGAGCCCGTCCCCGTCCGCGTCCCCGTACGCTGCGGGGAGCATACCGAACCCGCGGCGGAAAAGCTGTCCATCCCCGCGCCGAAGCGCGTGGTCATCGTGGCGGATTTTTCAAATACAAAGGACGGACGCCTCCGGGAAATGTGCGAAAGGCTGATAAACCGGCTGCCCTGCGAAACCGAGATCGCCGACATCGGGGAGTTTCCCTTCGCCGGCGGGTGCCTGGGATGCTTCCGCTGCGCCGCCGACGGGCAGTGCGTCTATAAGGACGGCTTCGCCGATTACCTGCGGGACAGCATCCAGTCCGCGGACGGGCTGGTCTACGCCTATACCGTCAGGGATCACGGCATGGGATATCGGTTCAAGCTGTTCGACGACCGGCAGTTCTGCAACGGCCACCGGACGGTCACCATGGGCAAGCCCGTGGGATACCTGGTGGACGGGTGCCTGGACGCGGAACCCAACCTGACCATGCTGATGGAAGCCCGCTCTGAGGTGGGCGGCAACACCCTGGCCGGGATCGCCTGCAATCAGCGCGATCCGGACCGGGCCGTGGACCAGCTGGCGGAAACCCTCTGCTACGCGATCACGCAAAACTGGCAGCCGCCGAAGAATTTTTACGGGGTGGGCGGGCTGAAGATCTTCCGGGACCTCATCTGGCGGATGCAGGGACTGATGCGGGCGGACCACAAATTCTACAAGGCCCACGGGTTCTATGATTTTCCGCAGAAAAAACGCGGCGCCATGATGGCGATGTACCTGGCGGGCGCGATGATGAACAGCCCGAAGCTGCGCAAAAAGATGGGCGGGAAGATCACCGAAGGCATGCTTGCCCCATACAAAAAGGCGCTGGAAAAAGACCCCGGACCGTCGGAAAAGGAACCTTCGGACGGGAAATAAACGGCCTGCGTTTTCCTTGCCTTTTTTAACCCATTTTAGTATTATATATGCGGACACGGGGCTTAAGCCCCGCACAAACGATTTGTATAAACGGAAGGAGCCTGGTCATGAGCGACATGAATCAATGCCCCGAAAAAGGGCCCATCACCGAGGAACTGCTTGAGCGTATGGACAAATGGTTCCGCGCGGCCAATTACCTGTCCGCGGGACAGCTTTACCTGCTGGAAAACCCACTTCTGCGCAAGCCCCTCACCCTCAGCATGATCAAGAAAAAGATCGTCGGCCACTGGGGCACGGTGCCCGGGCAGAACTTCGTTTTCCTGCACATGAACCGCGCCATCAAGCGGTATGACCTGGACCTGATCCTGCTCTCCGGCCCGGGCCACGGCGGCAACTTTTTCATCGCCAACGACTACCTGGACGGCACCTATTCCGAGGTGTATCCCAACATTTCCGAGGACGAGGCCGGCATGGCCAAACTGTTCAAGCAGTTCTCCTTCCCCGGCGGCGTACCCTCCCACTGCGCGCCCGAAACCCCCGGCTCCATCAACGAGGGCGGCGAATTGGGCTACGGCATCGCCCACGCCTTCGGCGCGGTGTTCGACAATCCCGGTCTGATCGCGGCGGTCACCGTCGGCGACGGCGAGGCCGAGACCGGCCCCCTGGCCACCTCCTGGCAGTCGAACAAATTCCTGAATCCCGTTTCCGACGGCGCGGTGCTGCCCATCCTGCACCTGAACGGCTACAAGATCGCCAATCCCACGGTGTTCGCCCGCATGAGCCATCAGGAAATCGTGGACTTCTTCCACGGCTGCGGCTGGGAGCCCTACTTTGTGGAGGGCGACGACCCGATGACCATGCACCGCCTGATGGCCGAGACCGTGGATACCGTCATCGAGCGCATCAAGGCCATCCAGAAGCACGCCCGGGACAACAACGATCCCACCCGCCCCGTATGGCCGATGATCGTCCTGCGCACCCCCAAGGGCTGGACCGGCCCCAAGGAAGTGGACGGCCAAAGGATCGAGGGCAATTTCCTGGCCCACCAGGTGCCCATCTCCATGGCGAAGGGCGAAGAGCACCTGAAGATCCTGGAGGCGTGGCTCCGCTCCTACCGCCCCGAAGAGCTGTTTGACGAAAACGGCCGGGCCCTGCCCGAGATCCGCAGCCTGGCGCCCGTGGGGAACGCGCGCATCGGCGCCAACCCCCACGCCAACGGCGGCCTGCTGCTCAGGGACCTGCGTTTGCCCGATTTCCGGGATTACGCCTTCGACACCCAGGGCCACGGCGAGCGCGAGGGCCAGGACATGATTGAGCTGGGCAAGTTCGTGCGGGACATCTTCGTGCTGAACAAAGACTCCAGGAATTTCCGCATTTTCGGGCCCGACGAGACCAATTCCAACCGCCTGAACGCCGTGTTCGAGGTGGAGAACCGGGACTGGAACGCCGAGCGCTATGACACCGACGACCACCTGGCTGCCGACGGACGGGTGATGGATTCCATGCTGTCCGAGCATATGTGCGAGGGCTGGCTGGAGGGCTACCTGCTCACCGGCCGCCACGGGTTCTTCGCCACCTACGAGGCCTTCGCCCGCATCATCGATTCCATGGCCGCCCAGCACGCCAAGTGGCTGAAGGTGTGCAACCAGCTGCCCTGGCGCGAGGAGCTGGCCTCCCTGAACCTGATCATGGCCTCCACCGTCTGGCAGCAGGACCACAACGGCTTCACCCACCAGGATCCCGGCTTTATGGACCACATCGCCAACAAGAAGGCCGACGTGGTGCGCCTGTACCTGCCCCCGGACGCCAACTGCCTGCTGTCCACCTTCGACCATTGCATCCGTTCCCGCAATTACGTCAACGTGATCGTGGCCTCCAAGCATCCCAGGCCCCAGTGGCTGTCCATGCCCGAGGCCATCAAGCACTGCACCCAGGGCATCGGCATCTGGGACTGGGCCAGCAACGACCAGGGACAGGAGCCCGACGTGGTGTTCGCCTGCGCCGGCGAGACCCCCACCCTGGAAGCTCTGGCCGCCGTGTCCATCCTCAACAGCGAGCTGCCGGAAATGAAGATCCGCTTCATCAACGTGGTGGACCTGTTCAAGCTCCAGCCCGCCACCGAGCATCCCCACGGCCTGACCGACGCGGAATACGACATCCTGTTCACCCAGGACAAGCCGGTCATCTTCGCCTTCCACGGCTATTCCAGCCTGGTGCACGAGCTCACCTACCGCCGCCACAACAACCGCCTGATGCACGTGCGCGGCTACAAGGAGGAGGGCACCATCACCACGCCCTTCGACGTGCGGGTGCAGAACAACGTGGACCGCTTCCACCTGGTGCAGGAAGCCATCAAATACCTGCCCCAGCTGGGCAACCGCGGCGCTTACCTCTACCAGAAGATGAGCGACAAGCTTGTGGAGCACAAGCAGTACATCCATCAGTACGGCGAGGACCTGCCCGAGGTCGCCGGCTGGAAGTGGACCAAATGATTTGACGGAAATAAGCGACGGGGCCGCTGCGCATGCAGCGGCCCCGTTGCCGTATAGAATCCGGTATGCGCCGGGGTTGTCCCGTTTTACGGTGATTTTCCCTGCCAGACGTCCCGGGGCCTGCGCGGCCCCGGACCCCGCGGCAGGGATTTTCACCCCTGCACCCCGGACCGGCGATCATTCCCGCCGCGATTAACCGGCAATGCCCGCCTGTCAATGATGCCGTCAGGGGCCTGCGTTTTCTCTTAAAAGATCGCGTCCCTCTGCCTGACCAGCTGTTCGCGGATCAGGCTGAATTCGCCGCCTGAGGGTGTCTCGGGCTTCGCGGCCTGTTTCCCCACGATAGCATCGGTAAATGTCGTTATCTTTTCGCGGATCCCGGTAAGCAGTCCGGCGTCCGGGACAACCAGCTTGCCCGCATTCAAGGCTTTTTCCGTCTCCTCCAGCGTTTTAATCAGGTCGCAGAGGGTTTCCTCGTCAATCTCGCCTTCCCGGGCCGAACGCAGGTATTCGAAGAGCATTTCCTTGAGGGCGGTGCAGGTCTGGTTGATCGCCGCGGCTTCCTTTTCCGCCGCGAAGTCTTCCTTTGTTTTGCCCCTGTTCCTGAATTTCTTCCTGAGCCACATAAACCCGGCCTGAAGGGAAGCGAGTGAAAAGCTGTAGCCGGCTGTATCCAAAATGGCGTCCCCGTTAATGCGGTTGTCCGATCCGTCGTTGTGACCGGCAAAGCAGATTTTCCCGCCTGAGGGACTGAATTTCTCTATGATTTCCGGGCTTATTTCAAGCCTCGCGTCCGTATGCGCCATGGTTCTTTCCTTTCATTTATCGTCTTTCGGGCCGCTTAAAGCGGCCGCGTTTATAATTTCAATGGGAAAACGGCCGTGTTCCGGTCAGGGCGTTCAATACGCGGGCTCCGCCCGGGAATACTCCTCATCCGCCTTGACCTTGGCCCTCTCAATGGCCTCGGGCAGGATTCGAAGCAGCTCGTCCACCTCTTCCTCCATGTTGTAGATCCCGAAGCTGACGCGGATCATGCCGGGGGTGTTCACGTCGGTGCATTCCTCAAAGGAGTCAAGCATCTCGTCCGGGATGCCCATCAGCCGCCACACGTAGGGGTGGGCGCAGAACGCGCCGCGCCGGGTGGCGATGCCGCCCGTTTTCATGAGCGTTGCGGCCAGCACGTAGGAATTGACGTCGGGAAAATTGAAGCTGACCACGCCGACCCGGTCGGAAAGGTCCTCCGTGTCCCCGTAGATGATCACGTTGGGGAGCTGCTTCAGCCCGTCGATCAGCCGGCGGTTCAGCGCCGCCTCGTGTTCCGAAATCGCGTCGAAGCCCACCTCAAGCAGCACGTCGATGGCCGCCCCCAGGCCCACGACGCCGGGATAGTTGGGGGAGCCGGCCTCGTAGGAGGCGGGGGCGTCCTTATAGGTCTGGGAATCGTCCCGCACGATATTCACGATGCCGCCGCCGTAAAACTCGGGCATGTGTTCGCCGAGCACGTCGGCCAGGCCCACCACCGCGCCGCCGCCGTAGGGCGAATACATTTTGTGGGCGGAGAACACAAAGAAATCGATGTTCTCCTCCGGGGTTTCGCCCAGCATGGAGAATCGGCGGTGCGCGACGATCTGCGCGCCGTCCACGATGATCTTCGCGCCGTGGGCGTGCGCTATCTTCGCCACGCGGTGCACGTCGGTGACGTAGCCCGTCACGTTGGACGCGGCGGTGACCGTAACGTATTTCACCCGGCCTTCGTTTTCCGTGAGCAGGCGCTCGATGTCCTCGCAGATCACGCGGCCCTGTTCGTCCACCTCGGCGTAGATCACCCTGCAGCGCTCCCGCCAGGGCAGGTCATTGGCGTGGTGCTCCATGCGGGTGGCCAGCACCAGGTCGTCCTCGCTCTCGATCAGGGCGGAAGCCAGCTTGTTCAGCCCGTCGGTGGTGTTGCCGACATAAAAGCAGATATAGGTTTCCGGGTCCGCGCCGACGAAGGATAACACCTTGTCCCGGGTGTCGTTGTACAGCGCGGTGGAATGATCGGATTTCTGCGAAAACCCGCGCCCGATGGACCCGTACATCGTCAGTTCCCTGTTGACCGCGTCCATTACCGGCCTCAGCACAGGGGTCGTGGCCGCGTTGTCAAAGTTGATCATCGGCCGCCTGGCGCCGTCGGCCAGTTCCACCGGTTCGTCGACGCCCACCACATATTCGCGGATATTGCCGATGGTATAGACCGGGGCGGTTTCCGCCGCCGCCGGAAGGGGGAAGCATCCCGCCGCGGCGCTGAAGGCCATAAGGGCCGCGAGCATAATCACGGACAGACGGATCGGTTTGTTTTTCATCATGTTCCTCCTGACTGCGGCGCCGCCGCGCGGATGCGTCCTGATAATGGACGCTTTTTTATCCGGAGAGTACCTGTTCAGTCGTGTGTGAAGGAGAATGAACGTATGGCGGCAGTGGGGAGGTATCGGAGGGAACTCCCTCCGATTACGATCCGCTTCAGCGGCATGTAACGGCCTATCGGGTACACGGTCCCGATGCCGCTCCGGCGAGGAGTGAAGCGGAACGACACCCCGAACCGTTCCCGCAG
>CADANQ010000077.1:14629-18603 GCA_902789365.1 uncultured Eubacteriales bacterium
GGTTTCCCTTCCCCGGACTCCGTTCTTCGCCCGGGGGGCTCGCGGGGGGTACGGGTACCCCCCGCGGTATCTGTTCTGTCCGCAGGACTGAACAGATACTCCGGAGATATGAAAGGCCTTGCCCGTTTGACGCGGTCCTTTGGGGACCGCCTCAAACGGGAAGGCCCGCGGGTTAAGCCGCGGGGAGCTCAGCGCTCCCCCGCGATCCGTTTGTCAGCCCTGGGAATCGCTGCCCAGGAGGTCGTAGACCAGCACGATGCCGTTTTCCTTTTCCAGCAAGATCCTGCCGTTCTCCAGGCCGGAAAAGACCAGCTCGATGGGCTCCTCCGCCGGGACCTCTTCCATGTCGTATCCGCCCTCCGCGTTCAGGCGGAAGATCATGACCGAACCGGCGGTCACGGTCAGCTTGCCGGTTGCCGGGTCGTACAGGCCGTGGGCGCTGTAATCGGCATAGGATTCGTCGCCTTCGTCATGCAGGTACACATTGTAGCCGTATTCGTCGCCGATCTCCGAATCGCTCCAGGTGATCTCGGCGCTGGTCCTGCCGTCCTCGCTGCGCCAGAAGCCCGTAAAATTGCCGATGTCGGTGAACTCCAGGTCCGCGCCGTCCTGGCCGCGGCCGTCCTGCCAGGTGAGGCAGCCGTTTTCGTTGATGGCGAACACGGTGGTCTGCCCTTCCTCATCCGTGTCCTGATAATCGAATTCGCCCCGCTCGATGTTGCCGAACGAATCCATGGTGTAAGCGTTCCTGGAGGACGAGACGGAGATCAGGGCGTCCTTCTCCTGGTTGTAATAGCAGGAGTATTCCCATTCGGTGCCGGTGAACCCGGCGGGGTCGGCGGGATCGGTGGACCGGATATAGACCCGGTAGCCTTCCTCTTCATATTCGATCTTTACCGTCATGCCGAAAATGGCCCAGCTGGTTTCAAACTTCTTTCCGCCCTCCGGCTGCGGGATCTCGTCGGCAAAGGCGAAAGCGCACATTGTCAGGCACATGGCCACAGCCAGGATGATGCTTGCGATCTTTTTCATTTTGATTTGCTTCCTTTCTTTTTTAAATCGTTATTCTCATGCGGCGGGGGACTTGATTCGCCCCGCCGTATTTTGATACGCGCAAAGGGATCGTCCGGCAGGAAAAGCAAAAAATTTATCTCTCACGTCACCGGAAACGCCGTCCCGGACTTCATGGCGGGACAGGGGATCCGCACCGCTGCAGTCACCTTCCTTGATCGGCTCTTGTGCTCCCAAAACTTCACTCTCCACTCTCCACTCTTCACTCTTCATTCTTCACTCTCCGCTCTCCGTCTTGCCTCTCCTCTCCGTCTGTGCGGTCTTGACATAAAGTTCACTCTAAGTCTTATACTGATGATACCACACAACCCGGCGCACGGCAAGCCGGGACGGGACCGGAAAAGGAGGAGGACAGACACCGTGAAGCAGCGCATTTTCGGCAAAACGGGCCGCAGCGTATCCGAGATCGGCCTGGGCACATGGCAATTGGGCACCAAATGGGGCGATCCCTTCAACCGGGAGGAGGCCTTCCGCATCCTGGAGGCCGCCGAGGAGGCGGGCATCACCTTCATCGACACCGCGGACGTATACAACGGCGGCAAAAGCGAGGAGACCATCGGGGAATACATTTCCGCCCATCCCGGCAAATTCTATATCACCACCAAATGCGGCCGGCGCGCTGAAGGAGGCCCTGGGCGCGAATGACCTGGCGCCGCTCGCCATCCGGTGGATTCTGATGCACCCCGCCGTCAGCGTGGTCATCCCCGGGGCCAGCCGGGCCGAACAGGTAAAGCAGAACGTCCGGGCCGCGGAGCTCGATCCCCTGACGGACGCGCAGATGAACGCCGTCCGGGCGGTCTACGACCGGTATCTGAGGGACATCATCCATCCCTAGTGGTAAAAAAACGGGCTGCCGCATTTTTCCGCGGCAGCCCGTTCCTTTGGCGTCTTCAGCCCTCCAGGGCGTATTTGGCGCTGAACTTTTCCACCTCCCGGGCGAAATCCCCGGTCTTTTTGTCCTTCAGGCGGTCCAGGTATTCGTGGGTGTCGAAGGCGCCCACGTCCAGTTCGATCATGGCCACGGCCACGTTGGAGCAGTGGTCGGACACCCGTTCCATGTTGGTCAGAAGGTCGTTGAAGATAAATCCCTGCCTGATGGTGCAGGTGCCCTGCTGGATGCGCTCCACGTGGTGCAGCTTCATTTCGTCGCACAAAAGGTCGATGACCTGCTCCAGGGGCTCCACCCGGCGGGCAACCTCCAGATCCTCGGAGGTAAAGGCTTCGGATGTGAGGCCCGTCACCTCGGAGACGGCGGCGGTGATCACCCTGAGCTCCTTCTGTCCCGCCTCGGAAAAAACCACATGCTTTTCATAGCTTTCCCTGGCGCTCTGGGCAATGTTCAGGGCATGGTCGGTGAGGCGCTCGAAATCCGAGAGCACGTGGAGGTATTTGGACACCTCCCGGCTCAATTGGGTGGTCATGGGCTTGCCGGTCAGCTTGGTCAGGTAGGTGCCCAGGATGTCCTCATAGCGGTCGGCCTTGGCTTCCATATCCGATACCTGCAGGAAGCGCTCCTCGCTGTAATCCCACAGAAGGCCGATGGCCGCGTCGATGGCGTGCTTTGCCAGCACCGCCATTTCGTCGATGGTCAGGCGGCACTGCTCGATGGCTACGGCGGGGTGGGCCAGGAAGCGTTCCTCCAATTGGATCTCCGGGGCGGCCTCGTCCTTCTTTTCGGGGACCAGCATGGTCACGATGGCCTCGATCACGTCGGTGAAGGGAAGCAGCAGCAAGACCACGGCCAGGCGGAAAACGGAGTTCACCACCGCGATGCTCACCGGGTTCATCGGCATCCCCATAAAGCCGAATTTAAAGATGGTGTTGGCGATATAGAACAGCGACGCGCAGGCCAGCACGCCGATCAGCGACGCCACCAGGTACACAAAGGCCGAACGCTTGCCGTTGGTGCTCGCCCCCAGGGCGGAAAGCAGCACCGGGGCCGAGGCGCCGATGGTGACGCCCATCAGAAGGGGCAGGGCGGAATCCAGGGTCATGGCCCCGCTGACCGACAGGGCCTGCAGGACGCCAACCGCCGCGGAGGCGGACTGCAGAAGGGCGGTGAGGACCGCGCCCACCAGGATGCCCAGCACCGGGTGGCTCATCCGGGTCAGCAGGTCCAGGAACCAGGACTGGTCCTTCAGGGAACTGACGGCGCCGCTCATGGTGCTCATGCCGAACATCAATATGGCGAAGCCCATCAGGATGTTGCCGATATAAACGTAGATCTGTTTTTTGCCGAACATGCGGAAAAGGATGCCGGCCACCGCCACAATGCCGGTCAGGGTGGCGGTGGACAATATCCCCGCCAGGCCCGAGGCGCCGTCAATGTAGCTGAGGCAGATAACCCAGCCGGTGATGCTGGTGCCCAGGATGGACCCCAGGATCACCGCGATCGCCTGCCGAAGCTTCATGATGCCGGAGTTGACAAAGCCCACCGTCATAACCGAGGTGGCGCAGGATGACTGAATCACCGCCGTAACGCCGGTGCCCAGCAGCAGCCCCTTGAACTGCGTGCCCGACAGGCGGAACAATATGGGCTCCAGCTTGTTGCCCGACACCTGCTTGAGGCCCTCGCCCATCAGCGTCATGCCGAACAGGAACAGCGCCACGCCGCCGAACAAGCCGATGATCTGCGAAAGTTCCATTCCGGTAAAAACCTCCGAATAACACAGATTACGCTTTCAAGGATACCGCGACAATGTTAAATTCGGGGTTCCGTCTGTGTTAAATCCAGGTTAAATTCTGTTTTCAATCGCCCGCGGCCCTTTCACCGCCCGCAGGGCAGGCCGATTGACCCGGAATAAAAAAAAGGTAACTGTTCAGTCGTGTGTGAAGGAGAACAAACGTATGGCAGCAGCGGGGAGGTATCGGAGGGATCTCCCTCCGATTATGATCCGTTTCAG
>CADANQ010000077.1:18701-19669 GCA_902789365.1 uncultured Eubacteriales bacterium
CCTTCCCCGGACTCCGTTCTTCGCCCGGGGGGTTCGCGGGGGGTACGGGTACCCCCCGCGGTATCTGTTCTGTCCGCAGGACTGAACAGATACAAAAAAGACTCTACCAAACCGCCGCCGGATGTGGTAGGATAAGCCGAAGGAGGTGGAGAAAACGATCTATCTTCTTGAGGACGACGACAGCATACGCAAGCTGGTGATTTACGCCCTGAACAGCCAGGGCTTTGAAGCCGTGGGCTTCGATACCCCGTCGGCCTTCCGGGCCGCCATGGCGGAAAAGCAGCCGGAACTGGTGCTGCTTGATATCATGCTTCCGGAGGAGGATGGCATCTCCATCCTGCGAAAGCTCCGCGCCGCTCCCGGCACCCGGACGCTTCCGGTGGTGATGCTGACCGCCAGGGACACCGAATTCGACCGGGTGGAGGGCCTGGACGCCGGCGCCGACGACTATATCTCCAAGCCCTTCGGCATGATGGAGCTGGTGGCCCGCGTGCGGGCGGTGCTGCGGAGGGCGGATCATTCGCCCCCGGACACGTACCTGGAATGCGGCTCCATCCGGGTATGGCCGGAAAACCGCGAGGCAGCCGTGAACGGCGAAAGCATCCACCTGACCTACAAGGAATTTTCCCTACTCTGCCTGCTGATGGAGAACCGGGGCCGCATCCTGACCCGCGACGTGCTGATGGACCGGGTGTGGGGCCTGGGCGCGGAAAGGGAAAACCGCACCCTGGACGTGCATATCCGCACCCTTCGGGCCAAGCTTGGCCCGGCCGGCGACGCCATCGAAACGGTGCGCGGCGTGGGCTACCGGCTGACAGACGGCGCGACCGCCTGATCCCCCGGCGCCCGGCGGTCAAAAGAAACTCCCGATGTAACTGTTCAGTCGTGTGTGAAGGAGAACAAACGTATGGCAGCAGCGGGGAGGTATCGGAGGGATCTCCCTCCGATTATGATCCGTTTCAGCGGCA
>CADANQ010000078.1:0-14596 GCA_902789365.1 uncultured Eubacteriales bacterium
CGGCTTTTCCCTCGCTTTTTCTTCTCTCCTGTACGACTAACTTCCAGTTCTCTTTTCCTCCCTTACACTCTGGAAGTTACTTTTGCACTTCACGTTTATCATGGATCAGAAGATTCCGGAGTCCAGATTCAGCCACAGGACGGGGCGAACGGCAATATTGTCGCCGTCCACATTGCTCATGTCACGGGCGCCGCGGTCATGCACGGCGCGCGCGGAAGACTGGGACGAACCGGGCGACCGCAGCCACCACCAGCAGTTTCCATTCCCGGCCACATATACTCCCTGCGCCGCCGCGTACTCCGTCGGCCTGCATTGCCTGTCGCTGTCATTGTCGAAATACCGCCACGCTTCCGCATAGCTCAGAAGGAAAATCCGGTCCTCCGTATCATTCCCGCCATCGGTGCTCCATCCGCTGTATCCCTGGCTTGCGCTGTTGTCTACTTTTGTCGTCTCAATTTCCTTCCGCTCCTGTTCTGTAAACGCCATGTCCAGAAACGTCCCGTTCAGCCACTTGCGCAGGGTGCACGTCTCCCACGTTACGTTCTTCTTTCCCGAATTGTACGGCTTGCGGTCCAGGGCGTACCGGCTGATTACCAGTACCCGGCGGTTTTCGGTATCCACTTCCAGCACCAGCCATTCGATCGGTGTGTCGTCCTTTCCCCCCGCCGTCTGCGGATAATGCCCGAATCTGACTTTTCCGCCCACCCGGACCGGTTTCTTTGTCGCCGCGGACGTCTGTGTGGCGGCGGACATCGGTGTCACGGCGGGCGTCTGCGCTGCCGCGGACGTCCGCGCTCCGATGAAGAAATCGGATCCGAGATCGACCCACAGCGCGGGACGGACACAGCCGCTGACATAGTCGGCATGATTGTAATAAAGAGAACCATCTATATAGACGACGGCGGCGCTGATCTGATCGTATCCGGATGAACGCAGCCACCAGGCGCACGTCGGCGCTCCGTCCGTTGTTTTCATGCCGCTTGACAGCGCTCCCGCCTGCAGCGCGTACGCCGTCGGAGACATCCGGGACCCCATATTGTCGGAATTGTCAAACGTCACGCCAAGGTACTTATTCGCCTCCGCGCAGCTAAGCAAAAACACCCGGTCCTCCGTGTTGTTCCCGCCGGCAGCGCTCCATCCGCCGTATCCCTGGCCTTCGCTGTTGTCCACCGGCATCTGAACGATCGCCGCCTGTTCTTCGGGCGTAAACGCGTCGTTCAGGAATTCCCCGTTCAGCCATTTCCGAAGACTGCAGTTTTCCCAGGTCACTTCCCCATGCTCCGTGTTGTACGGCCGCGCGTCCAGCCCGTATTTGCTGATCAGCAGCGCCCGATCCCCCCGCACCTCCAGCACCAGCCATTCGATCGGCTCTTTCCCGTTCCCAATGTTATTGTCCTGCTCGTAATTCCCGAAAATGACGGCGCCGCGGCCGTTGACAGCCTCGGCGGCGGACTCCGGCGACAATGCGATTTGGGGTGTCGGCGGCGCGCTCGCCGTGCCCGGCGTGCCCGCGTACGCCGGCGCGGAGGATACAAGCGCCAGCAGAAGGGACAAAACCACGGTAACGGCTGTTTTTATACGCATGGATCGGCATCCTTTCGTTGACCCGGCCGCAGTCGGGGAATCTGTTCCCGCGCCGCCTACCGTTACGCTCCCGGGCCGGACGCCGAAATATCGGGCATCGGCCCAGCGGCCGTCTTTCGGCTCTTCCCGTTCCCTTTTTGCGCGTTATGCGTCGGCGATCAGAAGATATCAGCCCCGAGATCGACCCATAAAGCGGGGCGGACACAGCCATTGTCGTGGTTGACACGGTCGATGACGAGAGAGCCGTCCGAGAAGACGCCGGCGGCGCTGTACTGAATGACGGCGGGGGAACGCAGCCACCACCACCCTGCCGCCGCTCCGTCGGCTGTTTCATTGCCGCTGTTTGTCCATGCCCCCGCATGCAGCGCATACGCCGTCGGAGACATTCGGGACTTCATATTGTTTATATTTTCCGTTGTTGCGTCCAGGTACTTATTTGCCTCCGCGCTGCTCAGCAGAAAGATCCGGTCCTCCGTGTCCGCGACGCTGTTATTCATTACCCATTCTATCACAGTCCCGAAATCATAACTCCCTCTGTAAGGACTGCTGTCCACCGCCGTCGGCACGATCGCGGCCTGTTCCTTTAAGCCGAACGCTTCATTCAGGAATTCCCCGTTCAGCCATTTACGCAGGCTGCAATTTTCCCAGGTCACCTGCGCGTAATTCGTGTTGTAAGGCTTGCAGTCCAGGCCGTATCGGCTGATCACCAGCGCCCGGTCCCCCTGCACCTCCAATACCAGCCATTCAATGAGCTCCTTTCCGTTGCCTGTATTGTTGTCCTGCTCATAATGGCCGAAGGTGATGATATCCCCGGCTTTGACAGTCCCGGACAAGGGCTTTCCTGACGGGGCAGGCGCGCTTGTCGGCGTGGGGACGGGTGTCGGCGCGGCGGTAAACGTCGGAACCGGCGTGGGCATAATCAGCCAGAAAGCAACGGTCGGAGGCATGACCTGCCCGTCCCCGGAGACAGTCACCGGGATGTTTTGCGCGCCGTTGACGGCCCACCCGTCCGGCGCCTCAGCCGTCACCGTGGAGGTCCCGCCGACAGGAAGCAGCAATGTTTCCGTTTTCAGAACCTCACCGGTCGCCTCGTCGATGTAATACACCGGCACCTCTACCGGCGGACGTTCCGCTTTTACGCGCTCCTCCGAAAACACCAGGGCGGTCTCCGGGGAAAGGACGGCTTCGCCCATCGGCCCCGAAGCTTCAAGGATCTTCAGCGTCACCGGATACTCCCCCGGCGCCGCGTTTTCCCGGATGCGGAAGGACGCCCGCAGCAGCGTTCCGTAGAGAAATATTTTTCTGTCACTGTCAAAAATACGATTGGGCGTCAGTTCGAGCGCCTCGTGGTCATACATCAGTTCCACCGTCGCCGCGAAAACCGCTCCCGTATCCTCCAATACGGTGAATTCCACCTCCACCGTTTCCCCGGCCTCCGCCGCCATGGCGCCGCGGGCCACCGGCAGCATACATATCGCAAGCAGGAATGACAGGATGACGCAAAAACGCTTTTTAACGTTCATAGGCCGGCTTCCTTTCGTTGACGCGGTTTCAGGCCGATCATGATCGCGGAATCCGTTTACCCCGCTTTCCGGCAGGGCGTTTACGGATCCGGCGATGAAATATCGGCCTCCCGCATCATAATGATGCTTTGCGCGATTGAAGGCTTCTCATTGTTCCGTCCGATGCCTGGAAAGGAAACAAACTTTGTTTGCCATTGCTTAAAGTATAACGAAAAAAAACGGGAACTTCAAGGAAATTTCACACGGGGATGATATCATCATGCCCGACTTTTCCCGCGTTCCACGCGCGGAATGAAACCGGACGGAAACCCCATCCTTTACTCATCGCGTTTTGAAAAAGGCGTCCTCAGGATGTATAGCGCCGGTAAAGGCAAAAAAAACTTTGGCGCCTCCTTCTCCCGGGCTGACGTAAAAAACGGCCGCGGCTCCGGCCCCTTTCGGGGTCGGGCCGCGGCCGAAGCGCCGCGTTTTGCGGTCAATTCTGCAGGAAGCCCTTGTAATGGCGCATGGTCAGCTGGGCTTCGATCTGCTGCATGGATTCCAGGGCCACCGAAACGGCGATCAGGATGGAAGACGCGCCGAAGGGGATGGACACGGAACGCCAGACGGTCAGGACCGAAGGCACAGTGGACAGCACAGCCAGGAAGATGGCCGCGAACAGCGTCAGACGATTGGAAGTCCTGGACAGGAATTCGATCGTGGGCTGGCCGGACCGGATACCGGGGATGTGGCCGCCCTGCTGCTGCAGGTTCTTGGCGATGTCCTGCGGATTGAAAGTGATCGCCGTATAGAAGTAGGAGAAAGCCACGATGAGCAGCGCGCACAGGAGCATATAGCCCCAGGTGAACTGGTTCATGTTGGTGCTCCACCACTTATAGGCGCCGGAGTTGGTCCCGAACATGGCCATAATGGTGCCGGGGAAGGCCATGAAGGAGTAGGCGAAGATCAGAGGAAGCACGCCCACGGCAAGGACTTTCATCGGGATGTGGGTGCTCTGTCCGCCGTACATCTTGCGGCCGACCACGCGCTTGGCGTACTGCACCGGGATGCGGCGTTCGCCGCGGTCCACGAAGGTGACGACAGCCACGATGATGATGGTGGTCGCAAGGATGATCAACAGGCTGGAGATGGCGCCGGGAATGTTGGAAAACACATTCGACACGGCGGCAACGATGCCGTTGAACAGGTTGGAGATGATGCCGGCGAAAATCAGAAGGCTGATGCCGTTGCCGATACCGTTCTTGGTGATCCTTTCGCCGATCCACATGGCCAGGGCGGTACCGCCGGCCATGATGATGCCCACGGTGCAGTAGCCCCAGAAGTTCTTGTAGCTGGACTGCAGTCCGTTCAGGCCGGCGATGATGCCGATGGCCTGCAGGGCGGCCAGCACGACGGTGGAATACCGGGTGATCCGGTTGATCTTCTTGCGGCCTTCCTCGCCGCCGTCCTTCTGCAGTTTCTCCAGGGCGGGAATCGCCACACAGAGGAGCTGCATGATAATGCTGGCGTTGATGTAGGGAGTGATGCCCATGGCCATGATGGTCATCTGGCTGAACTGGTTGCCGGTCATCATGTTGACCAGGCCCAGGGCGTCGTAATTGGCGATGGAGGACTGGATAGCGTTGAGGTCGATGCCGGGAACCGGCACGACGCCGATGAGGCGGAAGAGAAGCAGCATAAGGAACGTATAAATCAGCTTCTTGCGAAGTTCCGGAACGCGCCAGGCGTTTCTTAACGTTTCACCCATGCTTACTTCACCTCGACTTTCCCGCCTGCCGCCTCGATCTTCTCCTTCGCGGACCCAGTGACCTTATCGACGGCCACGGTCAGCTTTTTGGTCAGTTCACCGCCGCCGAGGATCTTGACGCTGTCACGGGCGTCCTTGATGAGGCCATGGTCCCTGAGGACTTCCGCGGTAACCACGGTGCCTTCATCCAGCTCGTTGAGCGCGGACACGTTGACAATGGCGTATTCCTTGCGGTAGATGTTGGTGAAGCCGCGCTTGGGCAGGCGGCGGGTGAGGGGCATCTGGCCGCCTTCGAATCCGGGACGCTTGCCGCCGCCGGAGCGGGCTTTGGCGCCCTTGTGGCCTCTGCCGGACGTTTTGCCGAGTCCGGATCCTACGCCCCTTCCGAGGCGCTTCGGTGCGGCCGTGGAACCGGCCGCGGGCTGCAGCTCGTGCAGTTTCATAGTAGCCACTCTCCTATCAATCGTTGATTTCTTCCACTTTCACCATATGCTTCACCGTGAAGATCTGGCCGCGGACACAGGGATTGTCTTCCCTGATCACGGACTGGCCGATCTTGCGCAGGCCAAGAGCCTTGACGGTGTCGATATGCTTCTGAAGGCTGGAGATAGGAGACTTGGTCAAAGTGATCTTCAGTTTCATTCTGGCACTCTCCTTATCCCAAAATCTCTTCCACGGTCTTGCCGCGCATCTGGGCGACCTGCTCCGCGTTGCGGAGGTGGGCAAGCCCGTCGATGGTGGCCTTGACGGTGTTGATGCGGTTGGACGTTCCGAAGGTCTTGGTGCGGACATCCTTGATGCCGGCCAGTTCCAGCACGGCGCGGGCGCCGCCGCCGGCGATCAGGCCGGAGCCTTCCTCCGCGGGGACCAGGACGACCTTGGCGGTGCCATAGTGTCCGTCGATCGCGTGGGGAATGGTGGTGCCTTCCATGGGAACGTTGATCAGGTGCTTCTTGGCAGCTTCGGCGCCCTTGCGGATGGCTTCGGGGACTTCCTTGGCCTTGCCGATGGCGGCGCCGACACGGCCCTTCTCGTCGCCGACGACGACCAGCGCCGCGAAACGGAAGTTTTTACCGCCCTTGACAACCTTGGTAACACGGTTGAGCGCTACCAGATGCTCTTTGAATTCGCTGACGGGTTCTTCTCTGTCTCTGCGTTGCATGCTTTCAGTCCTCCCTTAGAAGTTGAGACCGGCTTCGCGGGCGCCGGCGGCCAGGGCGGCGACCCGCCCGGTGTACACATAACCGCCGCGGTCGAAGACCACGTCCTTGATTCCGGCGTTGATCGCACGCTCGGCCACGAGTTTGCCCACCAGCTTGGCGGCCCCGGACTTGTCCACTTCCTCCAGCTGGGCCTTGATGTCGGCGTCCAGGGTCGAGGCGGAAACCAGGGTGACGCCTTTGGTATCGTCGATCACCTGGGCGTAGATGGATTTGTTGCTGCGGTACACGCACAGACGCGGCATTTCGGGGGTGCCGCTGATCTTTTTGCGCACACGAGCGTGACGGATCACGCGAACTTCATTGCGGTCGCGCTTTTTGAACATATGCGTTCACTCCCTTTCTTACTTCTTACCGGCCTTGCCTTCCTTGCGGCGGATATGCTCGTTCTCGTACTTGATGCCCTTGCCCAGATAGGGTTCCGGCTTACGGATGGCGCGGATATCGGCCGCCAGGCTGCCCACCGCCTGCTTGTCGATGCCGTGGATGACGATCTTGGTCTGCACGGGCGTCTCGAAAGTGATGTTTTCAGGGGCGGTCAGGATGACCGGATGGGAGAAACCGATGGCGATATTCAGCTTCTTGCCGTTTTCCTCGGCGGAGGCGCGGTAACCGGTGCCGACCATCTCGAGGGTCTTGGCAAAGCCTTCGGTAACGCCGACCACCATATTGTGCACCAGCGCGCGATAAAGCCCGTGCTTGGCGCCCATGGTCTTCTCGTTATCGATGGTGAGAAGCAGTTCATTGTCCTTCAGATTCAGTTTGACCTGAGGATCCACCTGCTGCGTAAGCGTGCCCTTGGGGCCTTTGACGGTGACCAGGTTCTTGTCATCGACCTCGACCTTCACGCCTGCAGGAACAGGAATCGGAAGTTTTCCGATACGAGACATGTTTCATTACCTCCAAAGCGTAATAGGTTTACCAGACGTAGCAGAGCACTTCGCCGCCGATGTTTTCCTTGCGGGCCGCACGGTCGGTCATGATGCCGCGGTTGGTGGACACGATGGCGATGCCCAGGCCGCCCAGGACTTTCGGCAGGTCCTCGCAGGCCGCGTAAACGCGCAGGCCGGGCTTGGAGATCCGGCGCAGGCCCTGAATGACGGGCTGCTTTTTGTCCAGATACTTGAGGGTCACCTTGATGGCGGCCCGGTCGTCTTCGACGACGTTTTCAACCGATTTCACATATCCCTCGTCCAACAGAATCTTGGCGATCGCTTTCTTCATGTTGGAGGCGGGGATCGTCACGCTGTCGTGACGCGCCACCTGCGCATTGCGGATGCGGGTGAGCATATCGGCAATAGGATCATTGACAAGCATGATACAACCTCCTTAATACTTACCAGCTCGCTTTGCGAACACCGGGGATCTGTCCTTTATAAGCAAGTTCCCTGAAGCAGACGCGGCACACGCCGTAGCGGCGCAGAACGGAATGGGGACGGCCGCACAGGCTGCAGCGGGTATAAGCCCTGGTGGAGAACTTGGCGGGACGGGATTGACGGATCTTCTGACTGGTCTTTGCCATATTGTTTACCCTCCCTTAACGCGCGAACGGCATACCGAGCAGGCTCAGAAGCTCCTTGGCTTCCTCGTCGGTCTTGGCCGTGGTGACGAAAATCATTTCCATGCCGCGGATCTTCTCGACCTTATCGTAATCGATTTCGGGGAAGATCAGCTGTTCACGGACGCCCAGAGCGTAGTTTCCGCGGCCGTCGAAGGCCTTGGTGGAAACGCCGCTGAAGTCGCGCACCCTGGGAAGGGCGATGGAGACCAGCTTGTCCATGAATTGTTCCATGCGGGCGCCGCGCAGGGTGACCTTCGCGCCCACGTTCATGCCCTCGCGGACCTTGAAGTTCGCGATGGACTTCTTGGCCTTGGTCACCAGAGGCTTCTGGCCGGAGATCTGGGCCAGTTCGGCGATGGCGGTCTCGAAAGCCTTCGCGTTGTCCTTGCAGTCGCCCAGACCGATGTTGATGATGATCTTTTCAAGCCTGGGGATCTCCATTACGTTTTTATAGCCGAATTTCTGCTGCAAGGCAGGCACAGCTTCGGCCAGATATTTCTCTTTAAGACGGGTAGCCATGAAGATGTGTCCTCCTTATCAGTCAATCTGCGCGCCGCACTTTTTGCACACGCGCACCTTTTTGCCGTCGTCAAGGATCTTTTTGCCCACGCGGGTGGCCTTGCCGCACTTCTTGCAGACGAGCATGACGTTGCTGGCGTCAATGTAGGCTTCCTTGTGGATGATCCCGCCGGGCTGGCCCTGGGCCCTGGCTTTTTCATGCTTGGTGACCATGGCCACGCCCTGCACCGTGATCTTGCCGTCGGCGGGGCGGACAGAAACGACCTGGCCCTGCTTGCCTTTGTCCTTGCCGGAGATGACAACGACCGTGTCTTTGGATTTAACTACCATTTTGCATTGTCCTCCTTAAAGTACTTCGGGCGCGAGGGAGACGATCTTCATGTAATCCTTCTCACGCAGTTCCCTGGCCACCGGTCCGAAGATACGGGTGCCCTTGGGCATCTTGTCGTCGCTGATGAGAACGGCGGCGTTGTCGTCAAAGCGGATGTAGGTCCCGTCCGGGCGCCGCTTGGGCTGATGTACGCGCACGATCACAGCCTTGACCACATCGCCCTTCTTGACCTGCCCGCCGGGGGTGGCGGACTTGACGGAAGCGACGATGACATCGCCGATGGAACCGGAACGCCGGAAGGAACCGCCCAGAACGCGGATGCACATGATTTCCTTGGCGCCGGAGTTATCGGCTACCTTGAGTCGCGTTTGCGGCTGAATCATAGGGTTTTCCTCCTTTATGGATTCCTCTTCATGACGCACACTTACGCATGAGAGGCCGTAAACAGATTTTTACTTCGCCTTTTCCATGATCTCCACCAGGCGCCAGCGCTTGGTGGCGGACAACGGACGGCATTCCATAACGCGGACGGTGTCACCCACGCCGGCCTGGTTGTTCTCATCATGCACATGGATTTTGGAAGTGCGGGTGATGAATTTGCCGTAAAGGGGATGACGCACGCGGGTTGAAAGAGAGACAACGATGGTCTTGTCCATCTTATCACTGACGACCACGCCGATGCGGGTCTTACGAATGCCTCTTGCTTCGCTCATTTTTCTGGCTCCTTTCTTCTTGCCGCGGTCAGGCCTTCTTGGCGGACCGGCTCTGGACCGTCAGGGCGCGGGCGATATCGCGCCTGACCTTCTGGATCTGCATGACGTCATCCAGCTGACCGGTAGCAAGACGAAAGCGAAGGTTGAAGAGCTCTTCCTTGAGATCTGCGATCTTCGCGGTCAAATCTTCGGGGCTCATGGCTGCGAATTCCTTTGCTTTCATTTGCTTTCACCACCTGCTGCGTTTTCTTGGGGAACGGGTTTGGCAACGATCTTGGTGCGCAGGGGCAGCTTTCCGCTGGCCAGGCGCAGCGCTTCCTTTTCGACGGCGGTATCGATGCCGCCGATTTCAAAGAGGATCCTGCCGGGTTTGACGACGGCCACCCAATATTCGGGGGCGCCTTTGCCGGAACCCATGCGGGTCTCGGCGGGCTTGGCCGTAACGGGCTTATCGGGGAAGATTTTAATCCACACCTGACCGCCGCGCTTGGTGTAACGGGTCAGGGCGACACGGGCGGCTTCGATCTGCTGGCTGGTCACCCAGGCGGGTTCCAGAGCCATCAGGCCGACATCGCCGTTGGAAACCACGTTGCCGCGATGGGCGGAGCCCTTCATGCGGCCGCGGAACTGTTTGCGGTGCTTGACTCTCTTTGGCATCAGCATAGGTTTACTTGCCTCCTTCGACAGCCGCGGGAGCGGCGGCAGGCACGGCCTGCACCTTCTTGGCCTTGGGAAGGATCTGGCCCTTGTAGATCCAGACCTTGATGCCCAGGCGGCCGTAAGTGGTCTTGGCTTCGCAGAATCCGTAGTCGATGTTCGCGCGCAGGGTCTGCAGCGGGATGGAGCCCTCATGATACTGCTCGGTGCGGGCGATATCGGCGCCGCCGACGCGGCCGCTGATGGAAACCTTGACGCCCTGTGCATTGGCCTTCATGGCGCTCTGGATGGCCTTCTTCATGGCGCGGCGGAAAGCGATGCGCTTTTCCAGCTGCTGCGCGATGTTTTCGGCGACCAGCTGCGCGTCGGTATCCGGAGACTTGACGTCGTTGACGTTCACGTTGACGGGATGGCCGACGAACGCTTCCACATCCTTCTTCAGGTCTTCGATGCCCTTGCCGCCCTTGCCGATAATCATGCCGGGCTTGGCGGTGAAGATGTTGACCGTCATCCTGTTGGCGCTGCGTTCGATATCTACACGGCTGATGCCGGTGGAGTAAAACTTTTCCTTGAGCATCTTGCGCAGTTCATAGTCTTCCTTGAGCTGCACGGCGAAGTTTTTCTTATTGGTATACCAGCGGGTGCTCCAGTCGAAGATGACGCCGACTCGCGCACCGTGCGGATTGACTTTCTGACCCATGGTTCATCCTCCCTTATTTCTTCTGGTCCAGCACGACGCTGATATGGCAGGTGCGCTTCAGCATGGGCGAGGCGCTGCCGCGGCTGCGGGCTACGTAACGCTTCAGGGTGGGGCCGGGATTGGCGAAGCACTCGGCCACATACAGGCTGGAGCGGTCCATTTCCTGGTTGTTTACCGCGTTGGCGATGGCGCTGGAAAGCACCTTGTAGATGACCGGAGAAGCGGCCTTGGGAGTGAACTGGAGGATCGCCAGTGCCTTGTCGACCTGCTCACCGCGGATCAGGTCCAGCACGATACCCGCCTTCCGGGGAGAGAGACGGATATGCCTGGCAGTTGCATGGGGGCGGCGGTCGCGCGTTTCAGCGCGCTTTGCGCCCTTTTCACGGGTATTGGTAGCCATGATTATTTCTCCTTCCCTCGATTACTTGCGTTCCGACTTGGAGCCGGCGTGGCCGCGGAACGTGCGGGTGGGAACAAATTCACCCAGCTTGTGACCGACCATATCCTCGGTGATGTACACCGGTACGTGCTTGCGGCCGTCATGCACCGCGATGGTGTGACCCACGAACTGAGGGAAAATGGTGGAGGCACGGGACCAGGTCTTCAGGACGGTCTTGGTGCCATTCTTGTTCATTTCATCGATGCGCCTGAGAAGCGCTTCCTGTACAAACGGGCCTTTCTTAACGGAACGGCTCATGTGGTTCCTCCTTCCTGCTCACCCTGTTACTTGGTGGCGCGCTTGACGATCAGCCTGTTGGAATACTTCTTGTGCTTGCGGGTCTTGTATCCCAAAGCGGGCTTGCCCCAGGGAGTGACAGGAGCCGGCATACCGACAGGGCTCTTGCCCTCGCCGCCGCCGTGGGGATGATCGACCGGGTTCATGACGACGCCGCGGACGGTGGGACGGATGCCCATATGGCGCTTGCGGCCGGCCTTGCCGATGTTGACGTTGGCGTGGTCGGTGTTGCCGACGGTGCCGATGGTCGCCATCGCGTTGAGGGGGACCTTGCGGTATTCGCCGGAGGGCAGGCGCACCTGCGCGTAGCCGTTTTCCTTGCCCATCAGCTGGGCATAGGCGCCGGCGGAGCGGACGATCTGGCCGCCGCGTCCGGCCTTGAGCTCGATGTTGTGGATCAGGGTGCCGACGGGAATATTCTGCATGGGCAGCGCGTTGCCGGGCTTGATGTCGGCTTCGGGGCCGGAAACCACGGTATCGCCGACCTTCAGGTCCAGCGGAGCCAGGATGTAGCGCTTCTCGCCGTCGGTGTACTGCAGCAGGGCGATGAAGGCGGTGCGGTTGGGATCGTACTCGATGGCGACGACCTTCGCGGTCACGCCCAGCTTGTCGCGCTTGAAATCGATAATGCGGTACTTGCGCTTGCTGCCGCCGCCCTGGTGGCGGACGGTGATCTTGCCCTGCTTGTTGCGGCCGGCTTTCTTCTTGAGGATCTCGGTCAGAGCCTTTTCGGGGGTCTTCTTGGTGATCTCTTCGTAAGTCAGCACCGACATGAACCGGCGGGCGGGCGAAGTCGGCTTATAAACTCGAATTCCCATTATTCATGCCCTCCCTTAAACCATACCCTCGAAGAATTCGATGGGCTTGGAATCTTCAGTCAAAGTAACGTAGGCCTTTTTGATCTCGGCGGTGCGGCCGGAATGCACGCCCTGCCTCTTGATTTTGCCAAGGGTGCGGAGCGTGTTGACGTTCTTCACCTTGATGCCGGGGAAAACCTTTTCCAGGGCCTTGCGAATCTCAACCTTGTTGGCGTCGATGGCCACCTGGAACACATAGCGCTTGTCAGCGATGCCGTCGTAGCCTTTTTCGGTCAGGACGGGGCGCAGGATGATATCATGGGGATCTTTCATGCGTACACCTCCTGAATCTTCTGCATGGCGTCTTTCTCGATCACGATCTTGTCGGCGTTGAGAATATCGTACACGTTCAGGGTGTTCACATAGGCGTCCTTCACGGTGGGGATATTCTTGGAGGCGCGGACGATCTTGTCTTCCTTGCCGGGGAGCACCAGCAGGGTCTTCTTTTCGCTGCCGAGTTCCTTAAGCATCTGCGCGACCAGTCTGGTCTTGGCTTCCGCCAGGCTGATGCTGTCGACCACGATGAAGTCCTCGAGCTTGGAGGTAAAAGCGCTCTTCATGGCCAGGCGGCGCACCTTCTTGGGCACCTTGATCACATAATCCCTGGGCTTGGGAGCGAACACCACGCCGCCGTGGCGGAACTGGGGAGCGCGGTTGCCGTGATGCCTGGCATTGCCGGTGCCCTTCTGACGATAAATCTTGCGGCCGCCTCCGCGGACTTCGCCGCGGGTGAGGGCGCTCTGGGTGCCCTGGCGCTGAGCCGCCAGATAGGAGCGGACGACCAGATGCATGGCTGCGGCGTTGACCTCAACGGCGAAAATATCCTCGCTCAGGTCCATGGTGCCGACTTTTTTTCCGTGCATATCGACCACGTTAACAGTTGGCATAATTCATTATCCTCCTTGATCAAGCCTTGCAGGAAGAACGGATGAGAAGCAGTCCCTTGTTGGGGCCGGGCACGGAGCCGCGGACCAGGAGCAGGGAGCGCTCGGCGTCCACCTGAACGATGCTGAGGTTCTGGATGGTGACCCGTTCCACACCGTACTGACCGGCCATCTTCTTGTTCTTGAAGACGCGGGCGGGATAGGTGTTGGCGCTCATGGAGCCGACGCCCCTGTGATACTTGGAGCCGTGGGCCATGGGGCCGGTGTGGTGGTTCCAGCGGTAGATGGGGCCGGTGTAGCCGCGGCCCTTGGTGGTGCCGGTGATGTCCACCGCTTCGCCGGAAGCGAACACGTCGGCCTTGATGACCTGGCCGACTTCAAAGGCGGCGCAGTCATCCAGGCGGAATTCCCTGAGGGCCCTCATGGGCTTGACGCCCGCCTTGGCGAAATGGCCCGCTTCGGGCTTGTTCACCAGCTTGGCGGCGCGGTTTTCGGGAACCTGGTCGAAACCGAACTGAACAGCTTCGTAACCGTCGTTTTCCACGGTCTTCTTCTGCACCACGGTGCAGGGACCGGCCTGGATTACCGTAACGGGCACCAAACGGCCGTCCGGCAGAAAGATCTGGGTCATGCCCAGTTTTTTACCGATAATCGCCTTTTTCATAAGTGTGTCGTCCTCCTGCCTTACAGCTTGATCTCGATTTCGACGCCGGCGGGCAGATCCAGCTTCATCATGGCGTCCACGGTCTTGGCGCTGGGGTTGTGGATGTCGATGAGGCGCTTGTGCGTGCGGCGCTCGAACTGTTCACGGCTGTCCTTGTACTTGTGGGGCGCGCGGAGGATCGTAACGATCTCCTTTTCGGTGGGCAGCGGGATCGGTCCCGAGACCCTGGCGCCTGTGCGCTTGGCGGTTTCCACGATGCGCCCGGCGCTCTGATCGATGAGGTTGTGCTCATACGCCTTGAGCTTGATGCGGATCTTCTGGCTGGCCATATTTTTTCCTCCTTGAATTCGTACTCGCGGCACGCGGTGGGAGTCTTCCCATGCCGGGCGTTTCGCTTCGCAGGCTGCGTCGCCTTGCAGGGAAGCCCGGTGCCAACCGCGCCTTTGGCGCGACTTGAGTCCGTCGACAGGGTCTCGCCCTGTCTGGTCCACGATAATTACCCGTCCAGGCCGGGACGGCAACTTACCGCTTCAACCCATAAACAGACAACATTAGAATTATACCTCCATCCCCCTGTGATTGCAAGAGGTTTTTAAAAGAAAATCAAAATATTTTTGATAAAATTCGCCCGGGAAAACCCCGCAAATCCTTGCGTCATGGGCTTTCCCGGGCAAAATCATGTGTTTGCTTCCGTGTGTTTCTTTTTTCTTATTCGTAACTGTTCAGTCGTGTGTGAAGGAGAACAAACGTATGACAGCAGCGGGGAGGTATCGGAGGGAGCTCCCTCCGATTATGATCCGTTTCAGCGGCATGTACGGTGAAGCGGAACGACACCCCGAACCGTTCCCGCAGGTAAGGTTCGGGGTTCGCACCCGGCCGGCGGTGCCGCTTGGACGCAGG
>CADANQ010000078.1:14629-25438 GCA_902789365.1 uncultured Eubacteriales bacterium
TTCCCTTCCCCGGACTCCGTTCTTCGCCCGGGGGGTTCGCGGGGGGTACGGGTACCCCCCGCGGTATCTGTTCTGTCCGCAGGACTGAACAGATACTCTTATTCCGACCCGCAGGGAGGCTTTTCGCTTTCTCTCTCCCTCCGGACAAAGGACGGAGGGACGGCGGCGGAGGGACCTCCCGGACGCCATTTTTACCTGTATACGATCGTGACCGACACCGGAATCTCGCCGCCGAAGGACGGGTCGGACGGGATGAATACCGCGCCGACGCTTTCCTGTCCGTCGGGGGAAAGGACGCCGGTGAACCGGTCGTCATACTTCAGTTTTCCGTTAACCGGCAGGCCGTTCTCGTCGAAAGCCCGCACGGTCAGCACCCCCTCGGAGACCGGACGGCCGTACGCCGCTTCCAGCACCGCCTCGACGGAAATGTTTTTCGCCCCGAAGACCACGGGCACCTTCACGGTCACCGGCAGGTAATTGACGCTGTCGTCGGGGCTGAAGGTAACGTCGTAGGAGGTTCCGTCCCCGCCGGGCACAAGGGCGCCCTCGCGGAAGGCGAAGACCCCGGTAATCACGCTGCCGTCCATGCCGGCGGCCCATCCCTCCAGCACACAGGCGGAAAGGGGCTGTCCGGGCCAGGCGGCGCTGCAGCGCACCGCCACGTCCGGCGTACAGGGAACGCATTCCACCTCCACCGCGCACCGCGCGCTGTCATAATGGAAGCTGTCCCCGGGCACAAAGACCGCCTCCACCGTCATCCTTCCCACCGGCGGCACGGCGTTCCCGTCGGCAAAGACCCAGGAGCCCGCGACCTCGTTCCCCGAGGGATCGGCGCAGACCCCGCCGGAAAGGAAGGCCCGGCTGATCCTCTCGCCGTATTCGATGCGCCGCATGCACACGGGCTCCTCCAGGACCGTCAGGGGAACGGGGCGCACCTCCACCTCGGCACGGAAGGAAACGGAAAGATAGTATTCGGTGTCAAAGCCCGTGGGCACAAATTCGCACTGGCACATCTGCGTCCCGACCCCCGGCACGTAATCGCCGTTGACCCACTGGAAAAAGCCTTCCACGCTTTCCCCGGTCAGGGGATCCATCGCCCCTCCGCCGGTCAGGGCGGATTCCGTAAGCGACTGGCCGTAAATGATGCTTTCCCCCGTCGGGGCCTCAATGGCCGGCCTGACGGGAACGGCCGTCTCCTCCGCCGGCGCGCCCGCGCCTCCGAGGAGGAAAAACGCCGGAACCAAAGCGATCCATATCCTGCTGATCTTCATATGCGTCCACCTTCCTGCGCCGGGGCGTCCGTCAGCGTTCCTCTTCCCCCGCCGGCATGGCGCCGACCAGGGCTTCCAGCTCCGCGGGAGTATATGCGAACACAGGCACGTCCTGCCCGGGCTCGCACAGGAGCGCAGGCTGGAAATAGAACACCGCGCTGCCGTTTTCGTCGGCATAGAAATCAAGGGTGGGGATTACGTTCAGGCAGAATTCCTCCCAGCCGACGCCGGGAAGGCAGACGCCCTCCTCCTGCAGCCGGGTGAAGGCTTTATACAGCTCCGGCAGCACCGCGGCGGCGATCTGCTCGGAGGATTCGCCCACCATCACCACGCCCCTCAGGGTCAGGGTCTCTCCCGGGTAATCCCCGCTGACGTCAAAGGTGTCGGATTCCAGGCTCCACGTCTTTACGGAATCCTTTTCCTCGCACTTGACCGTCAGCACCGAAAAGAAGCGCCCGTTGTTGCACATGACGCGGCCCTCCTCCGTCACCGTCACCGGTCCCGAGGCGGTCATTTCCGGGGACTCGGCAAACATGGGCAGGGCCAGGAAGCGCATCTCGTCCAGAATCATCTGCAGCGTGTCGTTGATCAGAAGCCCCACGGGGTCCTCCTCCCCGCATACGATCCGCGGACAGGAATAAACGTAGTGATAGGTCCAGTTATCCCGGGAGGGATACCATTCCTCCCCGGAAAGGGTCTCCACCGCGTAGGGCGCGGCCGCGAAGGCGGTCAGGGGCAAAAGCGCAAGGGCGCACAGGCACGCCGTGATTTTTAAGATCTTAGCCATACGGCATCCCCCTCATCCAGAATGAATTGCGGATGATTTCAAGATAAAAGCTGTACTCGTCCAGGCGGTCCAAAGGGAAATCCAGCGTGAGAGAGGCGTCCGCCTCAAGCTCCTCGCCGCGGAACACCAGTTTCAGCCGTCCGTCGCCTTCCCGCGTTATGATGCCGTACAAGCCTTCGTCCCCTGCGCTCTCCGCGCCGGCGGACATAGACGGAAGAAACTCCATGCGCAGCGTGGCCGACCCGTCCGCGGTCTGCCATTCCCGAAAGCCTTCCGCGGCGCCGCTTTCGCCGAAGCCCGACGGAAGGCAAAGGGACCAGGCGGACTCCTCGTCGGTGTATTCCTTCCATTCGCTCGTGGCGCCGTCCTGCCAGACGCCGCCCAGACGATAGGACACCAGCTTCCATCCGAACAGTTTGCCCTCGCCGGCCTCCAGGCAGATCTCGGCCGAGCAGTACCAGGTCAGGTCCTCCTCGGGAATGAACGGGGCCTCGGTCATATAATAGCCCCAGGCGGTGTACAGGTCCGCCTTCATGTATACGCGGCCATCGGCGATCCGGGACTCATATACGTAAGCGCCTACCAGCGGCGTCTCGTTCAGTTCGGCCAGGTCCATGACCATTTTGCCGTCTTCGATCCTTACGCAGGGGCAGCTGCCCTCACTTGGCATTTCGAAACTGCCCGAGGCGAAAAAGTCCCTGTACAGCCCGGCGCATTCGGATTCGGTGAGCGTTACGCTGTCCAGGCCGAACATATTGTATTCAAACACCCCGAAGACCGCCTCCGTAAGTTCCGCCCCGGGGGCCTCGCCTTCCTCCAGCGCGGGCAGATCCCTTATTACGGCGGCGCTCATCACCGTGGACAAAAATCCCCGGAGCCCCTCGTCCTCCCGGACCTCCATGGTCCCCTCCTGCCGGGTCGGGGCGGCCAGGGCCGCCGGGACCGATAAAGCAAGCGCCAGGGCGCACAGCGCCGATACCGTTCTTTTTGCCATCGTCATTGCCTCCCGTCCGTCATCTGACATCCAGATTGTTTTCGTAAATATACCTGTACAGCGTTTCCCCGTCGGCCTTTTCATAATAGATGGAATAAGCCGCGTCCCCGGTGGAAAAATAGATGCACGAGCCTTTTTCCCCGCAGCACATCAGGGCGGAGATATTAGATGAAGAAATGCGGCCGAACGGAACCCTGAGGCTTTCGTACAAACGGACCTCAAGCCCTTCCCGCTTGATCAGGAACGCCGCGTCCGCGGGCCGAACCGCCTCAACGACCACCCCGCCCGAATATCTCATGGTCACCCGGACCGCGTTTTTCCCGTCATAGGGGACGTTGGCCATTTCACCGAACATGACCTTCCCGGGAAAATACGGCATCGGAAAGCCGCATTTCCTCCTGATTTCGCCGATATCGCCGCTTTCGCCGGGCTGGATCCTGGCGGCGCCGGCGTTTTCGTCCCTGACCTCAAACCCGGAAGCCCCGGCGCGTCCCGCCGGGGAAGAATCGAAGGAATGGAGCCTGATCCCCGCCAGCACCGTCAGCGCGGCGGCGAGCACCGTGAAGAGGACGAAGCCCGCCCGGATGAAAAACCGCCCGGCCGGCCCCCGGCCTTCCGCTTTCCCCCGCGTCTTTCCCCGCCGGTTGTCCGGCGTCTTTTCAGGTCCTTTTCCGGGTGTTTTTTCCCGGGCTTCCGTTTCCAAAGCGTTCCGCACCTTTACGGATCCCTTTCGTGTTTTTTTGTTTTCTCGCCGCCGTCTCCCGTCCGGCCTCGGCGGCCGCCAGGGAGAGGAGCAGGAAGAGGAGCGCCCGCCCCGCCGCGCCCGGGTATTTCGGGCACATCAGGAAGCAAAGCCCCGGGGGAAAAAAGGCGGCGATCGGCGCAACGCCCTTCAGGGAGGCCAGGAAGGGCCCCGCCAGGCAAAGAGGCAGCACCCACACCCACGGATGCAGGACGTAAAGCATAAGGCCCGCGCTGTCCATGCCTTCATAGGCGTACGGCAGGAAGAACCCCGCCAGGGACAGAAGGCACATGACGCCCCAGACGGCCCATCCCCCGTTTTTACCCGAAAATATCATCCCGTTCCCGCACATCCTTTGCCGTCTCATCCCCAAGGGCGGCGTAAACCAGGCTCATATCGCCCCGGGTAAAGCGCTTTGCCGCCTCGTTGACCGCCGAAAGGAGCATCTTCCTTTCATCCGCGCTCATGTACGGGCAGGAACGCACCCCCTCCATAAGGTTTGCGAACGCGGTGCTCATCGCCTTCAGCCGGGAGGACGCGGTGGAAAAGCCCAGGACCGCCCCGCTGTGCTCGGCGGAGGAAACAATGAAAAGATCGGCGTATTCGCAGCTGAGGTCCAGCAGATAGGCGCGAAGGAACCTGTCCCTGTCCCCGGCCAGATCAAGGCATTCCTTAAGCAGGGGGTGGTCGAATATCTCCCTTGCCATGCGCCGGGCCTCGGATTCGTCAAATCGCTCGGGTTTTTCAAAGGGTGTCAGAATATAGCTTTTGATCCGGGAAAAATCCGTGTCCCTTTTTCCTCCCTTGCCCAGGTCCCCCAGCATCAGCAGGGCATACCTGGCCTTCAAACTGTCCGGCGCGACGGTCACCGCCTTTTCGAGGCATTCCCGCCGCTTCCACGGATCGCCGATCAGCTTGTCCGACAGGGCCACCAGGGCCTCCGGATCATCCGGTAGGGGGGTCTTAAGCGTTTTTTTCGCAAACAGCCCGGCCATTTTTCCTCTCCTGCGCGCCCCGCGCGGCGCAATAGATATTTCTTCATTTATATCATATCATAAAAGCGGATGTTTGAACAGCGTCCCTTATCCCCCGCGCAAATGTTTACAAAAAACGCCGGCAGGAGAGCGGACCCTGGCGGCGAAATTAAAACCGCGGAACGCATGAACCCGCACGGAGGTGATTCCTTTGCGATTTAACCGCGTCGGAAGCGAAGAGGACCTTTTCCGCCTGACGGCGGGCATCGGGTTCCTTCCTTTCTTCAAAAACGAGATTCCCGGCTGGTCCCTGGAGGAAAACACAGACCCCGCGGTCTGGTTCACCTCGAACGAGGGGCCCTGGGAATGGAAGGGCCGGCTGTGCAGGGACAGGCGTCTTGTCTACGGGAAATTCTTCCGCGGGCGGGCAGCCTTCGTGTCCCTCACCTGCTTCCCGGACCTGTGCAACTGGCGCAGGATGGGCTACGACGCCGAGGGATACCGGGACGACGGGCTGATGCGGCACGCCGACGGGCTGATCCTGGACGCCCTGGAAAAGCACGGTCCCTCGAAAGGCGCCTTCCTTAAAAACACATCGGGCGTCAGGAAGGGCTTTGACGGCGCCGTCGTCCGGCTGCAGATGCTCACCTTCATGATCCCCCGGGACTTCGTCTATGATCTTGACCGCTCCGGCCGCCCCTACGGCTGGGGCAAAGCGCTGTACGACACCCCCGAAAGGCACCTGGGGGACGGCGTGGTCGGCGCGTCCTCCCGCTTCAGCCCACGGGAGTCCCTGGAGCGCATGGTCCGCTGGCTCCGCGGCTGGATGCCGGACGTGGGGGAAGAAGCTTTAAGAAAAGCGCTGAAATAAAGATTCCGACGCTTCATCGCGTTAACGGGGGTCCGTTTCCCCGCGGTTTGGGTTCAAAAAGCGGCCGTGAAAAGCCTTCTTTCGCTTTTCACGGCCGCTTGTTCCGAACATGCCGAAAGTATTAACTTACCACATGCCGTTGTCCTGCAGAGAATAGATCACATGGGTATACTGGGAATAATACTGATTCCTCACCGAGTTGACATCGGAGGCCGGCGTTCCGCCGACGTATTTGGAACTGCTGTTGGCGACGTCGCCGCCGCCGTTGGCGACGTCGGCGCTCTTGAACCTGACGAAATCGCCCCAGACCCAGCCGACGGTGCACTTGTGGCCTTGGATGCGCAGGACGCAGTACCAGCCGTTATGCTTGTCCAGGCAGTAGACTTCCTCGCCCTTCATCAGCCCGTCGTTGTAGTTTATGATTTCCTTATGCTTCGGCGTCCCGGCATAGCCGCCCCGCATATTCACGTAATCCGCCGTGACGACCATCGTCATAGCCGCAAGTTCTTCCTTGGTATAAGATGTGGGAGCCGCAAGCGCCGCCGGAACCATGGCGATCAGCAATGCCAGCAGGACCGGGAACGTCAGAATACGTACTGCCTTTTTCATTGTTGTGTCCTTCCTTTCATCCTTGACCGCCCCGTTCTCCTGCGGATCAACGCCTTCCGGAAGGGTCCGCGTGCCCCGAGCGGCGGAAAACTCCGCCGTATCCGGCCCCGCCGGTCCCGATCGGTTTACGGTCTTTAAGTAATTATAACATATTTGCAACGATTCTGCCACTCATTTCCTTCAAAAAACAAAAAACTTTGTTACATTTTTTTAACTTTTTTGTTACCGTTTTCTTACTTTTTCTTTTTCTCACCGTTCTTCAACCGTTTTTCACAAATACGCGGGTCACGCCCGCCGGAGGGAAAAACGCCCCCGGTCCCGGGCCGCGGCGAAAGCGGAAAAAGGCCTTGAAAAATGCAGTCCGCATCACTATAATACAAGTCCCGGACGCGAGGGTTCCTTCCTGTCCGTCCGGCGTCGGCGCATTCCGGCCACGGCGTGTCCGCGGCTGTTTTTTCCGAGGAGGCAAGAAATATCCATGGAAATGAACTACTTTCTCTGGGTGGCCGTGGCCATTTTCGCGGGGCTGATGTTCACCCGCGTATTCAAAAAACTGGGACTGAATTTCCCGGACGTCACCGCGTTCCTGATCGCCGGTCTGCTCATCGGCCCCTACTGTCTCGGCAGGCTGAACGTGGAGGGCCTCGGCTTCCACACCCCGGAGGACGTCGGCCGCCTGTCCATGATCAACAACGCCGCCCTGGGCTTCATCGCCTTTTCCATCGGCTCCGAGTTCAGGATGTCCGAATTGAAGCATACCGGCCGGCAGGCCACCGTCATCGGCATCCTGCAGGCCCTGGCGGCGACATTGCTGGTGGACGCGGCCCTCGTCGCCCTGCATTTCATCCTGGGTCCCGAGGTGCTGCCCCTGCCCGCCTGCCTCACCCTGGGCGCCATCGCGGCGGCCACCGCCCCGGCGGCCACGCTGATGGTGGTGCGGCAGTACAAAGCCGACGGCCCGGTGACAAGGCTCCTTCTGCCCATCGTCGCCCTGGACGACGCGGTGGGCCTGGTCATCTTTTCGGTTTCCTTCGGCATTGCCCAGGCCCTTCTGGGCGGCGCGCTGTCGGTTTCGTCCATCGTGATCGAGCCGCTGCTTGAAATCGTCTGTTCCCTGGTTTTGGGCAGCATTCTGGGCTTTGTAATGAGCCGCCTGGAAAAGCTGTTTTATTCCAACACCAACCGGCTGAGCATGACCATCTCCTTTGTGTTCCTCACCATCGCCCTGTGCTTCCTGGAGATCCCGGTGGGCGGCGTCACCATTTCCTTCTCCAGCCTCCTGGTGTGCATGATGCTGGGCACGGTCTTCGTCAACTGCGCCGAGTTCAGCGACGACATCATGCGCCGGGCCGAAAAATGGACCGCGCCGCTGACCGCCTGCTTTTTTGTCATCAGCGGGGCGGAATTGGAACTGAACGTCTTTGCCCGCTGGGAATACGTGGTCATCGGGGCGGTGTACCTTTTGGCCCGCTCCCTGGGCAAATACCTGGGGGCCAGGGAATCCGCCAGGATGACCCGCTGCAGCCGCGAGGTGATCAGATACCTGGGCATCACCCTGCTGCCTCAGGCCGGCGTGGCCCTGGGCATGTGCAACGCGGCCCAGGCCCTGGGGGGCGGCGAAGCCTCCATCATCCGCAACGTGACGCTGTTCGGCGTATTCATCTATGAACTGATCGGCCCGCTGCTGACCCGCAACGCCCTGACGGCGGCGGGCGAAATCAAACAGAAGCCCGATGAAAAAATGGACCGCTCCCGCTTCAAACCCGCCGGGCAATGATCCCGGATACGGTGCGCGGGACAGCGTTTCGGCCGGAAGGGGCACCCCCTTCCGGTCTTTCTTTTGCGGCAATTTCGGTTTGAACGGTATCCGCAGCCGCGGTTCGCCCTGTCCGGCCGGCGGCGATGCCGACAGACCCTTTTCCCATATGCTTCCCTGAAAAAAATATCTGTCGGGAAAAGTATTGCGGCAAACACCGGAAACGGTTAATATAATGGTATACGTCAATCCGAAAGCATCCGCGCCGCCGGAGGTTCTCCCTGCCTTCACCGGCGCTCAGACATCATGAGCGTACGCATTTTCCAAAACCCGGCTCTCCTGGCGGGAAAAAAGAAAAACGCTTCATTGCCCGCGGCGTTTCTTCTCCGTTTCCCCATGCTAAAGAAGACAGAAAAGACGCTCTTTGCCCGAGCGGAACGGGTCGGATCAATGTCAAACGTCAAAGGAGGGAACAACCATGAAAAAGTTCATCGCTTTACTGCTCTCCGCGCTGCTTTTCCTGTCCCCGGCCCTCTGCGCCGCGGACACGACCCTGCCCGGCGGACTCCTCTGCCTGGAGGAGGGCGGCGGATACGCCATGTCCGTCGATCCGGAAGACGGCAAATTGAAAATCACCGATCCTGACGGAAACATTTTCATATGCATGGTCCTTTCCTGTGAGGGAATGGGCATGACAGAAGAACTCATGCGCATATACCTTTCCGGGCTGCCCGGTCAGACCGAGGAAAGCACCACCTACGGCGACAGGACAAGGGAAGCCAACGGATTCATGTATATAACCATGAACGATCATGGCTTCATTAATGGATTTATGGCCGTTGGCGGCGGCACCATGTTAATTGTCTATGCCATGGGCGGGGAAGATATCGCCGCTTACGAAAGGCTGCTTGGCGCGCTGCGCCCGACGAACACGGAGAAAGCCGAAGAGCCTTCCGCTCCTTCCGGCGCTTATGTTTCCGGCACGGAGGACATTGCCGGAGTATACGAGTTCGAAGCGGAAGGTGTAAAGATCCCGACAGTCAGCCTGATCCTCACCCGCGGCGGGCGCGGACGGTTGAGCAATTCCTCCGGTTCCTTCACTTTCGATTTCGAAATCCGGGACGGACAGATCGTACCGTATACTGACGACGAGATTGCTTTTATTTGCGGGGAAGACGGCAGCATTACGTTCCAATTTGAAGGCAACAGGCTCAGGTTTGTCAAACGGGATCCCGTCGCCGGATCACCCGGCATTACCGGTAAGTGGAAAGCCAGCAAAATGATTGTGAACGGCTCGACCCTCGACTCGACCATGATGGGGATCCTGGGCTGGACCATAGAGCTTACCGCCTATGACGACGGGACGGTCGACTGGCATGCCGTTACCGATTCCGAAAACTGGGCCGCACAAAACTGGGGCATCGACGAAGACGGCCTGTATATGTTCAACGGCCAAAGAAATCCCTGCACGCTGGAGGACGGCGTCCTGTGCTTCAGTACGAACGGCGGGAACATATTCTTTGCCTATGCGGGACCCATTGAATAAAGGAGGAAAAAAACGATGAAACGGGTCATTGCCGTACTTTTCTCGGTGCTGCTTCTCGTCTCCCCGGCCCTGTGCGCCGCGGAAGACAATACGCTGAGCGGTGTCTTCCGTCTGGAGAAAGACTGCGGGTATACCATGACCAATTCCGGCGATAATGCCTATATGATCACATCCCCCGACGGAACCCTGTTCCTGTGTATGATAATGCCTTGCGAGGAACTCGGCATTACGGAACCGCTCTTACGCGCCGTACTGCCCTCCCTGGCCGGGACGACCCAGGATGACATCGTCTACGGCGACACGATAGGCGAAGTCAACGGGTTTATGTACATCACCATGAAGTATTTCAACACTCTCTACGGGTTCGCTGCCATCAACTGTGATGTCGTGCTTTATGTATATTGCCTGGGCAGCGACGAAAACATTCCCGCTTACGAACAACTCCTGCGCGTTCTTCATCCGGCAGGCGAGGAAACTGCCCTGCCGGCTGCCGCTCCCGAAGATCCTGTCTTTTCCGGCGCCAAAGGCGTGTCGGGGTTCTACGAATGCGAATTATCTCCGAATCTGACCATGATCCTGTCCCCAGGCGGATACGGACGGCTGAGCATTCTCGGAGAAAATTTATTGTTCAACTACAAAGAACGGGACGGGCAGATTGTGTCGGATTCCGACGATCTCACGCTCACCTGTGACGCGGACGGACATATTGTAGTCAGCAGCGAAGGCATCGACCTTCCCTTTATCAGGCGGACGGCAGTTTCCGGAGAACCGCGCATCACGGGAAAATGGACGATCGATTCAATGGACTTGAACGGAACGATCATCAACGCTTCCCTGTTGAGCAGTGTGGGCTTCCAAATGGAACTCACCGTCTATGACAGCGGGTCGATCGACTCCCACTACGTCAACGAACGCTCCAATGAAGACTTTTACGCCGCCCTGGGATGGGGCATTGATGAAGACGGCCTCTACCTGTACAACGGCGACCGACTCCCCTGCTTCCTGGAGGACGGCATCCTTTCATTCCCATTTCCGTACAACGGCGTCACTGTAACGATGCTCTTCACCCGGTCGGAAGCTGACGAATAACAGCGCCGGAAATCATGTCTGCGCACCCGGAAACGCCCGAACGGCGTTTCCGGGTTTTTTAGCTTTTTACGCTGTAACTGTTCAGTCGTGTGTGAAGGAGAACAAACGTATGGCAGCAGCGGGGAGGTATCGGAGGGATCTCCCTCCGATTATGATCCGTTTCAGCGGCA
>CADANQ010000079.1 GCA_902789365.1 uncultured Eubacteriales bacterium
CTTGCCTTCGCCGCCCTCGGACACCAGCGCGCCCTCGAGCACCTCGACCTTCAGGGTGACGCTGCCGGCTTTGCCCGCTTCCGTATCCGAAAGCGTCCATGTCACGGTGTGCTCATCCGCGTCGTACGCGCCTTCGTCGCTCGCCTCGACAAACCGGACATTCTCATCCAGCTTGTCGACAATCACGACGTCGGCCGCTTCATTCTTGTAGTTCTTATAGTCGATCCTGTAGGTAATCTCGTCCCCTACCTTGACCGCGCCGAGGACGCCCGTGCCCACATAAGGCGCAGTTTCTGTCTTCTCCGGCTCTTCGGGTTTTTCGTATTCATTTGTATAGTCGATCTCACCGGCAGATGTATCCGCATCTGTCAGCCGGAAGGTATACCCGGTACCGCTGACGGCATCCGTTTCAGCGACGTTTTCTTTCGCCGTCACCGCATAAGTGCTGCTGACCAATACATATTGATCCGGCGCTTCTACCGTTTCGGTGACCGTATACTCTCCGTCAGGCACCAGATACTGCGCATAATCCGCCTGGTCCGTGCTCCTGAGCACCGCCGTGCAGGTATCACCGTTTGCCGTAAACGGCGCGGCTGTCAGCACGGCGCCGTCCAGCAGTTTATGCCCGTCGCTGTCCGTCACGGTAATGGTGATCTTAGCCGCGGCTTCAGCCGGATCCGCACCGATGATTTTCTTGGTGATAATCAGCTGCGCGTCGCGGTAGTGGTTGTCGATCTCCACTGCCGCCGTTTCGCCCTTGGCGACAGCGACGTTTCCGGCAGCCGAATCAGCCCCGCCGACCTTGTAAGTCGTCGTCAGGACATATCCTGTCTTCTCCGCGTCTCCCTCGATGACCGTGTACTCGCCCACGGGCAGCTCGGTGAAGCGCAGCGTTTCGTTATGATGGATGTAGAAAACCGCGGGCGTACCGCTGAGGCCGGTATACTTCCAGGTTGTTCCGTCTTCCTGGGACGCCTTGACGTACTCATTTCCTTTTTTGATTGACACGGGGAACACATCACCGGCCGCGGAAGTGTATGTTCCGGTCACCTGTTTGGTGACCTCAAGGATGCCGAGCTCCGTATTGCTGAACGCCGGGTCTTCCTCCAGCTCTCTGGTGCAGAGCGCGTCGCTGTAATACTTTCCTTCGGCTGTCAGCGTACCGTTCTCGATGGCAACGGTGACCTTTGCGTAAATAACGGTCTCGTCATAATCGATATCATCATCGCCGTTCGAATTTTCGACGATCGTATACCTGAAGCTCCTGCCGGCGTCATCCGCTGTGTAGACGATCGGCGGGAAAACGATGACCCCATCTTCCACATCTACCGCTTCCTGCGAATAGCTGCCGCCGTCAGTGATTGAAATGGTAAAACGGAAATCCGAACCTCCGCTGTAGGCCTCTCCGTTCAGCCGTTTGCCCACTTCCGGCGTCCACTCGGTATCCTTTGTGTAGCAGTTGACCAGGCTCGCTTCGCCGTCCGCATCCGCGTTCACAGAGGCGGTATCTTCAGGCTTGCTGTTTTCTGCCGTGACATACGTGTAACCCTGCACGGTTACGGAACCGGGTTCGGACTCTGTGACCGAATAGGAACCGTAAGGCAGATTGCCGATGGTCAGGTCAGTGCCCGCGGTCACCTCCAGGGATTCCTCAGGAGCGTTTTCGCCCAGCGTGCCTTCCTCATCCTGAACGTAATAGGTCCTGCCGTCCAAAGTCACGGAAACAATGATCGGATAGCTCGGCGTCTGCCCGATCGCTTCACCGGAGGTGGACAGGATGCTCTTCTTTACCGTCAGGCTGCCTGTTTTGCGGGTATTCTCAAAGACGGCCGAGGCCTGCATCCCGCCCAGGACGCCGGTATCGCCCTGACTGTCCGTATTTTCAAACTCGCTGTCTTCGCTTTCCGTCACCGTGTAGGCAGCGCCCTGCGGCAGGCCGGAAATCGTCACGTTTTGGACGCCGGTCGTCGTAACCGTCGTTTCTCCGTCGGCATTGAACGTATAGCCCCCAAAGGTACCGGTCAGGGGAACGCCGCCCGCCTTGGTCACCTTCACGGTAAACGTAAACGTCCTGCCGCTGACGGTGTCTTGATCGGCCGGGACCGGAGAGACGATCTCCTTGCTGATCATAAGAGACGTGGTATTGATGTTGTTGGTAAACGCGGCCGTATTCTGTTCTGCGGTGCTGCCGGGGGCGACCGTCAGCTTTATGCCCCTCTCTCCCTCGTCCTCTCCGCCGCTGCGGCCGGTAAGGGAAGTGCCGTTCGTACTGTTCGATTCCGTAACGGTGTATTCGCCGGGAACCAGCTGTTCAAGTACGATTGTGTTTTCAGCCGACCCGTTCAGCACGGTAATGGTGAGCGTCCGGGAATAATCTTCGGGCCCCGTAATTTCAAAGGAATAGGTGCCGTCGGCCAGATTGGTAATTGTACCGCTCCCGTCCACCGTAACAGCTTTGGTGATCGTCAGGGCGCCGTAGGCCGTATTGACCAGATCATACCCGTCCTGTTCCAGGATATAACCCGTGATCGGCGTTTCAGTCACCGTATAGGTATACTCATTCCCCGCCGCGTCGTACTTCGGCAGGCCGCTGTATTTGTAATCGTTTCCTGTCCATACGGGATCGAAGCCTGTTACGGTTTCCTCTTCGCCGCCGTTGACGCTCCGCTTCAGCGTGAGGGTAATCTCGGAGGCGTTGTCATTGTGTTCTCTCGAGGTATCGTTCCAGGTCTTGGTGCCCTCGACGTCGGTCAGTTCCTTGTTGACAAACGCGGCGACGCCGGCCTCGCTGCCGATCGTCCCGGCGGATGCGGTCTTCGCCGTATCGCCGTCCACGGAAACCAGCAGGAAGCCTTCCTTGTTTTCTTCCGTAACCGTATAGGTGCAGCCCATCGGCAGTCCGTAGATGGTCAGGCTGCTCCCGGCCTCGATCGAAGCAAGATATTTTCCTTCCTCGTTGAAGGATATCGGGCCGGTCTTTCCGACGCCTGTATAAGCGGCGCCGGTGTAGGGAGTCCCGTCCGCGTTCTTCACTTCCACCGTAAAGCCGAAGGTCTCGGTCGAAGTGCCGGCGTCCATCGCCTTGCTGACGGTCAGCTCGGTCAGTTTGTAAACGTTCTCCAGTTCGGCCGCTCCGGCGGTATCGCCGACGTCGGCGTCATCATCCGTTGCCGAATCAGCCTCGACAAAGGAATAACCCGTCACGGAGACATTGCCGGGCTCGATTTCTTCAATATGATATGTCCCGTAGGGAAGATTGGAAACTGTCAGCGGAGTGCCCGTGACCACCTTCAGAGGCGCGGCCGGGGCGTTTTCGCCCAGCGTTCCGTTCACATCCTGCACGTACCGGGTGCCGCCGTCCAGTTCGACGGTAATAATAATCGGATACTCGATAGTCTCCGAGATCGTCTCCCCGGTGGATGAGGAGATCGTTTTGCTGATCGTCAGTTCGCCGTATTTCTCGTTCTCAAAAGCGGAATCGTATTCGGCATCCTCCGCAATCGGCACGGGCGTCCTTGCGCCAAACTCGCCGGTCATCAGATACTTTTCGACCTTCAGCGTGCCGTCGCCGTTGTCCGACACGACAACCTTGATCCAGTCCGTATGCGCGTCGTACAGGATCCCGCCGTCAATGTTGTTCACCGCTCCGTTGGGCACGTTCTCTTTGACCATGAACCAGTATGTGCCCGTCTCGTTTTTATTTTCGGCGCCGCCAAATCTGAAATCAATATTCGTAAGGGTGACGGTTTCCTGTGCGCCGTCTTCAAGCGAAGTACTGCCGATGACCGGCGCGCTCAGCTTCAGGGCCGGAACCTCGCTTGCCGAAGCCTGGGCCGAAACGCCGTCTCCCGTTACCTGGGTCACCGTAAACCCGAACCGACGGTCCTTCAGGTTTCCGTTGACGAAGGTTTTGTTTACTTTAACGGACATGCTGCCGCCGGCCTCATACCTGTTCGTAAACAGGATTTCGTTCGAGGCCTGTGCATTGCTGACTGTTACGTCATTTTCCGGGGACACCCTCTGATATCCGGAGGGAATGTCCACCTCGGTCACCGTATAGCTGACGCCTTTGGGCAGACCGGTAATGGTCGCTTTCTCGCCCGGGAGCAGCTGCAGCTGGAAGGGTTCAAACCCTCCCTCCAAACTTGTGAGCGACATGATCAGCGGACGGGACGTTTCCTCGTCCCGGCGCACTTCCTGCTGCGCTTCCGTCAGCAGCGGGATCTCGGGCGTCCAGTGGATCGGGAAACCCGTACTTCCGAGACCGTCCAGGGGATTGTTTGAAGAAAAAGCGATTTCTACGGTAAACAGTCTGGTTTCGGCATCCTCCGGCACGTTGCCGGTCAGCTGCTTCTCCATCGCGATGTCAAACGGCTGGATCTTTTTGTTCTCCGCATAAACGGTGACGTAATCGGTATCCACCTGATGCCCGACATCGCCAAACGGGCTGCCGTTTCCGTCCGTAAAGGCGGCAAAATACCCGACGGGGTTGGAATCCACCTCGACAAAATAGTAGCTGTAAGTATAAACGGTCTGGTTATTGTTCTCTATCCTGCTTTCCGTTTTCTTCGGCAGGCTCCTGATGACCTGCTGCCAGCCGTCGGCCCTGCTCAATGTATAGGTATGGTATTCATTGGAGAACACAACGTCTTCTTCAGGCCCGTCCTGACCGACGGAAGTGTAATGCGTGCCTTCACTGTACTCCCTGTATTCCTTCGTCACGTAACGCTTCAGCTGGAAGGTGACGTAGGCGTTCGGATCCTGCGCGACGGTCGTGTTGGAAGGCCAGGTCTTCCTGATGGTCAGGTCTTTCAGATCTTCCGTGATGGTAACGTCGGACAGGTAGTTTTCCACCTTCACGTGATAGAAATCCGGATCGCCGTCGTGCAGCCCCAGGCTGTCGTTTTCGTCGCCCGCATCATGGGGGAACAGAGGCTCGTAGATCTGGTCGCCCACGATCTGGCCGTTCACGTTGTCCCACTTGCTGACCACCGTTCCGTTGTGCGTCAGCTCATAGGCCGTCTCGTCCACGGAATAGATGATCCTGTAGGTGGAACCGTTATCGTAATAACGGTACTTCGGAAGGCCGGTAAAGGTGCGCGCCGCTTCGCCGTCCCCTTTGCGGATCGTCAGGGGCATAACGTCGCTCACCCTGCGCCAGACGGTTGTGTTGGCTTCGTCGCTGACGGGGCCGCTGTCCCACACTTCCAGTTCTTCCAGCACAAAGGTGGCCGTCCAGTCATAGGACGGATCGTTTTCGATCTCGGGCCAGGTCTTATCGACGGGAACGTCGACCGTTTCCACCGGCTTATAGATATTAAAGATGTAGAATTCCAGGAAGTTATTGTTCAGTTCTCCGTTGTTGTACGGGCCCAGGACTTCCGGCACGCTGGTCGCGCCGTCGGCATAATGCACTCTGTTGTCATCGCCATCCCGGCGCCAGGCATATTCCGTCTCTGTCCGGGTGGAGACGTACTGGTAAAGCTTTCCGTCCGTCCCGGTCACATATTCGCTGACGCTGTCCGGGTTCTCGCGGACGAAATACATGCCGTCGGTGACGTCGTAATCATAGATCGCGCCTATCGCGTTCGTACCGACGGTAATGCGTCTGCCGTGCAGTCTGGGATAGCCCCGGATCAGCTCCTGGAGCTGCGCCGGGTCGATCGGGCTGTCCGTGGCAAGGTCGATCACGCTGTCGGGATTTCCGGGGACCAACCGATAAATATCCAGGCTGATCTGCTGGGGCGTCGTGGTATAAAGATAGCTGCCGTCTTCCCTCTGAATGATCTTGGTGATCTCCAGCGCCGGAACAGGGTTCCATTCATCGCTGCCCACAGTGCCCAGGCGGAAGTCCATGCCGGACATGTCCAGGCCGTGGCCGATGATCTCGCCGTTTATCCACGCCTGGTGGAATGCGGCGTGGTGATCGAAATTCACATGCAGCGGCGGGCATTCGTTGGTATTCATCCAGTAATTGAAGCTCGCGCTTAGGTTGATCGGGATGTCGAACTTCATCGCCACAAGGTTGCCGTCGTCATCCTTGCGGTAAAGCGGGGTATGATTATATTCCGCGTGAAAACCTTCCAGGGTTTTAACCACGTTGACGGAATATTCGATGGGATTGTCCCGTCTGGCTGTACGCACGTCGGGATCATTGTCAGCGTCTCCCCCGTACCGATAATAGTTCGGCCAGTTTTCAGGCGTATACGGCGGAATGTTGGATACCTTGAAGGAGCCCTCCACGCGCACCTGCGCCTGGTTGCCGGCGCCGGTCTCGTTATTCTGCGAATAGCCGGTGATATAGAATACGTCGTTCATCGGCACGTTTTCGCCGTTCACGATCGCCGTAGCCGTAATGGCCGCGGTCTTCATATCACCGATTTCCAACTGCAGGGCCGGGTTCATCTCGATGATATGATTGTTCGGTGTCGATGTGAAAACCACGTTCCCGTTCGCATCATAATACTCGCCGTACGCCAATGGAATCCTGATTCTGGAAGTGCCGGCGATCGAAATATCGATATGATTGACGGTATGATCGACATGGTTGTCATCATCCGGAGCATGAGGCGCATTGACGGTAGCCAGATAGATTTCGGCGGCGTTTTCCTCGCTCGCCAGACCGACGATGTGGTCCCCCATCACACCGATATAGCAGCCGTTATTCCCGCCGCTGGACTGATCCACGCCGTGGATCGTATGATTGAACGAATCATACTCCAGGGCGCTCTCGTCCTCCAGATGGTTGTTGGGGTCATCTTTTTCTTCCATGATGGCAGACCCCACATTGGGGTTAATATACAGGTTGTAGTAACCTGACGGCAGGTTCTGTTGTGTAAACGCAATAGCCGTGGAAGGAACATACAGGTTGTTGCCTCTGTAATTCGTTCCTGACACACCGTTTTTTATCCACTGATCGCTCCACCAGGGCTTTTCCCATTTCTGATCCTGATATATATGCCCGTAGTACCATACCAGCGGATATTCCAGGTCCAGATTGATGGTGTTGGTTTCCGGATCATAGGCGCTGTACACACGCTCCAGCTCGCCGTCGCTGTGAACGGAATAATACTTGTCATCCTTCTTGACGATGATAACGTACTGTTCGCCCTGCTGGATCTGACCGGGATCGGTGACGATGGTACCGGTCACGGAGAAGCCGGACTGCTGATAGGTGATTTCCGTATTTCCATTGGTTACGGATATGTCGGAAATGACCTCCGTGCCCGTGTCCGCAAAGTGAACAACCTTCAGCGCGGCGCCCTCCCCCAGGGGCAAAGCGTCCTGATAGGTGATCGTCACCCGGACGGGCGCCTTCGGTTCGATCACTTCGCCGTCCTTTTCGATCGCGATGTCAAAGAAACGTGCGAAGGAAACGTCGTATTCGCTGACGCCCAGCTCCTGCGCGGAAGCGCTGACATACCGGTAAAACTCTTCTTCGCCCTGCAGGATCTCCCTGACCTTAAGCTCCGCTCCTTCCGGGATCTCGGCTTCCGCGCCGTAATGAAGGGCGATCCTGAAGGTCGCTCCGTCATAGGCCGTATAGTAGGCCTCCAGGGTATAGCAGAGCACGTATTCGGCGAATTCATCGGTCGTAAAGGCAAACCCGGCAACGTCGCGGACGCCGTTTTCATTTTCGTCGCCCGTCAGACGCAGGGTGTCGGTAATATCGGACGCCGTGCCGTCCTGCACCCGATACAGCCGGAAATCACGGCCGGCTACGCTCTGCCCGAGCTGCACCGAAACCTCAAAGCCGTTGTATTCGGAAGGATCCACGTTTTCCAGGCCAATGTCGAACACCCGGCAGGACCGGCCGGTTTCCTCCACAGCGTTCGCCTGAACGGCGGAAACAGCCCCGCTGCCTTCCTCCGCCGTCTTTTCCTCCGCGTACGCGGACGCTTCTTCCGGCAGATACATATCGTCCGCCGCGCTGATGACGGCGGAGCCGTTCTCAGCCGTAAGCTCCGTAACGCCGACCGCCGTGACGGCGATATTGTAAATCGTGCCGTCGAGCATCGCGACCGACAGCGTTTCCTGCTTCCCGGATTCACGCAGCACACGAATCAGCCAGCCGTCCTCCCCTTCGGTGAGACGGAATACCCGGTCGTCGGAAACGGCGACGGATTTAATCCCGGTACGGAAGGACTCAAATCCTTCTTCGTCCACAATCTCAAGGCTCGTGAGGATCTCTGACAGGGCGACGTCCTTCGCGCCGGGAACCGTCAGCGCAAACGTTCTGCCCTCATAGTGGAATTCCACCGTATAAGCGACGATATAGGGCGAGCAGCTGTCGGTCAGGAAGGTAAAGCCCGTCATCCGCCCGTCGTCGTCAAATTCAAACCTGGCGCCCTTCACCTGCACCGGAGCGCCGTCTTTAATATGATAGAGCTGCGCGGAAACACCGTCCACCGCCATGCCTTCCGCGTCCAGCAAATCCCTGGGCGCGTCAAAGGAAACAGCCACCTCGAACAGGCCGTTCTCATCCCGGACCGCAAGGTCCTCTTCCACGGAAAGATCCAGACCGAAATAGTCCATGCGGATAAACGCCTGAGGCGCACCGTCCGCGGCGGCTTTCGCGCCGCGCCTCATCACGGGAATCTCCGCCCGCTGCAGACCCAGGGCGGCCGCGGCCGCTTCCACCGCCGCCTCATCCGCCGGACCGACGTCGGCTTCCAGCGGGCCATGCTGTTTCGCCGCGCCGTCATAGGACAAAAGAATCCTGAACGTCTTCCCGCCGTCCATCCTGACGGTCAGCGCGACGCCTTCAAAAGGCCCGTACGCCGTCACGCGCAGGCCGTCCGTCACCCGCACCGCTCCGGAGTACTTTTCGTCGATGGACGCCTCAAGGCCCGCGCCGGGCACGATCCCCAGTTCTTCCAGGATCGTCGAAATCAGCACGTCCCCTTCTTCGGGCAGCTGATAGACGTACCGGTTCCTCTGGAGCAGCTCCAGCGGCAAACCAAACTGAGCCGAGTCCGAAGGAATCTCTACCCTGGTGGCTTCAGCCGGGGGTTCCTCCTGCGCGGCCTCTTCCCCGGGCGGTTCCGGAAGCGGTTCATTCTCCGCTCCGTCAGGGAGGACGGCTTCGGCCGTCACGGTCTCCGCAGGCGCTCCCGCCGCGGTGACGTCTCTGTCTGCCAGCGCGGCGGCCGGAAGCATATCGAACATCATCAGCAGCGCCATCAGAAGAGCGATCAGTTTGTTTGCCTTGCTATTCATGGTCTTACCTCTTTTTCAGTATTTTGTTCCGCTCAAAAAATACCGATCGGGAAACACGTAAAGCCGTGCCCCCATGAAAGGAGACACGGCGCAGCTTTTCAGCCTTCAGCCGGCACGCTGATATACACCATGACACGCCAGTAGTAGAGATAATTCTCCTCTGTAATCACCGTATCCATCCTGCTTTGCGTTTCGCCCTCCACGTCGGTCCAGACGAGGTTGTCCTCGCTGTACTGCCACTGGAGGGAGAAATCCAGGCCTTCAAAGCCGTCCAGCACGGCGTCCAGATGCGCGACGGAGCCGAACGAGGGCACTTCGTCGTCCCAGGTGATACTGAAGGCGACGTACAGGGCGGACGGATCCACGTTAAGCTCCCCGGCGGGTTCTTCAGCGGCAGGGCTCTCCGGGACTGCCGCTTCAGGTGCGGATTCTTCCCCGGCCGCGGTTTCCGAAGCGACGGGTGCGGCCTCAGGGGCCTCCGCGTCTATTGCGGCGGGATCCGAGAGGTCCGCCTCCTCCGCGGGCGCGGGTTCTTCCGGCGGGACCGGCTCGTCCGAAGGTTCAGTCCCGTCCCCGGGCGCGGGCTCGTCTGAAATTTCCTCCCCGGACGCGGGTTCCTGCGCCGGAGCCGGCTCACCGGCGGACGCGGGTTCCTCCGCCTTTTCGGATTCGTCCCCGGGCACGGGCTCGTATGCGGCTTCCTCCCCGGGCGCGGGCTCCTGCGCAGGAATGGGCTGATCCTCATCGGCCGGTCCTTGCGCCGGTGCGGTTTCTTCCCCTGAAACGATTTCCGTTGCGGGAGCGGTTTCCTCAGCGGACGCCGTTTCCCCGGGATCGGCATGGTCTTCTGCGGGTACGGATTCCTCCGCCGGGGCAGCCGTCTTCGGGCTCCCGCCGCCGGCCGCATACGCGGCATACCGGCTGTCATCCAGCAGGCAGATATTCAGGGTGCCCGTCTTATTGTATTCCGCCGCGTAGACAAACAGCAGATAGCTGCCTGCCCTGGCGTCAAATTTCATGACGAGACGGTTATTTTCGGAATAGCGGTAATGCGGTTCGCTGTAAGCGGAGTACTCCGGCTCGTAAACCCGGCTGACGACAAAATTCATATCAGCCTCCAGCACCAGGTTCAGATGCCGGTTCTGATCTACCGCCAGACGCACGACGCTGCAGCCCGGATACTGCAGGATCCGGACGGAATCAGCCCCGTCGCTGTTGACGGACACCTGAATGTCCGCGCTGACGGAAGACGCCCCCCGGGCGGATTCGTCCGCCGCGGGCGCTTTGTCCGTCTCTTCCCCGGAAGCTTCGTCCGCGGCGGGTTCTTCGGCTGCCTCTTCCCCGGAAGCTTCCTCCGCGGCGGGCTCTTCGGAGGCCTCTTCCCCGGAACCTTCCTCCGCGGCGGGCTCTCCGGCAGCCTCTTCCCCGGAAGCTTCCTCCGCCGCGGGCTCTTCGGCAGTCTCTTCCCCGGAAGCTTCTTCCGCGGCGGGCTCTTCGGCTGCCTCTTCCCCGGAAGCTTCTTCCGCGGCGGGCTTTTCGGCTGCCTCTTCCCCGGAAGCTTCTTCCGCGGCGGGCGCTTCGGAAGTCTCTTCTCCGGAAGCTTCTTCCGCGGCGGGCGCTTCGGAAGCCTCTTCCCCGGAAGCTTCTTCCGCGGCGGGCGCTCCGGCAGCCTCTTCCGCGGGTGTTTCCGTCTCCCGCGCATCGGAAGGCTCTTCCTTAGCCGGTTCTTCCCGGGCAGGTTCTCCGGCGTATGTTTCCTCCGGCGCGCTCATCTCCGCGTACGGCTCAGAAGCGCCGCCGGGCACTTCCTCTTCCGAAAACGCCGTGCATGTAAACAGCATCGCCGCCACGCACAACAGGGAAAACAACCGCTGCATCTTCTTGCTCATTGTGTCGGTCTCCTTTTCGGATTCAATTTGCCGGAAAGCCCCATCCGTATTTCATTATATGCTTCTTTGCCCACCGCGGTTTGACTCACGGTGGGCAACTCCTTATATAAAGAGCGTATAACATCATCTTTCGCCCTTATAATTTATCATTATAGTATAATTGTGAAAAAAAGCAAGAATATTCGCAACGAATGATATGATATTTATTTAAAAATGATTACTAATTTCTTATGAACAGCACAATTTTTGTTATCCCCGCTGCAAAGCTCCTACTTTTCACGGTGCCGGACGCTTCCAAAGAAAAAACCGCCGCCGGTTCTTCCGGCGGCGGACGAAAAAACATTGTCAAACGCAAATGACCGCGGGTTCGCGGAACGAAAAACGGGAACAGGAATGCGCCGGGCCGACAGGCCGGATCACGGCAGTTCGTTCGGGTCCCCGCCGGAGGCGATATATCTTTCCAGCAGGTCCCGCGCCACGCCGTAGGACACGCTGTCTCGTTCCACCCAGCCGTATTCCTTCTGGAAGGCATGCAGCGCCCGAAGGGTGCCGGAGCCGAAATCCCCGTCGATGGCCGAGGTATAGAAGCCGAGGCGCTTCAGGCAGATCTGGACCCATCTGACCGCCTCACGGGGGGAAGACCGGCCGATTCCCTTCATATCGCCGTAACGGTCCCCGCCCGTCAGGATGTCCAAACGGTCATAAAACCCGTCCACCGGGACATCCGGCGCGCCTGGGACGTCCAGAAGCGCGTCGATCACGTCCTGGTCCACGGTCCCGTCATGATCGACGCCCGCGGAAAAACGCATAAAGGCGGAAATCTCCGACATGGTATGGCTGCCCAGGTTGCCGGTGCAGTCCCACTCCTCGCCCTGGTACCAGCGGCCCGTCGCCTTCAGGCGGACCTGGACCCAGTAAACATACAGGTTCATTTGGTCGCGTCCGATGACGCGGCCTTGAAGGTCCGGGTGCTCCAGGGCCCGGGGGACATCCGATTCTCCGCTCCGGATAAGGACGGACGGGGCGTCCGCATAGCAATAATCATACCCTTGCGCAAAGCAGAATTCCTCCGCGTATCCGCCGCGGGGAACGGTAAAGACAAGGTCTTCTCCGCATTTGTCGAACGCGTCCCTCCCGACTTGGACAAGGCCGGAAGGCAGCGTGACGGCATTCAGGCTTCCGCACCGGAAAAAGGCCCGGCCGCCGATCCGGGTCAGCCCATCCGGCAGGGAAAGGGCTGTGAGGGAGGTGCAGTCATAAAAAGCGGATTCGCCGATCTCCTCCAGGGTGGAGGGGAAAGAAACCTCCGCCAGCGAATGACAGCTTGCAAAGGCTTCCTCCCCGAGAACGGTGATCCCTTCCTGGAGAAAGACTTCCTTCAGTAAAAAGCAGGAGGCGAAGGCATTCCTCCCGATCCCGGTGATCCCTTCCGGCAGCGTCAGGGAGGTAATGGCGCAGTTATAAAAGGCCATTTCCCCGATCCCGGCGAGGCCTTGCGGAAAATTCACACCGTTCAGGCTGCGGCACATGCAAAAAGCGCTGTCGCCGATCACCGTCAGGCTGTCCGGCAGTTCGATTTTTTCGAGGGCCGAACAGCCTTCAAAGGCGGACTCGCCGATCTCCTCCACTCCCTCCGGAAGGGTGACGGATATCAGGCTGTGGGAAGTAAAGGCATAAGCGCCGATCTCCCGGACCCAGGCGGGCACGGTGAAATCGGCGTCCTTTTTTCCGCCGGGATAGCAGACAAGACGCGCGGCCGTCCTGTCATACAGAACGCCGTCCTCCATGCTCATGGTGGGGTGGGCCGCGGAAAGCACGATCCGCTCAAGCGCGGGACAGGCAGGAAACGGATTATACTTCAGGTCCGTCAGGCTGTCCGGGATCGTTACGGACACAAGGGATCCGCAGCCCACGAAGGCATCCCGCCCGAGGACCGTCAGGGCCCCGGGCAGTGTGATATCCGGAAGTAAACCGCAAAAGGCGAAGGCGGATTCGCCGATCTCATTCAGGCTGTCCGGCAGAGAAACTTCCCTCAGGGAGATACACTGCGAGAACGCGTTCCCGCCGATGGAAACGACCCCCTCCGGCAGGATCACGGAGACGAGGTCCCGGCAGGAGGCGAACGCGTAATCGCCGATGATCCGCGTTCCGGGAGCGACGGCGACATGCGCGGCCTCTGACCCGGCGGGAAAAGCGATCAGCGTGTTCGTCCGCTTGTCGTACAGCGCGCCGTCCGCGACCGTCAGGGTGGGATGGTCCGCGTCCACGGTGATCCGCGTCAGGGCAAGGCATTCCTCGAAGGGATTCGCGCCCAGGTCGGTCACCCGGGAAGGGATGGTCACCTGAGTCAGCTTCCAGTCCGATGAAAACGCGCCGGCCCGGACGGCTGTAACGGGATGTCCGTCCAGGGCTTTCGGGATGGTGAGCCGTTCCTCCTCCCCGTTGTAGCGGACGATTTCGGCGTCCCCGCCGGGGCGCAGGACATATTCATACAGCCCCTTCGTCAGGACGCTTTCCTCCGCCTCTTCACCCAAAGCGGCGGGGAGCAGCAGGAACAGGCACAGGAGTACGGCGAATAAACAGCGGACCTTCCCGCCGGTTTCGCAGCGCAGGAACCGTGCTCCGGTTCTTTCGGAACAACCGTTCAGGATCATTCTTTTCATATATTCCCTTCTTTCCGATGCATCGAAAGGGGGTTCCCTGTCCGCGGGGCACACCGCCCCATGGCGCTTATGCCGATTCCCGGCATTCATTTTTCATGATTATATTATCCCGAAATACCCGGCCGAACGCAAGCCCCAAACCCGCGCCTGTTCGGCAGGCAAGAAGAAAAAAAGAAGAAAAACAGCGCAAAAAACTTTCTCTCCGCCGCTGCCCTTTTTGTCCGGCGGCCGTATATACATGCGGGGAGTGAAAAAACGCCCCGCAAATAAAAAGAAACCCGCGCCGAGGCGCGGTACCGAAAGATTGAACGGAGGAAACCGAAATGAAACGCTTTGTATCCATGACGCTCGTCGTTTTAACCCTGATGCTCGCTGTGTTTGTTCCCATGGCCATGGCCGGCGAGGAAGGCCCCAACGCCCACGCGGGTTACTATTATGTGAAGACCGGCAACGGCAAAGGCCTGAACGTCCGCGACAACCCCAATGGCAAGGTCGTAGGGTCCCTTAAGTACGGCACCCGCGTCTATGTGGACGCCTTCTCCTCTTCCGAATGGGCACTGATCACCTACAGGTACGACAACGGCCACGGCAAGGGCGATTACGCCGCCTACGTGTCCACCCGCTTCCTGGTCCGCAATAACCCCGGCAAGTACCAGCGAAAAGCAGGTCGCCTCGCCCTACACCATCGTGTCCCGCCCCGTCCGCTCCACCGGCTGGGTGAACCTTCGCAGGACCCCCTCCACGGACGCGAAGGTCCTCATCAAATGCCCCCAGGGCAAAACGCTGACCGTGCTGGCCGAACTGGACGGCTGGTTCAAGGTGGAAGATCTCCCCACCGGAATCATCGGCTATATCAGCAGCAAGTACGTTTCCAGACTGTAACATCACAGAGAAGCCATTTTCACCCCGGAAACCCCGCGTCACGCGGGTTTCCGGGGTTTTGATCATTCCGGAACCGCGCCATGCCCGGCACACGAAAAAAGGCGCCGCCGCAGTTTGATCCGCTTCTGCGGCAGCGCCCTTCGGGCAGGCTCGGCCGGCACGTGAACGCCGCCGGTGGAGCGTGATCGGGGCGTTACTCTTCGTCCCCGACCTTCAGCAGATGCACGCTGCCCGGATCGAAGGAAATGGCCGCGTGTTCGTCCACGTTGAAAACGCGCTTGTTCACGGGACAGTTGTCGGTGATCTTCACCAGGGTATCGCCCACACGCACATGGTAGTTCTGATAGCTGCCCATGAAGCATGAGAGTTCTACCGTGCAGGGCAGGCTGCCGGACTCGGCGATGGTGATGGCCTCGGGACGGACCACGATCTCACAGGGAGTGCCGCGAAAGGGAGCGGTATCCGTGCGCACATAGGCGCTGCCCGCGTCAAGCAGTACCTCCGTCACTCCGTCGGCGGTGACGCCGGCCTTGCCCCGGAGGAAATTGCATTCGCCGATGAAGTCGGCCACAAACTCGCTGTTGGGGCGGTAGTAGATCTGGGTGGGGCTGCCCATCTGGGCAATAACGCCCTTGCGCATCAGAATGATCTGGTCCGATATGGCCATGGCCTCGCTCTGGTCGTGGGTAACGTAGATGGCCGTGATACCCAGCTTCTGCTGGATGCGGCGGATCTCGGTGCGCATCTGCACGCGCAGCTTCGCGTCCAGGTTGGAAAGCGGCTCGTCAAAGAGCAGTACGCCGGGTTCAACCACCAGGGCGCGGGCCAGGGCCACGCGCTGCTGCTGGCCGCCCGAAAGCTGGTTGGTCATGCGCTGCTCCATGCCGGAGAGCTCCACCAGGGCCAGGATGTCCTTCACCCGCTTCACAATCTCATCCCTGGGCACATTGCGCAGCCGGAGACCGTAGGCCACGTTGTCAAACACATTGTAGTGCGGGAACAGCGCGTAGGACTGGAAAACCATGGCCGTATCGCGCTTGTTGGGGGTAAGGGCGTTGATGGGCTTGCCGCCCAGGTAGATCTCTCCGCTGTCCGGGGATTCAAACCCGGCAATCATCCTGAGGGTGGTGGTCTTGCCGCAGCCGGAGGGACCCAGGAGGGTGACAAAGCTCCCGGGAGCGATGTCCAGACTGACGTCATGCACGGCGAAGAAATCCTTGCCGGTCTTGGGATCCTGATATATCTTGGAAATATGGTCCAGCTTTACGCCCTTGGGCTCCTTGACGGTCTTCTTCAGGCTCATGGCTTACTCGACCTCCTTGATTGTTTTGCTGGTGCCGAAGGCACGGATAATCAGGTTCATCAGCAGCACCGACCCGTAGGTAATGCCGATCAGGATGGTCGCGAAGGCGCAGGCGATGCCGTAGGAGCCTTTCTCCGCGAACTCGTTGATCTGCACGGTGATCAGCAGATAGCTGGGCGTCACCAGCAGGATGATGGCGGATATGGCCGTGATGGAACGCACAAAGGCGGTCACAAGGCCCGATAGGAAGGAATCCTTGATCAGCGGCAGGGTGACCGAGGTGAACACCTTCATGCTGTCAGCGCCCATGTCATAGGCGCTTTCCTCAATGGATTTGTCGATCTGCCTCAGGGCCGATATGCCCGATCGCGTGCCCGTGGGCAGGGAGCGAACAACAAAAACGATGACAAGGATCACGCCGGAGCCGTATATACCCTTCATGATGCCCGTATGGAACAAGCCGCCCGCAAAGCCGCGGATATATCCGATGCCCAGCACCGTTCCGGGTACAGCCATAGCAAGCATGGACACCAGCTCGATGAATCCCTTGGCCTTGAATTTGCGCTTGACCACCAGGTAGGAAATGATCATGGAGAGCAGCGCCGTAATCGGCGCGGCAATGAAGGACAGCAGGAAGGAATCCGCGAAGGCCTTAAAGCCGTGATACTTTTTGAACACCTGCTCAAACCATTTGGTGGTGAGGGTAAAGTCCCGGCCCCAGGTCTTGAACAGCGCGCCGAAGGGCACGCAGATGTACATGATGACCACGAACAGCGCCATCATGGTGCACAGAGAGGCCAGGGGGATGATGACGCTTTTGTCCTCGATCAGCATGCGCGCCCGGGAAGCCTTGCCTGTCAGCGTGGCGGCGGTCTTGCGTTCCAGTACATACTTCTGCACGGCGAACATCATCATGGTGATGGCCAGCAGCACCACGGCCATGGCGCAGGCGCCGTTTTTGTCATAGGCGCCGGTAATCTGCAGATAAATGGTGGTGGCCAGGGTGTCATAGCTGCCGCCGATAATCATGGGGTTGGCAAAATCGGCGATGGACTCGATGAAGGTGACAAGGAAGGCGTTGCCGATGCCTGGCAGCAGCAGCGGCAGCGTAACCGACGTGAACACCTTGAAACGGCTCGCGCCCATGTCCCGGGCGGCCTCCTCCATGGAGGGGTCGATGTTCTTGAGCAGCCCGCGGAACATCATATAGCATACCGGGAAGAACGTCATGGTCTGTACGATGGCGATGCCCCAGAAGCCGTACACGTTGTTGTCGTAGATGCCCAGGATGTGGCGGGTGATGATGCCGGCCTTTCCGAACAGCATAATCATGGACAGGGAGAGCACGAATGGCGGCGACACCACGGGCAGCATGGAGACCACCTTGAACAGCCCGGCCATGAACCTTGTGCGCACCTTCACATAAACCTCGACATAGGCGAACAGCAGCCCGACCCCAGCCGAAAGGATGCCCACCAGGAAGCCCACCTTGAGGGTGTTGGATATGGCAATGATGAATCTGTATTGTCCGTCAACGCTGGCGTTGAGGAAAATAATCACAAGCAGATTGACCAGGAACAGCACCGCAATCAATGTGGCGGCCCGGACGATCAGCTTTTTCTTCAGCGCATTCTTCTCGGCTTCGTCCGAGGAAGCGGGGTCGGAGAGCCGCAGCACGCCGTCAAACAGCCGGTAGCACAGGGGCGTCAGCAGCACCGCCTGAACCAGCAAAGCGGCAAAGCGCGGAAGGAAACCGCCCCTGAAGACGCGCAGCAGGAAATGAGCCACGGCCCCGCCGCTGTCAAACACCGCGATGATATACGCCGCGGCGGCAAGAATCGGCAGGACGAGGGACAGGGGCGGCATGACGCGGCACAGGGAACGCACAAAGCCGTCGTTCTTCTTTTTCTCCCCGGTCACCAGCGTCAATCCCAGGAACACGGCCGCAGCGCCTGCCGGGATGCTGATAAGAAGCGCCGTTACAAAGGAAGAGCCGAAGGTGTCCTTGCCGAAGATGCTTGAGAAGAAGCCGGCTGTGAGGCCGGTTTGGTCGGAATAGACGCTGTCCACCAGAAGAATGGCCAGCGGGTAGAGAATGAACACGCAAAGGAAGACGATCAGCAGCACAATGGTCGTAACCATCACCGGATCCGCGAGCAGTTTTTTGCGATCCAGCGATGCGCTTTGTCTCTGGCTCATAGCGGAATCCTCCTACTTAAAACGGAGGGGGGCAGCGTGCTGCCCTCCTCCGCAGGGATGGCGGGAATCAGTTGGTCTGGAAACGACCGTCGGCGGCAGCGCCCAGTGCTTCCATCACTTCGGCGACGTAGGTGGTGATGTTCTGCTTGGCGTCTTCGAAGTCATAATCCATCACGTTCTCGGGATCCAGGCCGAATTCGGCGGCCACGGCGGGCTGCTCGGCGTTGTCGAGCACCAGGAACTGATAGGAGCCGTTCTGCACGCCCAGCTCAACGCACTCGGGACTGAGGGCGAACTCGATCCACAGCTTCGCGGCGTTCTCATGCTTGGCGCCGCGGAAGATGGCGGTGGCGCCGATCTCGAAGGAAGTGCCGCTGGAGGGGATCACCAGGGCGATGTTGTCGTAGCCATTGTCGACGATCTGGTAAATGCCGTCATGCAGGAAGCCGATGCCGATGACGCATTCGCCGGTGCCCACGTTCTTGGAGGGGCCGGAGCCGGACTTGGTGTACACCTGGATGTTCTTGTCCAGATCCACAAGGTACTTAATGCCCTCGTCATGGCCGTACTTCTGGATCATGGTGTTGATGACCAGCTTCGCGGTACCAGCGGTGTTGTAGTTGGACAGCCAGATCAGGCCCTTGTACTCTTCCTTGAGCAGGTCGGCCCAATCCTTGGGCGCTTCCAGGCCCAGGCGCTCCAGTTCCTCGGTGTTCACCATGAAGCCGAGGATGCCCTTGTAGATGCCGTACCACTTGCCTTCGGCATCGCGGTACGCGCTGCCCAGCAGGTGCGCCGCGTTGGTGGCTTCATAGGGCAGGAGCAGGTCTTCCGCGGCGCAGACGTTGTAGGGATCGGTGGTGCCGCCGAACCAGACGTCCGCGGAGGGATTGCCGGCTTCTTCTTCGATCTTGGCCTGCACCTCACCGGTGGAGAGGCGCTGATGGGTCACCTTGATGCCGAAAAGCGCCTGGAAACGGTCGCAGACCGCGCTCAGATATTCTTCCTCACAGGAGCCGTAAACCACCAGTTCGCCCTCGGCCTTCGCCGCAGCAACCAGTTCCGGATCAAACTGAGTGCCCTCATCGGCAAACGCGAAAGCCGCGCAGCCCAGCGACATGCAAAGGACCAGAAGCAATGCCAGCAGTTTCTTCATAAGACAAAACCTCCTTAGATGATATGCGGTTGTATGGAACGTGGTCCATATGCTGAAATCATAGCACCGGGGGCGGTTTTTGTCAAGTTCGGCATACATTGACGGGGAACTTACATCTTCTTTTTTTATTTTCTTTCCTGGTATCTGTTCAGTCCTGCGGACAGAACAGATACCGCGGGGGGTACCCGTACCCCCCGCGACCCCCCGGGCGAGAGTCCGGGGAAGGGAAACCCCTTCCCCGAGTCCTGAGCCTCGCCGGCGGCGCTTACTTTCCTGCGTCCAAGCGGCACCGCCGGCC
>CADANQ010000080.1 GCA_902789365.1 uncultured Eubacteriales bacterium
AAACGTGCTGCCTCGTGCCAGTAACTGAACCGCCGCTTGCGGGACCGCATGAGCGGTGGTGTGGGAGGACGGGGGTTAGTCACCCCCTCCTACCCGATTACAGCAGCTTCATCAGCCGGTCATACTTGTCGCGGTAGTCCTCCTCGCTCATGATGCCCAGGGAGCGCATGCGGGTGAGGGAATTGATCATGGAAACGATCTGCGCGGGGGAGGGCGGCGCGCCCTCGGGGATCTCCTCCTCCCGGGGGACGGGCGCCGGGGCCGGCGTTTCAAAGGGAACGGGCTTTTCCGCGGGGCGGGAATATACGGAGGGGCCGGTTTCCGCGGCCGGCGCTTTTTCGGGCGCTTCCTCGGGGGCCAGGGTGAGGGAAGGAACGGGGGTCTCGTGAGGCTCCCGGGAGAGGACGAACTGCTTTGTATAGTTCGACCGGGCCGGTACGGCCGTCAGAATGGGCGTTTCGGACGGGGGCGCGGCAGAGCGCACCGCGGGAGCGTTATGCCCCGCGGGGGAAGCGGCCGGAAGCGCCGACGCGGCGCCCGCAAGGCCTTTGTTATTCCAGCCCTGGGCCAGAATCACGCGGTCTCTCTCCGACGCGGCCTTTTTCCCGGCCGCGGGCCATATGAAAACGGAAAGGAGCAAGGCGCAGAGGACGTACATCAGCAGGGGAAAGAGCAGGAGGCGGGCGTTCGCCGCCGCGGGAAGGCTGCCGGGAGCGCCGAGACCCATGACCTGGGGAAGGGCGGAGGTATATCCCCGGGCGGCGGCAAGGCACGCGCAGGCCAGGGCGCCCCGCAGAGAGGCGGCCGCGCCTTTGGCGGAAAGGACGGCAAGGCAAAGAAGCAGGGAAAGCGGCACGGGTGAAAAAGCGGCGAAAAAGCCGGTCGTCACCGCAGGCGAGAGGGAAGCCTGTTCCGCCAGGGCGCACTTGGCGGCGGAAAAGGCCGACAGCATGACCAGGGCCGGGAAAAGGACGGCGTTTACCGCTTTGCCCCGGGGGCCGGTCAGCAATACGGCCAGGGATACGGCCAGCGACAGCGCGAAGGCCAGAGCGGCGGCGCCGAGCCCCGCGGAAAGGGCGGGCCCGGAAAAAGCGGAGGACAGGCTTGAAAATGCCGGGACCAGGCAGGCGCAGGCGGCGGCGAGGGCTGTCAGGGCGCAGAACGCGGCGCCTGCCGCCCCGCCCCGGGGAGCGGGCGCGCCTTCGTCCTTCCGGGCGAGGAACGCCGCGGGGACGAGGCACAGCAGGCACTCGAAAAGGATCTTCAGGGAGGAGATTTGGGCGGAGGAGGTATAAAACCCGCTCTGGAACAGGCTGACCGCCCGGGAATCCAGGGTCATGGAGCCGGCGGCCAGGACGGCGTCCGGGTCCGGGCTGAGGGCGAAGACCGCGCCGGCGGCCAGCGGAAGAAGGGCCGCGGTCTTTTTCATTTTTTCGGGGAACGCGGCCGCGCAGAAAAGGCTGAGGGAAAGGACCGGCAATGTGATGACCGCCCCGCACCTGATAATGGGTGAGGAAATCGATTTAAAGGGCGCGGAGACCATGAGAAGCTGCGGCGGCAGGAAAGCGAGGACGGCGAAAAGGGTGACGGCCACGCCCCTGACGGGGACGGGAAGACGCTTTAAGCCCAGGCCCAGGGACAGCCCCAGGCCGCAGCCCGCCGCCAGGGAAAGGACGCGCAGCAGCAGGGAGCGGAGCAGGTCCTGAAGGAAAACGGTCTCCGTCAGGCGGTCAAAAAAACCGCCGATGTTTGCCCGGCCCGTAAAGTCGCGCATTTCAGGGCTGTATTCCGCCGCCCCCATCCACAGGGTGAATCCGAAAAGGATCAGGGCGGGGACAAGCAGGACAGCGACGGGGATCCAGGGAGTCATGCGTCGATTCATGGGGAACCTCCTTCGGGTGAGAAAAAGCGGGGCGCCGGCCGCGCTTCCGTTTTCGATGGGTCCGTATCCTCTATTGTAAAGCAGATTTTCGCTCCTGTCATCTGTTTTCTTGCCCGCCGGGGGACCGACGGCAAAGGACGCGGGCGCATTGTTCAAATCCTGTTTTTTGTCAAATCTGACGTTGACAGTGAAAATGAAAATGCTATAATCCCTCCATAAACGCGTTTGACCGGGGCAAAGTAACCGTCCCCCGCCGCGCAAAGAGAGTCCCCGGCGATGGGAAGGGGACCGCGGCAGGACGGCGAAGTTCTCCCCGGGAGCGGCGTGCCGAAGCGGGGGACCGTGGGTAGGCACGGACGGCGCCGCCCGTTACCCGGTTTTGAGGCTGCCGCGAAAGCGGCGGTGAACGACGGTGGTACCGCGAAAGCAATTTCGCCCTTCTGGCTTTGCGCCGGAAGGGGTTTTTGTTTTCCGGTATAAGAACGGACGCGGCAGCAACGCGCCCCGTTCCCCGATAAAAAAACAGATGGAGGCAAAAACATGAAAAAGACAGCGGCAATCATCCTTTCTCTCTGCCTGATGGCGGGCATGCTCACGACGGCCTGCGCCGAGGACAAAACCTATAAGATCGGCATCCTGCAGTTCATCCAGCACTCGGCCCTGGACGCCGCCACTCAGGGCTTTAAGGACGCCCTGACGGAGAAGCTCGGCGACCGGGTGACCTTTGTGGAGCAGAACGCCTCGGGCGAGGTATCCAACTGCGCCATCATCGCCACCTCCCTGGTGGCGGAGCGCTGCGATTTGTACCTTGGCAACGCCACGCCCGCCCTGCAGGCCCTGGCCAACGCCACCTTCGACGCCCCGGTGCTGGGCACCTCCATCACCGATTACGCCACGGCCCTGGACATTGACGACTGGACGGGCGTGACGGGCTTCAACGTTTCCGGCACCAGCGACCTGGCCCCCCTGGACCGCCAGGCCGAAATGATTCCGGAACTGTTCCCCGAAGCGAAGACCGTGGGGCTTTTGTACTGCTCCGCCGAAGCCAACAGCGTATACCAGGTGAAAGCGATCCGCGGCTTCCTTGAAGAAAAGGGGATTGCCTGCACGGATTATTCCTTCGCCGATTCCAACGATCTGGCGTCCGTGGCGCAGATGGCCACCGAATGTGACGTCATTTACATTCCCACCGACAATACCTGCGCTTCCTATGTGGAAACCATCGCCAACGTGGTGATCCCCGCGGGAACGCCCGTCATCACCGGCGAGGAAGGCATCTGCGCCGGCTGCGGCGTGGCCACGCTGTCCATCAGCTATTACGACCTGGGCTATGCCACCGGCCTGATGGCCTGCGACATTCTTGAGGGCGGCACCGACATCACGACGCTTGAGATTGCCTATGCCCCCGAGGTGACCAGGAAATACAACCCCGCCGTCGTCGAGGCCCTGGGCATCGCCGTCCCCGAGGGCTATGTCGCCATCGGGCAGTAACGCGGCCTGCCTGTGCGGGAGGGAAGGTCCGCCTCTCCCTTCCGCGCAGGCGGACAAACGGTTCAGGAGGATAATACGTTGGATCTCGTAAAGCTTCTCAACCAGCTGCCGGGAGCGGCGGCTCAGGGCCTGATCTGGGGCCTGATGGCCATCGGCGTGTACATCACCTACAGGATCCTTGACATCGCCGACCTGACGGTGGACGGTTCCATGGCCACCGGCGGCGCCGTCGCGGTGGTCCTGATCATGAACGGATGGAACTGCTGGGCGGCGGTGCTGGCGGCCTTCGCCGCGGGCATGATCGCGGGCCTGGTGACCGGCGTCTTCCATACGACCATGGGCATCCCGGCGATCCTCGCGGGAATCCTGACCCAGCTGGGCCTGTATTCCGTCAACCTCAGAATCATGGGCGGCGCCAACCTGCCCGCCAGCGCCCGGAAGTACACCCTGGCGCTTTCATCGGTGAACGTGGGCAGGGCGTCCTTCTCCAACCCCATTTTTATCATGCTCCTGGTCACGGCGGCTGTCATCTGCCTGATGTACATCTTCTTCGGGACGGAGTTCGGCTGCTCCCTCAGGGCCATCGGCGCCAACGGCCAGATGGCCCGGGCCCAGGGCATCAGCACCGGATACGGCAAGGTGGTCGGACTGATGCTTTCCAACGGCATGGTGGCCATGTCGGGCGGACTTCTGAGCCAGTACCAGGGCTTCGCGGACATCAACCAGGGCCGCGGCGCCATCGTCATCGGCCTGGCCGCGGTGATCATCGGCGAGGTCATTTTCGGGAAGGTCTTCCGGAACTTTGCCCTCAAGCTTCTGGCGGTCACGATCGGCGCCATATTGTATTACCTTGTCATCCAGGCGGTGCTGTGGCTCGGACTCAACACCGACGACCTGAAGCTGTTCACCGCGCTGGTGGTGGCCGTGTTCCTGGCCGTTCCCTACTGGAAGAACAGGGTGAAGGCGGCGGGACACCGCAGGGGAGGAAAAGCCGATGCTTAAGCTGGACCATGTGAGCAAGACCTTCAATCCCGGCGCCGTCACCGAAAAAAAGGCGCTGACCGACCTGTGCCTTGAGCTTCAGCCGGGGGATTTCTGCACGGTCATCGGGGGCAACGGGGCCGGCAAGTCCACCATGCTCAACACCGTGGCCGGGACCTTCCTGCCGGACAGCGGCTCCATCCGGGTGGGCGAGAAGGACGTGACCCGCCTGAAGGAACACCGGCGGGCGAGATACCTTGGCAGGGTGTTCCAGGACCCGATGATGGGTACCGCCGCCACCATGTCCATCGAGGAAAACCTGGCCCTGGCCCGCCGCCGGGGACAGAGAAGGACGCTGCGCTGGGGTATATCCAACCGGGAACGGGAGGAATACAGGCGCGCCCTCGCGGGCCTGGAGCTGGGCCTGGAGGACCGGATGTCCTCCAAGGTGGGCCTTCTTTCCGGCGGGCAGAGGCAGGCGCTGACCTTGCTTATGGCCACCCTTCAGAAGCCGGAGGTGCTTTTGCTGGACGAGCACACCGCGGCACTGGACCCCGTGACCGCTTCCAGGGTCCTGAAGCTGACCGACCAGATGGTCAGGGAAAACCGGCTGACCACCCTGATGGTTACCCACAACATGAACGACGCCCTCGCCTACGGAAACAGGCTCGTGATGATGGACAACGGGCGCGTGATCCTTGATATCGCGGGGGAGAAAAAGAAAAAGACCACCGTTGCCGACCTGATGGAGATGTTCGTAAAGGCCAGCGGACACGCGCTATCCAACGACCGGATGCTCCTGGGCTGATAACGGCTTTCCGACCGGATGCCGCGCCTTGACAAAGGGGCGGCGTCTTTGCTAACATGAAAACCGGAAGGGGGGATCGCCGTGGAGCGGTTTCTGAGCCGTCTGGAGAAGAAAATGGGCCGGTTTTATATCTCCGGCCTGATGATGATTATCGTTTTCGGAATGGCGGGCGTATTTCTGTTGGACCTGTTTTTTTCCCGTTCCGTCACGGCGTCGGACCTGCTTTCCTTTAACAAGGCGCTGATCCTGCAGGGACAGGTCTGGCGTCTGGTCACCTTTGTGTTTATTCCCGAGGGCACGAGCCCGATCTTTATCTTTTTCACCCTGTATTTTTACTACCTGATCGGCACGGCCCTGGAAAACCGCTGGGGCAGCAGGCGCTTTAACCTGTATTACCTCATCGGCATTCTCGGGGCGGACCTGGGCGGGATGCTTACGGGCTACGGTACGAGCCATTACCTGAACCTCAGCCTGTTCCTGGCCTTTGCGTGCCTGTACCCGGATTTCGAAATCCTTTTGTTCTTTGTCCTCCCGGTGAAGATCAAATACATCGCGTACCTGGACATCGCGTACCTTGCGTACAGGCTCTTTTTCCTTTCGTGGGCCGGCCGCGGGAGCGTGCTGCTGAGTTTCCTTCCGTTCTTCCTGTTTTTCGGGGAGGACCTGTTCTTCAGGGCGAAACGTCTGACATGGAAGCTGAAGAACCGAAGATAATAGTTGCGCCTTCCATGAAATGATGCCCGTTCATGAAAGCCTTGTTTCTGACCGGTAATCACGGGGCTGACTTGTGACGGCTGTATGGCTTATAATAAACCGATCCTAAAATGACAAAAAAACAGGCGCCGCCGCGGAACCATCTTCCGCAGCGGCGCCGGCTTTCTGAATATTTTACTTACCGGACACCCTGATCTCGCCCACGTCCACCGACGGGCTGCCGATGCCGGAGCCGGGGAAGGTGAGGTCGCTGCCCACGGCGCGGACGGATTTGAGCAGGTCGTAGAAATTGCCGGCCACGGTGATCTGTTCCACCGGCTTGTCCTTTTTGCCGTCCTTTACGGTATAGCCCTCGGCGATCAGGCTGAAGTCGCCGCTCAGGGGGTTGGCGCCGGCGTGCAGGCCGCCCACCTCGGTGATGACCAGGCCGTTTTCCATGTCCTCCATCAGGCCCTGCAGGTCCTTTTCGCCGGGCTTGAAGAAGAAGTTGCTGGGCGCGACCCTTACGGGGGCGGCGTAGGAGGCCTTCCGGGCGCTGCCGGTGGAGGCGCGGCCGGCCTTCCGGGCGGTCTTCAGGTTGTACAGGAGGGTTTTGAGCACGCCGTTTTCCACCACGTTCAGCGTGCGGCAGGCGACGCCCTCGTCGTCGAAGCCGCGGCTTTCAAAGCCGCCCTTCAGCAGGGGATCGTCCACCAGGGTGACGCAGGGCGCGGCGATGGTTTCGCCCTCCCGGCCGGCGAGCAGGCTCATGTTCTGCTGGGCGTTTTCGGAGGAGAAGATGCCGGAGAAGGTGCTCAGCATATCGCTCATGGCGTAGGGATCGAAGACGGCGCGGTAGGTGCCGCTTTCCACCGGCGCGGCGTTCAGCATGAAAAGGGTCTTTTCGGCGGCCTCCCGGGCGGTCCTTTCGGCCTCCTTCGGATCAAAGGCGCGGCTCACGCTGAGGGCGCTTTCGCTGGCGCTGCGGCCCTCCTCCCTGGCCAGGGCGTTGATGAAGCTGACGAAGAAATTATCCCGCATTTTCAGGTCCAGCCCGTAGGTATTGACGATGCGGACGGACGCGGAGCCGGTGGAGATCATGTTGTAGGAAGCCGCCGCGATCCGGGGATCGCAGGCGAGGACGGCCTTTTCGGCCCGGCGGATATAGTCGAGCTTTTCCTCGGGGGTTACTTTGTCCAGGTCCGGGGCGTAATTGTCCACCTCGGGAATGTCTTTGTCGCCGGGATAGATTTCCTGCACGCTGTCGTCCTCGGACAGGGAGGCGGATTCGATGACCCCGGAGACCAGCTGGCCTACGGATTCGCCGTCGAAGGCCTCGGTGGCGGCGTAGCCCATTTTTCCGTTCCACAGCCCGCGAAGGCTGAGCCCGCGGGTGCTTGAGACGGTGTAATTATTGATCACGCCCTGCTGGCACATGGCGCGGAAGCTGTCGCGGGAGGCCAGGTAGACCTCCGCGGCGGTGATGCCCGCCTCCTTTGCGGCCTGAAGGAGCTTTTTGATGTATTCGTCCATGGTGTTCCTCCTGTGATGAGAATGTGTGCGGACGGGCGGGACCGGGGTTATTTGGCGCCGCCGACGGTGAGACTGGATACGCGGATCATCGGCTGGCCCACGTTGGTCGGAACCGAGCCCGACAGGGACCCGCACATGCCCTGGGCCATCTGCATATTGCGGCCGACCCGGTCGATCTTCATCAGGATCTCGCTGCCGCGGCCGATGAGGCTGGCGCCGCGGACCGGATGGACGATGCGGCCGTCTTTGACCAGGTAACCTTCCTGGACGGAGAAATTGAACTTGCCGGTGGAGGGATCCACGGACCCGCCGCCCATCTTGCGGCAGTACAGCCCGTCGCCCATGGTGGCGATCATTTCGCTGTCGCTGTCCTCGCCGGCGGCGATGTAGGTGTTGCGCATCCGGCTGGTGGGGGCGAACATATAGCCCTGGCGGCGGCCGGAGCCGGTGACGGGCATGCCCATCCTGCGGCTGTTGAGGCGGTCGATCATATAGTTTTTCAGGACGCCGTTTTCGATGAGCACCAGCCTGGTGGGAGGCACGCCCTCGTCGTCGATGTTTTCGCTGCCCCATTCGTTGGGGAGAGTGCCGTCGTCGATGGCGGTCACCTTGTCGGAGGCGATCTTCTGCCCCAGCTTGCCGGAAAACTCGCTGTTGCCGGGCGCCACCGAGGTGGCCTCCAGGCTGTGGCCGCAGGCCTCGTGGAAGATGACGCCGCCGAAGCCGTTGTCGATGACCACTGGCATCATTCCCGAGGGACACAGGGGCGCGTGCAGCATCTTTACCGCGGTGCGGGCCGCGACGTGGGCGCACATTTCCGCGTCCACCGTGCGGTCGAAAAGCTCAAAGCCCTGCATGGCGCCGGGGGTGCAGGAGCCGGTCTGGTTTTCGCTTCCGTTGGAGGCCACGGCGTTGACCATAAAGCGGGTGTAGACCCTGAGATCGTTTTTGAAGAGGCCCTCGGAGTTGGCGATCCATACCCGCTGCTCGGAATCGGTATAATTGATGATGCCCTGGACCACCTCGGGGTACATTTTCAGCACCGCGTCGGCGGCCTTCAGCTTTTCGGCCTTGCGGCGGCTTTCCACACGGGAGGGCATTTCCTTGATGATGTGGATATTGGGGCACTGAGACGCGGCGAAGGCCGCCGCCTGATGCATGTCCGGCCCCGAAATGGCGGCCGCGGCCCGGGCGGCGCAGTCCAGGAGGCCCTTTTCCGAGGTGTCGTTGGTGAACACATATACGGATGAAAGGCCTGAGTAGATGCGGACGCCCGCCCCGTGCAGGCGGGTGGAATTGACGGTCTCGACCTTGCCGGAGCGCATCGAAAGCGCGTTGTTCCTCCGGTCTTCAAGAAAAATCTCGGCAAAATCGCCGCCGGTCCGGAGCGCCGCGGAGAGTACCGCGGACGCGGTTTCCTGTGTGAGCATAGTTTACCTCCTGACATATCTGGATTGTCGGCCGGGTCGGGTTTATTATAACGTGAAGGCGGACAAAAAACAATAATAAATAGTAGGAAAGGCGTATGTCACAGGGGCCCGAGCCTTTCGCGCCAGACCGCGCACAGCTTTTCCAGGGAGAAGGAGGCGTTCGCCGGGCTGGTGGAGGGAAGCGGGACGCAGTCAAGGCCCAGGAGCGGGGCCTGGAAGCGCATAAAGCACCGCTGAGCCAGTTTTCCGTTGGCGTAGATCCTGCCGCCGATCCGGCTGCCCTTAAGGATGGGGGCAAGGTCGGTGGGGACCGCGTCCCGGATGCTTGCGTCGGAGGAGCCGACGACGGAGCAGGACAGGATCGTATCGTACAGGGCGATCCCCCGCCGGGCGAGAAAGGCCTTTTTCTCTTCGACGGTCCCGGGCGTTTCCTCGCCCGAAAGCAGGGACAGCACCTGCCAGAAGCGGTTTCGGGGATGCCCGTAATAAAACCCGGCCTCCCGGGACGCCGCGGAGGGAAAGCTGCCCAGGATGAGCAGGCGGGAATCCGGCCGCCAGAAGGGACCGAAGCCGTGGCCGAGGGTGAGTCTGTCCATTTGGGCCTCCTTATTCGGGTGGCAAGGGGCAAAAAACGCCGGAAAAGCTCCGAAATTTAACATATAATGGAATTTTTGCGAAAATGGGACGGGTTTCGGGAAGGAACGCGGGCACTTTGTTTCACAAATGGACCCAGATTACAGCAAGGTGTCGGTTTGTTTCCCGAAATGTAATACTCTTTTAACTCAACCTTCAACGCCTTATCGCATATGTGAAAACGGTTTATGCTATGCTTTTATCAGTAAATCAGAAAGGCGGAAGATGGACATGGACTTCGAACTTCTGTATCAATTGCTTGTGACACCTACGGTATCCGGCTGTGAGGAGGCGGGCCAGGCCCTTGCATTGAAATACGGAAAGCGTTTTGCCCACCGCCAGTTCACAGACGCTGCCGGGAACGCGGTAAGCACCCTGAACCCGGAGGGTGAAAACGGCATCCTTCTGGTGGGCCATATGGATGAAATCGGTTTCCGGGTGACCCAGGTCCGCGACGACGGAATGCTTCGCCTGCAGTCCGCGGGCGGCGTCCGGCCGGGATTGTATCTTGGCAGCCCGATGCAGGTGATTCACGAGGAGTATACCTCCGAAGGCCTGAGGACCACGGTGGTCCGGGGCGTCGCGGCGGTGACTGACGAGCTTCTTAAAAAGGAAAACATATCCGACAGCGACCTGATCCTGGATATCGGCGCGGCAGATAAAAAAGAGGCGGAGGAGGCCGTGGCCGTGGGCGACCCGGTCTGCGCCGATACCGTGCCGAGGGAAATGATGTCGACGCGGCTGTCCTCCCGCGCGCTGGACGACAAGGCCGGCGCCTTCGTGGTGCTGGAGGCGGCCAGGCTCGCGGCCGAAATGAAGGTGAAAGGCCGGGTGGATGTGTGCACCGCCACGGGGGAGGAGACCACGGGCAGAGGCGCGTTCTTCGCTTCTTCGTTTGTCAGGCCCCGCATGGCCGTCATCGTGGACGTGACCTGGGCCTCGGACTGCCCCGGCGGCGATGCCGGAAAGACCGGCGACGTGCGGCTCGGCGGGGGACCGGTGCTGTGCAGGAGCGGCATGGTGTCCCGCGAACTGAACCTGCGCATGGAGGAGGCCGCGAAGACCCTGAAGATCCCGCTGCAGTACGAGGTGGCCGGCGGGCACACCTATACCGACGGGGACACGGTGCTCAAATCCTGCGCCGGGATTCCGGTGGTATTGGTCTCGGTGCCCCTCAGGTACATGCATTCCCCGGTGGAGATGTGCGACGTGAGGGACGTGGAAAACTGCGCCAGGCTGATCGCCGAATTCATCCGCCGCGAGGACGAACGGGGCTGACGCGCGGAAGGGGACGAACCGTAAAGCGCGGAGGAAAAAAACGGAAACAGACAGGAGCGGGAAAGCCCGCCCCTGTTTTTTATCCGCGCCGGCGCGCTTTCCGGCCGGAAAATGTCAGGGAAACACGCCCGTCACAGGAGCGCCCTGAGCTTCTTCCCGGTCTTTTCACTCAGTTCGGCAAGGGTAACGTCGGCCATGGTGAAGCATCCCACAGCGCCCTCGCGCCTTTTCCTGTACACTGCCCTGGCGCAGGCGGCCAGGACGGAGCCGGTGAATTCCGGGTTGGAATCCAGCTTCAGGGAATATTCGATCAGCTGGCGGTGTTCGCCCTCCATGCCGGTCACGCCGCTGCGGATGACGAAGCCGCCGTGGGGCATCCCCCGGTGGTCCCGTTCCATTTCCTCCGCGGTGATGAATTTTACGGTGGTGTCATAATCGGAAAAATAGTGGGGCATGGATACGATGGCTTCCCTGATCGCCCCGAGGTCGGCGCCCTCCTCCGGGACCACGTAACATTCCCGGGTGTGCTTCTGCCGGACGGTAAGCTCCGGGTCCTTCCCGGCGCGGACCGCGTCCACGGCCTTTCGCACCGGGACGGTGTACTGCCGGGCGTCCCGGACCCCCGGGACGCGGCGGACGGCGTCGGAATGCCCCTGACTGACGCCCCGTCCCCAGAAGGTATAGTCCCTTCCCCGGGGAAGGACCGCCGCGGAAAGCATGCGCTGCATGCTGAAAAGCCCCGGATCCCATCCGCAGGCGATCAAAGCGGCGTGGCCGCCTCCCCGCGCGGCCTCGTCCACCCGGTGAAAATGCTCCTCGATGAGCGCGTGGGTATCGAAGGAATCCACCACGTCGAACATGGCGGCCGCCCGGGGCGTCTGTTCGGGCAAATCGGACGCGCTGCCGCCGCAAAGGACCATCACGTCGATCTCGTCCCCGTATTCGCCCGCCCGGGCGGCTTCGACAACCGGCGCGCCGCTCCGCGTCCTGACGACGGCGGGATCGCGGCGCGTGAACACCGCCCTCAAAGCCATATCGCCGCTTGAAAGAACGGCGCATTCCACCCCGCGAGCCAGGTTCCCGTAGCCCATCAAACCGATCCTGATCATATTCTGTTCCTTTCAAAAGCCGTGCCGGAGCGCGGCGGAAATATCCGAAAAAACGGAACAGGGACAGAAATTCGGTTTCGGGTCGGGTTGTCCTGCAGCAAAAATGTTCTTTTATTGTTCCCATTCCCGGGGGCGGATCTCGTCCAGGGAACGGATGACCTCAACGCGCGGGAAGGAGGGCGGAAGATAAGCGCGGGGCGAAAACCACACGGGCAGGACGCCGGCGTTCAGCGCGCCGCGGACGTCGCTGGTCAGGCTGTCCCCGATCAGCGCGGCCTCGCTTTTGCGAAAGCCGGGGATCCTTTTGAAGGCCGCCTCGAAAAACAGGGGCGACGGCTTTTCATACCCGATCTCCTCGCTGATGAAAAATTCCCTGATGAAGGGGCCGATGCCGCTCAGGCGGACGCGGGAGCGCTGGATGTCCCCGGCGCCGTTGGTGACGGCGTACATCAGGTATCCCTCATCCCGCAGCCGGGAGAGGTTCTCAAGCGCGCCGGGCAGCAGGAAGCCGCAGTCCTTCAGGCCGCATTCGTATTCGTCCGCCACCTCCGCCGCGCACAATTCCGGGGCGAAGGAGGAAAGGAACTCCTCAAAGCGTCCCACGATCACCTCCCGGCGGGTGACCTCGCCGCATTCCAGCTTTTGCCACCATTTTACGTTGATGCGGCTGTAGTTGTCCAGGTCGCTGTCCGCCGGGGGACGGCCGCGCCGCGCGAGCACACGGGACAGGGAGGTCCTTTCGGACCGGCGGAAATCCAGCAGGGTGTCGTCCAGGTCAAAAAGAAGAAAACGGATGATGGGGGATCCCTCCTCGCGGATGTTTTCTTCCGTATCATACCACGAGGCGGCCCGGCGGAAAAGGGTTTTGCCCCGCCGGGGGCGTATTGACGCAAAAGAGGGGGATGTGTTATGCTTCGGTTGTCTTTCCCGTTTGGGAAAGAAGTGCCCGCGGAAGGCGCCGCGGGGACAGAGCTTTTTTATGCAGGACGGAGGGTACGTTTTTGATGCTGAGACCATCTTATTCCGGGATTATTTATATAAGGATCGCCGCGGCGGCCCTGTGCGCCGTTTTTCTGATCCTCTGTGCGCCGCTTCCCGCCCGGGGAGAAGGGGTGTTCACCCCATCCGGCGAATTCGCGGCGGATGAAAACGACCACAGCTACTGGGTGACGCCCATGGATATCACAAACGAGGAGGCCGTCTGGGCCATGCTGACGGCCGACAGCTATGTTTTGAAGGGCGACCAGCAGGCGCAGGTGGTCCTCCGCGCCGAAAAGAGCGAAAGCAGCGAGGCGGTGGGCGAGGTGACCTGCGCAAGCCAGGGCGTACAGCTCCTCAGCGGCGACGAGGACGGATGGACCAGGATCCGCTGCTATTCCTCCTCCTTCCACGACACCGTGACGAAAAAGTGGAACGAACTGGTCGAGGGATGGGTGCCCACCTCCCTGATTGTCCGGCAGACCCCCGACCGGGGCATGGGACTGGTGGTGGACAAGCTGACCCAAAGGCTGTATGTGTTCCGGGACGGAAAGCTTTTCTCCACCCTCCGCGTTTCCACCGGCCTGCCCAACGAAAAGCAGCCCTACAACGAAACCAGGAGCGGCGAGTTTTTCCTTGTCAGCCGGGTGGGGGACTTCAAAAGCGACAACATGACCTGCGAAAAGGCCATCCGTTTCAATTCCGGGGACCTTCTGCACCAGGTGCCCTATATCGGCTCGGACAAGGATTACGACATCTGCGAGGCCAAGCTGGGCGAGAGGGCCAGCCACGGGTGCATCCGCGTGCAGCGCAAGCGGACACCCGAGGGCGTCAATATGACCTGGATCTGGAACAATTACAAAAAATTCACCAAGATCGTCATCTGGGAAGACGTGGAAGGAAGGGCCATCCCGGAAACCGCCCCCGAGACGGTGGTTTACTACAACCCCAAAAACGGGAAGAACTATCATCTCGGTCCCGCCTGCTACGGGGTCCGGGACGAATACGAGCCGATGACCGCCCTCACCTGGGCCGAGCTTCAGACGGGCAAGTTTGCCAAGCTGAAGCCCTGCCCCTACTGCAACCCGCCGGAGAAATAAACGGACCGGGGCCGGGTCTGTCCGCCCGGCCCCGATCGTCCTCCGGGACGCCCGCCTTCCCGGCAAAAACAGTCCGCTCCGTTCCCTTCCCGGCATTCGGGGCGGGAAAGGAGCGCGCAGCCTCCGCCGGGAGCGTGGAGGAACGCGAAAATTTTTTGCACGGGCCTTGAAATTGTTTT
>CADANQ010000081.1 GCA_902789365.1 uncultured Eubacteriales bacterium
CGGCGAGGCTCAGGACTCGGGGAAGGGGTTTCCCTTCCCCGGACTCCGTTCTTCGCCCGGGGGGCTCGCGGGGGGTACGGGTACCCCCCGCGGTATCTGTTCAGTCCGTAGGACTGAGCAGATACCATACCCGATTTGCGGCGGAAAAGATCATTTTTAAATATTTTTACATCCCGGGGAGGATTTTTCCCTGTTTTTCTGTTATATTATTTGCAAGGCCCGGGCTCGCCCGGGCAGAATCCAAAGGAACGGAGGCCGGCAGAGTTCCTGCCGGCACGGCGAAAGCCGTGTGAAAAGATTTATGGACCTCAAACGCGTTTCTTCCCTGTTGTGCGCCGCGGGCATGGCCTGCGCCGCGCTGCCCGCCGTCGGCGAAGGCGCCGCCCCCGGAGGCGTTTCACAGGCCGCCCGGGCTCTCACCGATCTGCTTTTTAAGACCGACAACGTCACCGTGGAAACGGACGCCTCCTTCACCTACGACGGCGTCCAGTTCAAGACCATCCACGGCATCCTTATGCAGGACGACTACAACACCGACATCAAAGCGGATTATTTCACCGTCCGCCCCGACGGCTCTTCCTACTCCACTTACTGGAGAGTCCACGCGGTCGGCGACGAGGTGTGGTCCTTTGACAGTCACAACGGCAAATACTACTCCGAAAACTACTGCGAGCCGTCGAGCAGCGTGGTAAGCCACGACGCGGGCGACGACACCCTGATCTCCATGACCGGGGCCGCCATGGAGCTGGTGGACCTGGCTCTGCCTTCCGTTTCCGCCGTGGAGGAAACCGCCGGTGGAAAGCGCATCACCGTTTCCCTGAAGAAGGGGCAGGTCCCAGCTTACCTGAACAGCGTCGCGGACCTGCTGATCGACGAGGCGGCCTGGCGCTATATGTCCCTGAACCTGAACTACGGCGAATACAACGACGAAGGGTTCCCCATGGATATGGGCTACGAATATTCCGATTCCGTCGAGTACTGCTTCGAGGACGATTACCTCCTGATGATGAAACTGCTCTCAGGCCTCAAAGGGGAAGAAGTGACGGAGGAAGACCTCTCTGAAATGTATGAACAGAACGATCCCCTGATCGACGCGGCTTATGCCGCCGTATACGCGATCGCGGACAAGACCGCCGAAGGACACACCGGCGGCATCGTGTATGTCGCCGCCGACGGGAGCAGTCAGTGGTACGCCTCCCAGACGGAAATGATTCTGGACCGGAACCTGCACTCCATCTATTACGAGGATGAAGACGCCGCCTTCATCGCCTTCGTAAAACAAACGACCGGTGAAACCCTGACCGAAAACGACATTTCTGGCATCTACTGGGGCAACAACATGGACCTGTGGGACGCCTATGAGGATTTGTCCATGCAGATGGAAGAGCATTACCTCAGCCTCCTGGGCGACCATTCCCTGGGCTACGTCGGCCGTGACGGAATCCTTGTGCCCGTGGACGACATTGACAGCCTCCCCGCTCCCGCCCGGTACGACGAGGGCATCGTGTCCATCGCCAACTACGCGCTGATGAACAAAGCTTCGGTAAGCGTCGGCGACTGCTCGTTCGTCTTCGACCTGGACGCCGAGGGCCGCGTCACCGCCGTCAGCGCCGACGTCGCCCTGGACTTCATCAACAGGGACGGCAGCGTCCATCCCGTCACCATGAAGCTGACCGCCGCCGCCACCGCCTACGGCGAGACCGAGGTGGGCGATTTCGATCCCGATGAATGGGGCGTTCCCGACTTCGCCACTTACTACAATACGTACGAACCGGATATGTCGGAAGAAGTGGAGAGCATTCCCGCGGACCTTCCCGAGACCGTGACCCTGAACGGAGTCACCTATCCCGTCTTTACGGAAGAATAACCGGCATGTAAATTCCGGCCCTCCCCCGCGGCGCGGGGGAGGGCCTTTTTTGCCGTATATTTTTCATCGTCCGGGCGTCAGCACGCCGGAAAAACAGGATTGCCGCGTTTTTTATTATCATTCTCCGATTTCCGCAAAAAAGCCGCGGCCGCCGGCCCCGTGATATGATCGCAGGCGTTTCAGCCCTTCCCGTTCTTCTCCGCAAACAGACGGATCATTGTCCTGACCCGCTCCTTTTCCCTGTCGCCGTAGGGGACGTTCGGCTCGTCGCACCAAACGCACAGCATGCTGCCCATGGCCTCCCCGCCGCCGATGACCGTGCCCTCGGGAATGGTTTCGATGCCCCTGAGGGCTTTTTCATAGGTAAAGCTCGGCGTCCCCTGCCCCACGCCTTCGCGTCCCAGAACGTAATACCATTCCCGGTGGGTGGTGAGGATAGGGTGGCCTTTGCCGGCGATGAAGGGCGCCGGCGCCAGATCGTAGCCCTTCCATCCGGCCGTCCAGTAGGAACAGATAATCCCGCTTCTCAGCATCCCTCCGCCCAGGTCGCAGGCGTAGTACATGCCGTCGTTGTACATCACCGGCACCGCGCCTTTTTCGATGATATGATCCGCGATGCCGTTGGCGAAATCGATAAAGCGGCCGTAGGCGTAATTCGCGGGGTCCTGCAGGCGCGCAAAGCCGGTAACGCCGTCCAGGTCGATACCGTATTCGTCGGCGCCGAAGTTGATGAACCGGCAGCCCCGGGCGGCGAAATAATCGATGTATTTGCGCACCAGCGCCCCGGCAAAACCGATGGCCGCCGCGTTGTCCGGGTCCACCGCCGAGGCGGAGCCCTTCAGGGAAGGCGACGGAATGTCCAGAAGGGTCATGGCCGTGACGACGGAGGACATATGCCCCGGCACGTCCAGCAGCGGAATGATACCGACGCCCTTCTCCGACGCGTAGGAAAGGATGCCGTCCATCTCCTCCTCGGTCCATTCGTTGGCCCCGGAGTCACAGTAGCGCCGGTTGCCTGCCTTCAGGGCTTCCCGGACGTCCCCGTCCGCGTAGTTTCCCGACGGGGTCTCAACGGACATGTCGTCCAGCAGCAGCCGCCAGCCCTCGTTGCCGACGGCGATCTCCATCGCGTCAAAGCCGTTTTCCGCAAGAACGTCAATCAGGTCCCTGATATCCCCCGGGGCAAAATACTTTCTTCCGCTGTCGATATGAAAAACGCGCAGATGTGCCATCATGACACCGTCCTTTCCTGTTCTGTCCGGGCATAATCACAAAGAAAAACCGGAAAAAGAAAAGCCCGAAACACCTGATTGATGGGCGCTTTCGGGCTTTCGGTGGTGCCGGTGGTCGGACTCGAACCGACACGAGTGATTAGCTCAACGGATTTTGAGTCCGTCACGTCTGCCAATTCCATCACACCGGCGGCAACGGGAATATTATACCCTGCGGCCGTCGGCATTGTCAAGAGATCGTTTTTGCGTCAATGCGGATCGCCCGGTTCGCGCGCCGCCGTCGGCAGGGGTCATTCGCGCGGGACCGGCTGCCGTTCCCCGGCCCGCACGGCGGCATGAACCGCGGCACCCATACATAAAAGCGCCAGGGCCATCAGGGCATAGTCCAGCCACCCGGGCCATGAGAGTTTGTCCAGGGCGAATTCCAGGGCGACGACCGCGCCGACGCCGGCAAGGTACACCCCCGGAAGATTCACCCGCGCCATACCCCTCACATGCTTCAGGGCCCACAGAAGGACAGCCGCGCCGAACACCGCGCACTGGACCTGCTGGACCCGTACGAACCCCCAGCGCAGGGTCTCGTCCCGGAGGCTTTCGCACAGGATCTGCCCCATGGACCACCAAAGAAGCGACAGGGCAAACCGGGCTCCGTCCCGGCGCGGGCGCATGCGCAGAAAGACAAACAGAACCGCCAGCGTCAGGGTGGCCTCCAGCAGGTTGACCGCCCCGTAATAATCGCCGTAAGCGTCCCGCACGGCGATAGGGAAAAACTGCCATCTTTCGTCCATGATTTCCACGCCCCAGGCGGAATCCGCAAACACCTCGGAAACCCGCTCAAGCGCGAGGGCCGCGAGCGCGCCGGGCGCAAGGATATCCAGGGCCTTCCCCGCCCTCAGGAAGGATAACCGCGCGCCGAACGCGCAGCCCGCCATCACTCCGAGCACGGCGCCGCATGCGGCGTATTCATAGGGCTTGTCGGAAACAAAAGGCCTGCCCATCATTCCCGCGCCGGGAAGATGATAGCACACAATGTAATACACCCTGGCGCCAAGCGTCCCGAAAACAAAGGCGCAAAGGACGCACAGGCCGGCCGCCTTTGCGCCGATGCCATGTTTTTTGAATCCCATCGCAGCCGCGGCGCATCCCGCGAGGACGCTCAGCCCGGCGCAGAGATAGTAAGTTCCGTATTCCATACGCTCCTGAAAAACATTCGGTTGTCGGACTGCACCTCGCGCCGCCCGGCGAACGGCATCCCCTGTCGGTTTACGGGGCGACGGCGCTGGCGAAATAGATGATGTCACTCAGGTCCCGGGTACCGCCGCTGACGTGGTTGAACTGACGCTCGCCCAGGAAAAAGGCCGCCGAATTGCCGCCGTCCAGGTTATAAGCGTTCTCGACCCCCAGGCTGTACACAAAATCGGCGAATTCCTCCAGGGTAAGGCCTCCGCCGTAGACCTCACGGCCGTCGCAGCAGACGCAGATGTAATCCAGCCTGCCCCGTTCCACCTGGCAGATGGCTACACGGCGGGTCTTCTTGCTGGCGCTGCAGTAGCCGGGATTCCAGGGATTGCTCCATTTGACGCCGTTCACCACCAGGCCCGGCCCGAAATTAAAGGTGTTCACGATGCCGGGATGGCTTTCCACGGCTTCCACGGAGACGGCCCTCCCCTTGGCCGGGGCCTGTTCGATGTAAAAATCCCCGTTTTCGTCGATGATCAGGATATCCCTGGTTGCCGCCGGCTGCTTCATATAGGTGACGCCCTGGCGGACAAGGTAGCTGCCCTTGAACTTCTGGTAGCTGAAATAATCCCCGCTGATGGTCATCACCGCGTTGGCCTTGCGGATCATGGACAAAATGGGTTTCACCGCGTCCCGGTCGAAGGACTTGGCCGGCATGGTGCGCAGCTGGGAGGGGTGGGCGACGCTGACCCTGGCGATATAGATTTTGCACACCCCCACCGAGGTCTCCTCCACCTCCACTCGGAGGGACTCGTCCTCATACAGGGTATCGGAAAGAAAGCATTCCTGCCTGGGCGGCATGCCCGGGGACAGGTCCACCGGCAGGGGCACGATATCGGCCCCCGCCGCGGAAAAAAGCGCCAGGACAGCCAGGAACAGGGCAATTGTTTTTCTGATGCCGGACATAATCTCACTCCTCACGGGTCCGCGCCTCCTGTGGGACGCCTTTTTCATCATACCGTCTCTGTCCGGGAATGCGGCGCGCATCCCAAACCGCCGGCGTTCCGGACGGATGCCTGCCCGTCCGCAGGGCGGGGACCGGTCAATAGATCAGGTGCTCCATATCCAGATAAATCCCGAAAAAAGAGTCGAGTTTGAGAAAAGGCGTACCCTCATGATGTCTGAGCGCCGGTGAAGGCAAGAAGAACCTTCCGGGGCCGGGCGAATCCCTCGCCGGGGGCATATCCATTATGCATCAAAAGCGGCAAAACCGCAACCGGAAAACATTCCGCGTCCCGCCGGATACGGCGCCGGGGTTTACTTCCCTGCTGACGGAATAAAAAACCCGATCGACAAATTGTTTCATACGCCGGTCTGTGGTACAATCTCCTTGCCTCCCCTTTCGGGAGGGACATGAAACGGAGATGAAACCGGATGCTTGCCAATTACCACAGCCACACCGCACGCTGCAATCACGCCGTCGGCACCCAGAGAGAATACGTGGAACGGGCCATCGAAGGCGGATACAAAATTTTCGGCTTTTCTGACCACACGCCTTACCCCTTTGACGGAGGCTACCGTTCCACCTTCCGGATGCTTCCGGAGCAGCTGGAGGGCTATGTCCGGGAGACCCTGGACCTGAAGGCGGAATACAAAAACGACATCGATATCCACCTGGGACTGGAGGTTGAATACTACCCCAGGTATTTCGAGGCCCTGCTCAGGCTTTGCGCGGACTATCCCATCGAATACTTCATTCTCGGGCAGCACGCCCTGAACAACGAGTTTGACGGGGTCTACCCCGGCCGGCCCACGGAGGACGAGGCGGTTCTCGCGAAATACTGTGCCCAGGTTGCCGAAGCGCTGGAAACAGGACGTTTCCTTTACCTCGCCCATCCCGACATGATCAATTATACCGGTCCCGCGGAGATTTACGAAAAGCACATCCGCGGCCTGTGCGCGTCCCTTAAAAGGCTGGGCATCCCGGCGGAAATCAATTTTCTGGGGCTCATCGAACACCGGAACTACCCCAACCCCCGCTTCTGGAAGATCGCCGGGGAGGAAGGCGTGGAAACGGTCTTCGGCGCGGACTCCCACGCCCCGGAGAGGGTGTTCCTGCCCGAATGCGAAGAGCGCGCCATGGCGATGGTTAAACAGTACGGCCTGAAGCTGATCGAAAATGTGCTGAACAAATAAAGCGATCAAACCAAGGAGGATACGGACATGCTGATGCGTTTTCCCGGAGGGCTCGGCAAAGCCCTGACCCTGAGCTACGACGACGGGGTGGAACAGGACATCACCCTGACGGATATCCTTAACAAACACGGCATCAAATGCACCTTCAACCTGAACAGCGGCCTGTGGGCTCCGGAGGGGCACGTCTGGCCCAAAGGGCAGGTCCACCGCCGCATGACCGCGTCCCGGGCCCTGGCCCTGTACAGGGATTCCGGGCACGAGGTGGCCGTCCACGGCGTGACCCACGCCTCCTTCACGGGCCTGAGCGCGCCTCTTCTGATCCGGGAGATCCTGGATGACCGCAGGGCGCTGGAGGATATGTTCCATACCGTCGTGCGGGGGGCCGCCTATCCCTACGGCGCCTATAACGCCGCGGCCTGCGAAGCGCTGAAAAACTGCGGCATCGAATACTGCCGCACCGTGAACTCCACCCACCGTTTCCAATTGCCCGACAACTGGCTGACCCTGCACCCCACCTGCCACCACGACGACCCGCTGCTTGGGGAACTGACGGATCGGTTCCTGAAAGAGCCGGCCTATTGGGACTGCAAGCTGTTCTACCTGTGGGGCCACAGCTACGAATTCGAAGGGAACGGCAACTGGCAGGTGATCGAGGACTTCGCCGCCAAAGCCGGCGGACATGAGGACGTGTGGTACTGCACCAACATCCAGGCGTTCGACTATGCGCGGGACTTCGGCCGCCTCGTCTTCTCCGCCGACGGCAGGCGAGTCGTCAACCCCACCGCCTCCCGTCTCTGGTTCTCCGAAAAAGGCACGGTTTACGAGATCGCCCCCGGCGCCTCCATCACCCTGTAAAAAACATTTATGCCCCGGGAAAAAGAGCTTTTCCCGGGGCTTTTTTTGCGCCGCCGTCAGGTTTTTTTGCCATTCATGTTTCCCGCGGCCCGGCGGCCGAAAAGGGAAACCTGTACGCACTGACAGGCGGAAATTGTCTTTTGTCGGTATCCGGCTGTTCGCCGATTCGGGGTGCGGGGGCAAAGCCCTGCCGCGTTCTTCCGGGGCCGCGCAGGCCCCGGAAGAACGGGCTCCGGGATCAGAACGAGGGCTTCTCGTCCCTGCGCAGGTCGTTTTCGGACGGGCCCTGGGCGCCGGGAACAAACCGGAAGGTGATCTCGATCTTCTTAAAGGTCCCGATGGTATCGGAATTGATCACGGTGGGGCTGCAGCCGATGGTGCCGCCGCCGCGGGTGCGGGCGTCGGCGGGGATGGCGGAAACCCAGCCGTTATACAGGTTCACGCGGGTGCACAGCCCGTCGTCGCTGGTGGTGTAGGGCCGGCCCTTCATGGGGATGTTCTTCCCGTCGCAGGTGATGGAAACGATATCGATGACATAGCCGGGGAACAGCACCTCGCCGTACCTGAGCCCGATGGCCGAGAAGGCGGTGCCGGTGTTGGCGCCGGCCGCGGTACCGGAGAAGTCCAGGGAAACAGTGTAGGTGCCCCAGCCGGTGATCTGCGCGTCCACCGGCACCAGGCCCGCGGTGCGGGAATCGGGATCATAGGTGTCGCCCACGCTGTACATCAGGTTCCAGTCGGCGCTGTCCCACATGATCCATGCCACGGCGGCGTCCGCGGGAATGTCCGAGTAGGTGAAGGACTCCGGCGCGGCGGCCTTCTTCGCCGCCATTTCCGCCTCGGCGGCCGCCCGGATCTCCTCCTGCGTCATGCCCGCGCGGGCGGTGTTGCTGCGTTCGCGCATGAAGGACAGCAGGCTGTCGTCGATCCATGCGCCGGTCTGCTTGTTGTGGAAATCGCCGGTCTCCCAGACCATCGGAACGAAGTTGTACAAATCGCAGTTGTCAAAGAAATTGCCGAACCAGTCCAGGGTGCCGGGCTTCAGGGTGCCGGCGGAGGTGGGCATGGCGGAGCATTCGCCGATGACGACGCCGTAGCCCGCTTCGGTCCAGCGGCTCATCATTTTGCACAGCTCGTTCATTTCCTCATAGTTTTTGACGGTGCCCCAGCTGCTCTCGCCGGAGGTACCGCAGTAGCTCCAGGGGGTGTAGTAGTGCACCGAAAGCAGGAGCCTGGATTCGGCGCTGTCCGTCGGCATATGGAAGCGGGGGTCGCAGGTGGCGGCGAAATCCGTGTTGTAGCCGGGAATCAGCAGGAAGCGTTCGGCGTTGTTCCCGCCGGTGGCGCGGACCGTGTCCACAAACAGCTGATTGATGCGGTTCGCCTCCGCGTAGCACTGGTCCTTGGTGAGGACGCCGGGCTCCAGTCTGATGCCCGCCGCGTCCAGTTTTGCCTGCAGCTCGGGGCTGATGTCGCAGCCCGCCAGCGGGATGTCGTTCAGGCGGTCGCCCAGTTCCTCGTTGGCGCCTTCAAAGACGAGGTGCAGATCGTACCCGGAAAAATATTCGGCGATCTGCGTCCACATGGACACGTACAGGTCCTCGGCGATTTTGCGGGTGGAGGCGCTCTTCGCCCCGAACATGCCCCACCAGGAGCCGTCCCAGTGGTCGTTGATGATGACGAACATGTCCTGATCGTAGGCGTAATCCACGATTTCCTTCACCCGTTCCAGCAGGCGGGGATCGATGGTGTAATCCCCGGATTCATAATCGATCATGTTGGTCCAGGCCACGGGGATGCGGACCGAATCAAAGCCGGCGGCCTTGTAATCGGCGAACATCTGCGCGGTGGTCAGCGGCTGTCCCCAGACGGTCTCGTAATAGGACGTGTCCCGGTCGGTGCCGTAAACGTGGCCGTAGGCCTCCATGGTGTTGCCGAGGTTGATGCCGTTGCCCATCATCACGGTGAATTCCCCCGCCGTGAGGGAGGAAAGGTCATGCGCGTCCTCCGCAAAAGCTGCGGGAGCGCAGGAGAGCACCATCACGGCGCCCATGGCCGCGGCGGCGGTTCTGATCGTTTTGGCGAGGCTGTTTTTCATGGTTGACCCCCTTTTGACAGTGCAAGGGCGCGTTCCGCGCGGGCGGAACGCGCCTTGCAGGTAGTTTTTTATTCGGCTTCGTTGCTCAGGGTCCATTTGGCGAGGCATTCCTGTTCGCACCAGGCGACGCACTTGTCCCAGCCGTACTGGCGGACGCGGGCGGTCATCTCGCGCACGACCGCGTCGAACTCGGCGTCGCTCTTGGCGTAGATGGCCCTCCAGGAGCACTCGACGATGGTCTTGGCCACCTGGTCCCAGGCCAGCTTCAGGCTGCCGTCCCGGGCGGACTCGGAATAGTTGATCTCAGGCATCACGGTGTAATTGCCGGCGTTCATGTACTGGTCGGCGGAGGCGAAGCCGGTATAGGCGCGCCAGTCTTCCTCGATGGGGTTGGAATCGGAAACGATCACCGAGGCCCAGCTCAGCTTGTTGAAGGTCTCCAGGCCGTTGCCGTCGGGGTTGATCATGTCCATGGCCAGGGTGGTGTTGTTGATCTGGACGTTGCCGTCGTTGTAGGTGCCGGTGAAGGTATAGGTCTTGCCGGTCCAGGGACTGGTCCACTGCACGCCGTCCATGGAGTAGGAGGAATCGCTGTTGGTTTTCAGCCCAAGCTCGGTGAAGTAGGCAGCGCCGTTTTCGTCATAATCCCAGGTCACGCCCTGCGGGCCGTACCACATGTACATGCTGCCTTCGGGGGTCGCCAGCCAGTCGATGATCTCCAGGCAGAGCTCGGGATATTCGGAGAAGTTGCCGACGGTCCACACGCGGTTGCCGCCGTTGGTGCCCAGGCCGTACACGATGGGGCTGGCCTCTTTGGGCACCAGGGAGTACATCATCTTGCCGTCGGCCAGGTGGTCGGTGGTGTTGAACACAGAGGAAGTGGAGTAGTTGAAGATGCCCCAGAAGGTGCCGCCGTTCTTGACCTTTTCAGCCATGACGTCATAGGTCTGGGTCATGGAGTTGGGGTCCAGCAGGCCGTTCTGATACAGGCGGTTGAAGAACTTAAGGCAGGTCAGGTAGGGGCCGCCTTCCTCCAGGCAGGAAACGAACTGGCCGTTGTTGGGGTTGTAATAGCCGAAGCCCAATTCGTCATAGCCGTAATAGGCGGTGCCCAGGGACTTGACGTACATCACCATGTTGCCGTCCCAGTCGGGCCAGATGGAGGTGGCGTAGGTCTGGTTGCCCTTTTCGTCGGTGGGGCAGATCTCCTTCATGGCCTTCAGCACGTCAAACAGATCGTCCAGGTTCTTCACCTCGGGATATCCCAGCTGCTTATACAAATCCCAGCGAATGTCCCAGGTGTAGAAGAAGGAGGCGTGGCTGCCCCTGGTGAAGGCGACGGAATGGCCGAAGCCGTGGATCTTGCCGTCGCCGGAAACATCACGGTTGGCTTCCAGGGCCGCGCTGTAGTACTTCCACAGGTAGGGGGCGTAATCCTCGGCCAGGTCATCCTCTTCCCAGTCCAGCAGCATGCCCTTTTCCACGGCGCGCTTGTAATCGGCGCCATTGGCGCCCCAGACGATGATGTCGCCTAGGTTGCCGGAGGCCATGCGGGTCTCGAAGGTGCCGTCGGAATCGGGGATGATGTTCAGGCGCACGTTGAACTTATCCAGCAGCACCGTGGCGCCCCAGGTGGTGTCGGGGGCCACGCCCTGGTAGTTGGCCAGCTGGCTGTACACGTTCAGGGTGATGGGCTCGGCATCGCGGTCCACCTCGGTGACTTCCCTTTCCACCGAATCGGTGCGGCCGTTCCCGGCGGCTTCCTCAGCCGGGGCGGAGAAGGGAACCGCGCAAAGGATAAGCATCAGCGCGCAAAGGATCGAGACGGTCTTTTTCATGATGTTTTCCTCCTCTTTGGTCGATTTGATACTGTACTGATCATCCCTTGACCGCGCCGAGCATGATCCCCTTGACGAAGAAGCGCTGCATGAAGGGATACACGCACAGGATCGGGATGATGGAAACCATGGAAATGGTGTACTTGACCACCTTGGAGTTGAGCAGGCTGTCCGTCATCTGGCTGGACACACCGCCCACGCCGGTGGTCATGGCGGCGGAAAGGTTGGACGCCTGGTTCAGGTAGATGTACAGGCGGTGCTGCAGGGTCTGCAGCCGGGTGGATTTGGCCATCAGGAGCAGGGAATCCTGGAAGGAGTTCCAGTTGCCCACCGCGCCGAAAATGGAGATGGTCGCGAGGATCGGGATGGAAAGCGGCAGGATGATCTTATAGAAGACCTGCACGCTGCCGGCCCCGTCGATGGTGGCGCTCTCCTCCAGGGAGGCGGGAATGGATTCGATGTAGGTCTTCACCAGGATGATGTTGTAGGGCGCCACCATGCCCGGGATGATGTAGGCCAGGAAGTTTTCCGTAAGGCCCAGCATCAGCATGTTCATGTACCAGGGGATCAGGCCCGCGTTGAAGTACATGGTGATGACCAGGGCGCGGTACCACAAACTGCGGCGCCACATCTTCTGCTTGGTCACAAGATACCCGGCCCAGGCGGAGGTGGCCACCATCAGGGCGGTGCCGAGGACGGTTCTGAGCACGGTGACCAGCACCGATGGCAAAAGGTCGTTGACATCCTTCAGGGCGATGTAGTTGTTGAAATGGACGCCGATGGGATAGAAGTTCACCAGGCCCGAGGTCACCGCGTCGTTGTTGGAAATGGTGTTGATGAACAGGTAATAGAACGGGAAGATGCACAGAAGGGTGAAAATACCGAAGAAGACATACAGGAAGATCTCAAACACCCAGTCGCCCGCGGTGCGTTTGATCTGGTTTTCGTGCTTGTCATGGACGTTGACGGCAGCCGATTTCGCGGTCATGTTTCCCACCCCCCTTATATGATGCTTTCGCCGCGGATCGCCTTGGAGATTCCGTTGGCGCCGAACAGCAGGACCACGCCCACCAGGGATTTGGTGATGCCGACTACCGTGGACAGCGGAATCTGGCCCTTCCCGATGCCGATCTGGTACACATACAGGTCCAGCACCTCGATGGTGCCGGTGTTCAGCGGGTTCTGGAAGACCAGGTACTGCTCCATGCCGTTGGAAAGGATGCCGGCGATGGACATCAGCAGCATGACCATATAGGTGGGCAGCAGGCCGGGGATGGTGATGTGCCAGATGCAGTGGAAGCGGTTGGCGCCGTCCACCCGGGCCGCCTCATACAATTGCTGGTCGATGCCCGCGATGCCGGCGATATAGATGATGGCGCTCCAGCCGACGCCCTTCCACGTGCCCCACAGAAGCATTTTCAGCCAGATGTGGTCGGCGTTGGCCAGGTAATCGGTGGCCGCGGGCCGCCCCAGAACGTTGCGGATAAAGGAGTTGACAAAACCGTCGGTGGAGAAGATCGCCAGGGCGATGGCGTACACCAGCACCCAGGAAATAAAGTTGGGGATGGTGGTCAGGGTCTGCACCACGCGCTGGAATTTGGTGGACCTGAGCTCGGCCAGGAGCACCGCGAAGGCGATGGGCAGCCAGCTGGTCAGGATGCCAAGGCCGCTCATGGCCAGGGTGTTCGTCAGCACCCTGCCGATATCGGCCCGGGTCGCCTCGTTTTCCACAAGGATGCTGAACCAGTAGAAGCCGACGTAATTGTCCCTTGTCAGGGCGTCGCCGCTCTGGTAATCGAAAAAGGCGAAGCGCCAGCCGTAAATGGGCAGATAGGCGAAGACGAAGGTCAGCAGGAGCACCGGCAGGAACATCAGGAAAAGACGGTATTTTTCGTCCATTTCCATTTTCTTCTCCAACGGTTTCCTGAGGTTCATCGCCAGGACAACCAGGGAGGTAACGAAAATCAGGGCGGCGGCGACATAGAACACCGTAAGGCCGCCGGGCAGCATGGGCTTGATGGTGTCAAGCTTTCCGGCGGCTTCCGCCACGGAATAAATACGGCCGTAGGCTCCCCGGATCATCTGAAGGCCGCCCAGCATCACCAGGCTGCCCGCGAGCGGGAAGATCACGCCGGTTTTTTTCATCTTGTTGTTGCCCGCACTCATGCAGCCGCCCACCGCGCACAGAAGGATGCCCAGAATGGTGACGGCGCAGGCAAGCATCAGGAAACGGATGTCCGATTCAAGGATCCATTCCTTTTTCAGCGCGCGGGCCATGGTGTTGGTAATGGTGCCGTAGGAGACCGCTGTGGTAAAGAGGGACGCGTTTTCGTTGATCATGCCGGAAACACGCCCGGGATTCACCGGCGAGAAAAAAATCATCAGTCCCGAAAGAAGGATGACGAACCGGTGGATCCAGTACGGGATCAGCTTCCCCACGTTTTCACGGGGCCTGATCTTTTTCCCGCTCGCAAGGTCGACCTGCATGGATGTTTTCCCCCTAAATCAGATAAAAGGCGCCGGGCCGTTTCGCCCTTACGGCGAATAGGCCGGCAAGGGCCCGGAAAGGTAACTGTCGTGTGTAAAGGAGAACGAACATATGGCAGCAGCGGGGAGGTATCGGAGGGTTCTCCCTCCGATTATGATCCGCTTAAGCTTCATGTAACGGCCTATCGGGTACACGGTCCCGATGCCGCTCCGGCGAGGAGTGAAGCGGAACGACACCCC